>NZ_JCBAIQ010000078.1:0-532 GCF_059772165.1 Paenibacillus sp. TY11 | reverse complement strand
ATATTTGGGTATTCGCGATAGGACGTCCGATATTAATTTCTTGAGCATGGGTCAGTTCCTGTACGGCCGACCAAACCGTCGTTTCTGTAGGTCCGTACATGTTATAAATGCGGGGACCGTTTATTTCTTGCAGTGCTGCCAGCAGCTTGGACGGAAGGGCTTCACCCCCGACCATAATTACCTTCACGTTTCGCAGCGCGCGGGAACCTGCTTCATGACCCAGTAGCATTTGCAACCGGGATGGTGTCATTTGCAACATCTCAATAGAATGTTGAGTAATCAACTCACCAAGCGCCTGCGGGTCCACCTGATGCTGGCTGTCGCCAAGCACAACCGTCATTCCACCCAACAGGGGCAGGATGGTTTCCAAGACGAAAATATCGAATGAAATGGTCGTCAGTGACAAAATCGTTTGGCTCGCTTCAAAGTCAATTGCTTCGCGCATTCCTGTAATAAAGTTGAGTACCGAGCGATGCTGCAGCATAACTCCTTTCGGATTTCCAGTCGAACCAGAGGTATAGATGACGTAAGC
>NZ_JCBAIQ010000077.1:0-538 GCF_059772165.1 Paenibacillus sp. TY11 | reverse complement strand
GATTAAAAGTCAGGTGCTCTACCAACTGAGCTAATGGCTCTTAATGGCTGGGGATATAGGATTTGAACCTATGCATGACGGAGTCAAAGTCCGTTGCCTTACCGCTTGGCTAATCCCCAATATGCATATGATTCACAATTCCCCAAGATTTCATCCAGGTAAGAGGATGAAAAATGGTGGAGGCTGAGGGGATCGAACCCCCGACCCTCTGCTTGTAAGGCAGATGCTCTCCCAGCTGAGCTAAGCCTCCATACTATCCTATGACCCGTAGGGGATTCGAACCCCTGTTACCTCCGTGAAAGGGAGGTGTCTTAACCCCTTGACCAACGGGCCATCCTATAACAAGCTCTCAACCGGGTTCGAACCGGTGACCTCATCCTTACCATGGATGCACTCTACCTGCTGAGCTATGAGAGCAAATGGCTCCCCGAACAGGACTCGAACCTGTGACAACTCGATTAACAGTCGAGTGCTCTACCAACTGAGCTATCAGGGAATAATAATCATAAAACTCTGCTTGGCGGCGTCCTACTCTCCC
>NZ_JCBAIQ010000076.1:0-541 GCF_059772165.1 Paenibacillus sp. TY11 | reverse complement strand
TTACAGTCTGATGCGTTTGGCCACTTCGCTAATCCTCCAAAATGGTGCCGGCGAGAGGACTTGAACCCCCAACCTACTGATTACAAGTCAGTTGCTCTACCAGTTGAGCTACACCGGCATATTAAGTTAAATGGCGGAACCGACGGGATTCGAACCCGCGATCTCCTGCGTGACAGGCAGGCATGTTAGGCCTCTACACCACGGTTCCAGAGTCAACTTTCTTAGTTGAAGTAATTGCGGGGGCAGGATTTGAACCTGCGACCTTCGGGTTATGAGCCCGACGAGCTACCGAACTGCTCCACCCCGCGACATTGAAAAGGGTTTTCTCAAAACTACTTATGGTGGAGGCTGAGGGGATCGAACCCCCGACCCTCTGCTTGTAAGGCAGATGCTCTCCCAGCTGAGCTAAGCCTCCGAATTACTATGACCCGTAGGGGATTCGAACCCCTGTTACCTCCGTGAAAGGGAGGTGTCTTAACCCCTTGACCAACGGGCCATGCAATAAAATAATTCTGGCGGAGAGAGAGGGATTCGAACCCTC
>NZ_JCBAIQ010000075.1:0-550 GCF_059772165.1 Paenibacillus sp. TY11 | reverse complement strand
AAAATAGTTGAATTTGGCGGTAGCCGTAGACTCCGTTATACTGCTCATACACTTTCTTCACAAGTGCTTTCGCGTCCCGATCTCGATCTGTTCCTCTCCGTTTTAAGAAGGCGTAATATCCACTTCTGGAGACTTTGAAAAGCGTACAAAGTTTGCTAATAGGATAGTCTTTCGCAGCTTTCTCAATGGTTACATATTTGTGTGCTTCATCTCCTGTATCCAGATTTCCAAACACTTTTTTAGCATGTCGTTTTCCCGTTTCAGCTTCTGCACATACCTATCCTGATCGACATACTCCTTACGCCGTCCTCGCTGGTCCATGAGCCCGAATTCACCGAGTTGCTTGTATTTGCGCATCCATTCTTTTAATCGATGTCGATCTGCGATCCCGAATTTCTCCATGAGTCTACGATATGTCCAACCTTCTTCGATATGGAGTCGTATGGCCTCTACTTTGGTTTCAAATGTATACTCGTTAAATTTTGTTCCCTTTTTCGCCGGCATAAAAAATGCACCCCCTAGATTTCATCGGATCAACCAGGGGTTTATT
>NZ_JCBAIQ010000074.1:0-556 GCF_059772165.1 Paenibacillus sp. TY11 | reverse complement strand
CAGCCTCACTGCTTAGACGGACATCCATCAGTCCGCGTCACTACCCTACTGCGTCACCCCATCGCTCATAACGGATTACGGTGGTACAGGAATTTCGACCTGTTGTCCTTCGACTACGCCTATCGGCCTCGCCTTAGGTCCCGACTTACCCTGAGCGGACGAACCTTCCTCAGGAACCCTTAGGCTTTCGGCGGATCTGATTCTCACAGATCTTTTCGTTACTCATACCGGCATTCTCACTTGAATGCAGTCCAGCGCTCCTTCCGGTACACCTTCAACCCGCATTCAACGCTCCCCTACCCCTGATGCAAGCATCAAGCCATAGCTTCGGTGGTGTGTTTAGCCCCGTTACATTTTCGGCGCAGAGTCACTCGACCAGTGAGCTATTACGCACTCTTTCAATGGTGGCTGCTTCTAAGCCAACATCCTGGTTGTCTGTGCAACTCCACATCCTTTCCCACTTAACACACACTTGGGGACCTTAGCTGATGGTCTGGGCTGTTTCCCTTTCGACAATGGATCTTAGCACTCACTGTCTGACTCCCGGAACTAAGTC
>NZ_JCBAIQ010000073.1:0-571 GCF_059772165.1 Paenibacillus sp. TY11 | reverse complement strand
TGGGAAATCTCATCTTGAGGGGGGCTTCACGCTTAGATGCTTTCAGCGCTTATCCCTTCCGTACATAGCTACCCAGCGGTGCTCCTGGCGGAACAACTGGTACACCAGCGGTACGTCCATCCCGGTCCTCTCGTACTAAGGACAGCTCCTCTCAAATTTCCTACGCCCACGACAGATAGGGACCGAACTGTCTCACGACGTTCTGAACCCAGCTCGCGTACCGCTTTAATGGGCGAACAGCCCAACCCTTGGGACCTACTTCAGCCCCAGGATGCGATGAGCCGACATCGAGGTGCCAAACCTCCCCGTCGATGTGGACTCTTGGGGGAGATAAGCCTGTTATCCCCAGGGTAGCTTTTATCCGTTGAGCGATGGCCCTTCCATGCGGTACCACCGGATCACTAAGCCCGACTTTCGTCCCTGCTCGACTTGTAGGTCTCGCAGTCAAGCTCCCTTCTGCCTTTGCACTCTTCGAATGATTTCCAACCATTCTGAGGGAACCTTGGGGCGCCTCCGTTACTCTTTAGGAGGCGACCGCCCCAGTCAAACTGCCCACCTGACACTGTCCTCG
>NZ_JCBAIQ010000072.1:0-593 GCF_059772165.1 Paenibacillus sp. TY11 | reverse complement strand
CCTTCTGCCTTTGCACTCTTCGAATGATTTCCAACCATTCTGAGGGAACCTTGGGGCGCCTCCGTTACTCTTTAGGAGGCGACCGCCCCAGTCAAACTGCCCACCTGACACTGTCCTCGCACCGGATCACGGTACCAAGTTAGAACCTAGATACGATCAGGGTGGTATCCCAAGGATGCCTCCTCTCAAGCTGGCGCTCAAGATTCTACGGCTCCCACCTATCCTGTACAGATCGTACCCAAATTCAATATCAAGCTGCAGTAAAGCTCCATGGGGTCTTTCCGTCTTGTCGCGGGTAACCTGCATCTTCACAGGTATTAAAATTTCACCGGATCTCTCGTTGAGACAGCGCCCAAGTCGTTACGCCATTCGTGCGGGTCAGAATTTACCTGACAAGGAATTTCGCTACCTTAGGACCGTTATAGTTACGGCCGCCGTTTACTGGGGCTTCGGTTCATAGCTTCGCTCCGAAGAGCTTACCACTCCCCTTAACCTTCCAGCACCGGGCAGGCGTCAGCCCGTATACTTCGCCTTGCGGCTTCGCACAGACCTGTGTTTTTGCTAAACAGTCGCTTGGGCCTTTTCACTGCGGC
>NZ_JCBAIQ010000071.1:0-613 GCF_059772165.1 Paenibacillus sp. TY11 | reverse complement strand
GGATCAAAGCTTGCTTACAGCTCCCCGAGGCTTTATCGTTGTTCGCCACGTCCTTCGTCGGCTCCTGGCGCCTAGGCATCCTCCGTGTGCTCTTTGTAGCTTAACCTAGACTTTTCTTTCGTAGAAAGAAAATGTCGATGTTCGATAAAGAATGATTTTTGCCAAAGGCAAAAGATCTTTCCTTATCTGCTACCTTAATTTCACTTGTTTACACAAGATCAGCTTAAAGGAATATTCTAAAACGCAATTTCGTTTCGGTATCCAGTTTTCAAGGTGCACGTTTTTCCGGTTTTTAAATCCGGAAGAAGATCATATCAAATTCAGAATCACTTGACTACAAGTATATTCTGGAAATGATACTTGAGAGTTTGAACTCTCAAAACTGAGCAACGAGTGAGTAAGTTCGGGATATTCATTTCATTCACACACATGTGATGAACCGAATTGAATATCCAGTCGCAGGTACAACGTACCTGCTTATTTGAATGTTTCCGTTGCAGGAAACGATTCTCCATAGAAAGGAGGTGATCCAGCCGCACCTTCCGATACGGCTACCTTGTTACGACTTCACCCCAATCATCTACCCCACCTTCGGCGGCTGGCTCCCTTGCGG
>NZ_JCBAIQ010000070.1:0-656 GCF_059772165.1 Paenibacillus sp. TY11 | reverse complement strand
AATCATAAATTCAGCATCCATGAGCAGGACCGAATGATAGGTTTGTCCTCCATGTGTTTCGATCTGTCTGTGTATGATCTGTTCGGCGCCTTGGCAGCCGGAGCGGCATTGGTATTGATTGACGATCAGCGGGATGTCGACGATGTAATACACACGATAGAGTATCAAGGCATCACCTTATGGAATTCCGTACCCGCTATTATGGAAATGGTGCTTGCCAATGTCGCGGCTGACTTTCACAATGATGGAATTCGAACGGTGTTGCTTAGCGGGGATTGGATACCGCTGCACCTGCCTGAGAAAATAAAGCGACATTGTCCGCATGCAGAAGTGATTAGCCTGGGAGGAGCAACAGAAGCCTCGATTTGGTCCATCTACTACCCAATCGAGGAATGGGATGGACAGACCGCCTCGATACCTTATGGCAGACCGCTGGCGAACCAGCAGATGTATGTGCTGAACTATGAGCTGAAGCCTTGCCCGGCGGATGTACAAGGGGAACTGTACATTGGTGGAATGGGGCTTGCGGCAGGTTATCTAAATGATGAACGGAGAACCCGGGAATCGTTTGTGGAACATCCAGAGCTGGGCCGATTGTACCGAACTGGAGATTATGGAGTATGGCGTCCGGCAGGTTATATCGAATTTCAAGGACG
>NZ_JCBAIQ010000069.1:0-662 GCF_059772165.1 Paenibacillus sp. TY11 | reverse complement strand
CAGTTCAATCCGGTAGCCCCGGATTTTCACTTGATGATCTATCCGTCCCAGGTGCTCGATGTTCCCGTCCGGCATCCATCTCGCCAAGTCCCCTGTCCGGTACATCCGTTCATATCCGGCTTCTCCGTCCGTAAACGAATTCGGTATAAATTTCTCATCTGTCAGTTCGGGACGATGCAGATATCCACGTGCCAGTCCTACACCTGATACACACAGTTCTCCAGCTACACCCACCGGCGCCAGATGTCCTTGTGCATCCACGATATAGACGCGGTGATTCAGTACGGGACGTCCAATAGAAATCCGTTCCTCCGCATTCGCGTCCTCAGACACCGGCCAAATCGACGTGACAATTGAATTCTCTGTTGGACCATACGCGTTGTAGTAGGCTACTTGATGCTTCCACTTGTTTACCAGGTCTGTCGATGTCGCGGATCCCCCCGTGAGCAGGATGCGCAGGTCTGGCATTCGCTCTGCTTCTAGATACACCGCGTACGTCGGTGGTAGTAACACGGCCGTAATTTGGTGTTTCGCCATGTACTGCTCGAACTGTCCATAGTTTAAAATCGTTTCCGATGTCGGTATATATAGCGTGGCTCCGCAGAACAGCGTTTGAAACACTTCCCAGCAAGCGGCATCAAAGGAATAACTGGCAAACATCA
>NZ_JCBAIQ010000068.1:0-670 GCF_059772165.1 Paenibacillus sp. TY11 | reverse complement strand
GTTTTAAGGACACCACGATCTTTCAGGATATTTTCGATGAAATTGTCCTGCAGGCGATCTCACACCGGATGGTGGGCGGACGCGTTCTGGTGACCGATTCGACGCACGTGAAAGCGAATGCGAACAAACACCAGTACACCAAAGAACAGGTACTGCAGAATACCAAGGACTACATGGACGAGCTCAATGCAGCGGTGACGGAAGACCGGAGAAACCATGGAAAAAAGCGCTAAAATCCCGAGAGGAAGTGAACGAAGAAAGAGAGATTAAAGTGAGCAAAACCGATCCCGATAGTGGCTATATGATTCGTGACGGCAAACCTGAAGGCTTTTTTTACCTGGACCACCGCACGGTGGATACCAAATACAATGTGATTACCGACGTGCACGTGACGCCGGGGAATGTACATGATTCCGTCCCTTATTTGTCGCGTTTGGACCGCCAGAGAGAGCGTTTTGGTTTTCAGGTGGAAGCCGTCGCCCTGGATTCGGGTTATTTGACAACGCCGATTTGCCGTGGTTTGCAAAGCCGTAAGATTTTTGCTGTGATTTCCCACCGAAGATTCCATCCGAAGCAAGGATTGTTCCCGAAATGGAAGTTTGAATACGATGCCAAGCGCAATGTGTATATTTGCCCAGCCCAACAGGAACTGCCCTACCGAACGACGGAC
>NZ_JCBAIQ010000067.1:0-670 GCF_059772165.1 Paenibacillus sp. TY11 | reverse complement strand
TTTGAGCAACGTTTCTGTCGCCAGATCCATGGTGATTCTCTCAGACACATGGTAAGCTAGAATTTCGTTTGTGGAACCATCCTTAATCGTGGATAAATATGCTCGTTGACCTTTTCCATAGACTAAGTAGGTAATATCGGTGAGCAACACTTTGCCGGGCACTTCCTGTTTAAAGTTGCGCTTCAACAAGTTAGGCAGGGTCCGATGTTCCTGAGTCGCCTTCAGCATTCGCTTGTATGGATTGGCTCTTCGGAAAGGACAGACCATACCATATTTTTTCATGATCCTCCGTATTCTTTTCAGATTATAAACCACCTGAAATGGTCCCTCTAAAATCATCTTGATGGAACGGGCTCCTCGCTTACGTTTTTTGAAGTGGAATGCCTTGGTTATCGTATGCTTAACCGCTTCATCGTGCTGTTCTTTTGGATGGCGCAGGTTGACGGATGTAGAGGACCAATAGCGATAATAGCCGCTCTTGGAGACGGCTGTAATCTTACATAGATAGCCTACCATCCGCTTCAGCTTGTATTTCTGAATCACATCTTGAATTAGGATATATTTTTGGCAAGGCGCCAGTTCTACCCCTTGTTTCCCAGCCTCCGTTCTGCCAGACGAATCTTTTTTAACAGTTCGTTCTCAGCCTTCAATAGATGGATTTGTGCTTCAA
>NZ_JCBAIQ010000066.1:0-680 GCF_059772165.1 Paenibacillus sp. TY11 | reverse complement strand
GTCCGTCGTTCGGTAGGGCAGTTCCTGTTGGGCTGGGCAAATATACACATTGCGCTTGGCATCGTATTCAAACTTCCATTTCGGGAACAATCCTTGCTTCGGATGGAATCTTCGGTGGGCAATCACAGCAAAAATCTTACGGCTTTGCAAACCACGGCAAATCGGCGTTGTCAAATAACCCGAATCCAGGGCGACGGCTTCCACCTGGAAACCAAAACGCTCTCTCTGGCGGTCCAAACGCGACAAATAAGGGACGGAATCATGTACATTCCCCGGCGTCACGTGTACGTCGGTAATCACATTGTATTTGGTATCCACCGTGCGGTGGTCCAGGTAAAAAAAGCCTTCAGGTTTGCCGTCACGAATCATATAACCACTATCGGGATCGGTCTTGCTCACTTTAATCTCTTTTTCTTCGTTCACTTCCTCTCGGGATTTTAGCGCTTTTTTCCATGGTTTCTCCGGTCTTCTGTCACCGCTGCGTTGAGCTCGTCCATGTAGTCCTTGGTATTCTGCAGTACCTGTTCTTTGGTATACTGGTGTTTGTTCGCATTTGCTTTTACGTGCGTCGAATCGGTCACCAGAACGCGTCCGCCCACCATCCGGTGTGAGATCGCCTGCAGGACAATTTCATCGAAAATATCCTGAAAGATCGTGGTGTCCTTAAAACGGGTCCGGCG
>NZ_JCBAIQ010000065.1:0-819 GCF_059772165.1 Paenibacillus sp. TY11 | reverse complement strand
GCCTCGGGGAGCTGTAAGCAAGCTTTGATCCGGGGATGTCCGAATGGGGAAACCCGGCTGTCTTCATCGACAGTCACTACTCACTGAATTCATAGGTGAGTGAGAGGCAGACCAGGGGAACTGAAACATCTAAGTACCCTGAGGAAGAGAAAACAATAGTGATTCCGTCAGTAGCGGCGAGCGAACGCGGATTAGCCCAAACCAAGGAGCTTGCTCCTTGGGGTTGTGGGACGTCTCACATGGAGTTACAAAGGAACCGGTTAGATGAAGAGGTCTGGAAAGGCCCGCCAGAGAAGGTAAAAGCCCTGTAGTTCAAAACCCGTTCCCTCCGAGACGGATCCCGAGTAGTGCGGGGCACGTGAAACCCCGTATGAATCCGGCAGGACCATCTGCCAAGGCTAAATACTCCCTGGCGACCGATAGTGAAGCAGTACCGTGAGGGAAAGGTGAAAAGCACCCCGGAAGGGGAGTGAAATAGATCCTGAAACCGTGTGCTTACAAGAAGTCAGAGCCCTATTTATGGGTGATGGCGTGCCTTTTGTAGAATGAACCGGCGAGTTACGTTCCCGTGCAAGGTTAAGGTGAAGAGCTGAAGCCGCAGCGAAAGCGAGTCTGAATAGGGCGAATGAGTACGTGGACGTAGACCCGAAACCGGGTGATCTACCCCTGTCCAGGGTGAAGGTGCGGTAACACGCACTGGAGGCCCGAACCCACGCATGTTGAAAAATGCGGGGATGAGGTGGGGGTAGCGGAGAAATTCCAATCGAACCCGGAGATAGCTGGTTCTCCCCGAAATAGCTTTAGGGCTAGCCTCGGAAA
>NZ_JCBAIQ010000064.1:0-892 GCF_059772165.1 Paenibacillus sp. TY11 | reverse complement strand
CGCGAGGTGGAGCCAATCCTAGAAAAGCCGGTCTCAGTTCGGATTGTAGGCTGCAACTCGCCTACATGAAGTCGGAATTGCTAGTAATCGCGGATCAGCATGCCGCGGTGAATACGTTCCCGGGTCTTGTACACACCGCCCGTCACACCACGAGAGTTTACAACACCCGAAGTCGGTGGGGTAACCCGCAAGGGAGCCAGCCGCCGAAGGTGGGGTAGATGATTGGGGTGAAGTCGTAACAAGGTAGCCGTATCGGAAGGTGCGGCTGGATCACCTCCTTTCTATGGAGAATCGTTTCCTGCAATGGAAACATTCAAATATGAAGCGTAAGCTTCAAAAAAATCATCATTCCATTTGTTCAGTTTTGATGGAACTTGTGAGGGGCCATAGCTCAGCTGGGAGAGCGCCTGCCTTGCACGCAGGAGGTCAGCGGTTCGATCCCGCTTGGCTCCACCAATTACAATTTCATCTAAAACTGTATGAGGATCGTTAACTCTTTGGAGATTGACTGATAATCAAACAGCTTTGCACCTTGAAAACTGGATACCGAAACGAAATTGCGTTTTAGAATATTCCTTTAAGCTGATCTTGTGTAAACAAGTGAAATAAAGGTAGCAGATAAGGAAAGATCTTTTGCCTTTGGCAAAAATCATTTTTTATCGAACATCGACATTTTCTTTTTATCAAAGAAAAGTCTAGGTTAAGCTACAAAGAGCACACGGAGGATGCCTAGGCGCCAGGAGCCGACGAAGGACGTGGCGAACAACGATAAGGCCTCGGGGAGCTGTAAGCAAGCTTTGATCCGGGGATGTCCGAATGGGGAAACCCGGCTGTCTTCATCGACAGTCACTACTCACTGAATTCATAGGTGAGTGAGAGGCAGACCAGGGGA
>NZ_JCBAIQ010000063.1:0-1088 GCF_059772165.1 Paenibacillus sp. TY11 | reverse complement strand
ATCGGCCGGGAGACGATCGTCGGCATTCTCGCCGAGCGTTCGGTGGACTTGCTGGTGGCCGTGCTGGCCGTCTGGAAAGCGGGCGGGGCGTATGTGCCGCTCGACCCGGATTACCCGGCAGACCGCGTGCGGTTCATGCTCGAAGACAGCGGAGCGAAGGTGCTGCTGACGCAAACGCCGCTGCGAGAGCGTGCCGAAGCCTGGCTCGGCGAAGAGGAGCTGGCGCTGGCGGCGGTGCTGTACCTGGACGACGAAGCGTCGTACAGCGAGGAGCGAGCGAATGCGTCGGTTGTCTCCGGCAAGCTGACGGATGCTGTGGACGACGGCGATGAGAGCCATCAGAATGTTGGCACCGACAGCTTCCATGAAGCCCGTCCGGAGGATCTGGCGTACGTGATCTATACGTCGGGAACGACGGGCAAGCCGAAGGGCGTGATGATCGAGCACTGCAGCCTGGTGAACACGGCGGCGGGCTACCGGCGGGAATACCGGTTGGATCAGTTCCCGGTGCGGCTGCTGCAGCTCGCAAGCTTCTCGTTCGACGTGTTCGTGGGAGATATCGCCCGGACGCTGTATAACGGAGGCACGATGGTGATTGTGCCGAAGGACGACCGGATCGATCCGTCTCGTCTGCACCACTGGATTGAGCGGGAGCGGGTCACCATCTTCGAATCGACGCCGGCGCTGATCGTGCCGTTCCTGGAGTACGTGCACGAGCAGCGGCTGGATATGAGCTGGATGGAACTGTTGATCACGAGCTCGGACAGCTGCAGCGTGGCGGATTACCGGACCTTGCAGGAACGCTTCGGCTCGTTGTTCCGGATCATCAACGCATACGGTGTGACGGAAGCGGCGATCGACTCCAGCTTCTACGACGAGGAGCTGGCGAAGCTGCCGCAGACAGGTAATGTGCCGATCGGCAAAGCGTGGCTGAATGCGAAATTCTACATCATGGATGCGCACCTGAATCCGGTGCCGGTCGGGGTGCTGGGCGAGCTGGTCATCGGCGGAGTCGGAGTGGCGCGCGGGTACTTGAACCGTCCGGAGCTGACGGAAGAGAAGTTCGTAGACAGCCCGTTCGCCGCGGG
>NZ_JCBAIQ010000062.1:0-1114 GCF_059772165.1 Paenibacillus sp. TY11 | reverse complement strand
GACCTATCTTAATTGAATCCTCGCTTGTCCTTTATGACTTTTTAGGCGGGATCGCACACCCTTCATCAGTACATAGTCCTTCACTAGAGGTTTCATCAGAAAGAATTTCAAACTTAGCTGCCGGATGCTCTTCTTCCCAAACTTTCTCCACCCTGCCCATCCGAAACCTTGGGTTGCCGGATGTCTGCTTCGGCTACGGCACTTTAAAGGGTAAAGTTACCCGGTGGATTTGAACCACCTAATGATGCGACTGTGAGGTGCACCCAAAAAAGAGGCTCCCTATACTGGGGGCCTCTTGATATTATAGTAGCGTTGATGGCTTTTTAACGAAACCTAAAAGAGAAATGTATATTCATTTATACCATTTTCCACTCATGAAGTTCCAAGCGAAGCGCTTTTTCCGACACATACGGGTCTTTTTCAACCATCGCCTGTGCCTCTTCCAATGAATCTGCAACGTAAATGACTAGACCGCCGGCCCCATCAACAAAAGGTCCCATGGCATAAATTTTCCCCTGTTCCTTCATTTTGTTCAAAAATTCCAGGTGCTTAGGATGTAACTCTTGTCTTTTTCCCGGGTCAACTATGTGCAAGATTGCTGCGTAATGTGCCATTGTACCACTCCTTAAGTGAATGAAAAATAGATTACCAATTCTATGAAGCCTTTATATTCTTAATAGCACGAATCTTTTGAATTAGTACACAATTTCGTGATCTTCACGTTTTTCATACAGTGAGGCCACTGGCTCGATAGTCCGTGATGCGCTCCGTCCATTACTGCTGGTGTCGTTCTGCTTTGGTCATCTGGCAAATCTCCTTGAGTTAAGATATGCCTATGATCTCATGACTGGTGTTGGGGTTACAGGTGTACTGGGTTTGACGCTTACGTTTTAACTGTGGCGTGTATACTCCGAAGTCACTTTAACGTTTCTTTCAATGGTGTTTCTCACAGGTGATATTTCTATGGCTTTTGCAATCAACTTTTCAACCTGCGCTTCATCTGCGTCACTGTCCACATTGAAACGAACGTTTATTTCATCAAAGCCAGAATTCCCCTCTTTTAAGCCAAAGAAAACGTTCAGATCTATTTCGCCAGTAACATCAACGTCCAACG
>NZ_JCBAIQ010000061.1:0-1551 GCF_059772165.1 Paenibacillus sp. TY11 | reverse complement strand
GCCAATACGCTAACATAATCACCACGACATACACCCTGCCCTTGCAAGTAACGGGCAATTTGATTCGAACGTTTCTGCAGTTCTCCATACGTAAGACATTCATCCTTGTGCATTAATGCCACTGCTTCTGGAGTACGCGCTGCTTGCTCCTCGAACAGCCCATGCAAGGTGCTGTATGGTATCGGTTTCTCTGTATTATTGTAGCTCTCCATCAACTTCATTTCTTGTTCAGTAATTTTTATGCAGTTGGTATGCAGAGTTAATGTATCAATATATTGCTTGAACATTGTATGAATTACATTTTCATCGAATAGTTGCTCAACGTAGTCCCAAACAAGCCTTAACGAACCGTTATCTTCAAAAAGTTGGTGATCCAAGTAAACTTGAGATGTCTGCCCAGCACCCATTTGTATCTCTCCTAATTCATACCAACTAACTTCACCTCTTTCTTTGGTCCCCAGCAGCATGCTTGTAAAAACAATAGGCATAACAGCACGATTACCATAACTATGGTATTTAGATATTTCTCGTATTAACTCAATTCCATCATAATGCCGATGCTCAAGTGATTCTAAAAGACGTTCTTGGATCTGTTTTGCCCTCTCCCAATATCCCTTTTCAGACCTAAAATCAATTTCTATAAGAATTACGGAAGTAAAATCCCCAACCATGTCGTTCACATCTTGATGAAACGGTAGTCTGTTGAAAACGGTCAAGCTCACGGCTAAATGAGGCTTATTACTCCAAAAGGCCATCACTTCTGCATAAGCAGCAAGAAGAGCCGCTGTAGGCGTTATATTGTACTTATACGCCTGTTTTTTGATTTTCTCCCAGGTTTCTCTATCGATCTCTTGCTCCAGACGGCAAAAACGAGGCTCAGTCACACCGGAGGGATCTGCTTTCAAAGGCAGCTGCGGAGCTGCAGGAAAATCGCCCAATTTATTCAACCAATACAGTTTGTCCTTCGTATAGGTTTCCGAATTTTTAAAATGCTGCAATGCCAGAATGTAGTCCCGAAATGTGCTCTGTAACTGTGATGGCATCCAATTGGGCTCATGATAGAATTTAACCAGCAGCTTGCCTATCAGTTGAATACTTGCTCCATCCGTAATCAACATGTCGTAGCTGATAAACAAATAATAAATTCCTTCAGATAATTTAAAAGCTTTATATTCAAAGAGCGGCCATTGGTCTGTTGGAAATACATAATGAGACATTCGCTCTCTTTCTGACACTATCCGTTCTTGTTGCTCAGACGAACTCATATGGGTAAGGTCAACCACTGTTATTCGATATTCCGGCACATTCTCCAGGATAACCTGCTCTCCGGTAGGAAATACGACTGCGCGCATCATGGGCTGATATTGAATGACCTGTTGTAATGCAAAATTAAGTCGGTCTATATCAAAGTCGGTTTTAATTTCTGTATATCCATGAGTTGACACTCCGCCCATTTCAAAATGGTCCTCGCGTCCCATCAGATAAGCCATTTGCACATCCGTTAGCGGAAACGGTTCATACATATGCTCCGGATCAGGTATTAACTCCGGA
>NZ_JCBAIQ010000060.1:0-1909 GCF_059772165.1 Paenibacillus sp. TY11 | reverse complement strand
ATATACCGACGTCGGAAACGATTTTAAACTATGGACAGTTCGAGCAGTACATGGCGAAACACCAGATTACGGCCGTGTTACTACCACCGACGTACGCGGTGTATCTAGAAGCAGAGCGAATGCCAGACCTGCGGATTCTGTTCACGGGGGGATCTGCGACAACGACAGACCTGGTAAACAAGTGGAAGCATCAAGTGGCCTACTACAACGCGTATGGTCCAACGGAAAATTCGATTGTTACAACGATTTGGCCGGTGTCTGAGGACGCGAATGCGGAGGAACGGATTTCTATCGGACGTCCCGTCCCGAATCACCGCGTCTATATCGTGGATGCACAAGGACATTTGGCGCCGGTGGGTGTAGCTGGAGAACTGTGTGTATCAGGTGTAGGACTGGCACGTGGATATCTGCATCGTCCCGAACTGACGGATGAGAAATTTATACCGAATCCGTTTACGGATGGAGAAACCGGATATGAACGGATGTACCGGACAGGGGACTTGGCGAAATGGATGCCGGATGGCAACATCGAGCACCTGGGACGGATAGATCATCAAGTGAAAATCCGGGGCTACCGGATTGAACTGGGTGAGGTGGAGGCGAACCTGTTAAAAATAGAACATGTGCAAGAAGCCATCCTGCTAGCCCGAGAAGACGGACAAGGGCAAAACCAACTGGTAGCCTACTATGTGGCAGAACAAGAAATGAATGCAGGTGTGCTGCGCAGCCTACTGGGTGAAAAGCTGCCTCACTATATGGTACCTTCATACTTTGTACAGCTGGAGTCCATGCCACTGACACCGAACGGCAAAATAGACCGCAAGGCATTGCCAGCACCCGAAGGCAGCCTGCAAACGGGAGCCGATTATACCGCACCACGAACCGGGTTGGAATCCGTGCTGGCGCAAATCTGGCAGGACGTGCTGGGATTAGAGCAAGTCGGTGTAAAAGAGAACTTTTTCGAGATTGGTGGACATTCACTACGCGCGACAACGCTGACCTCGAAGATTCATAAGGAATTGAATAAATCGCTTCCGCTACGTAGTATTTTTGAAGCCCCGACCATTGAACAGCTGGCGGCGGTCATTGAACAATTGGATCAAGAGATGTATGCGTCCATTCCAGTGACGGAAGAACGTCCGTTCTACCCATTGTCCTCGGCACAAAAACGGATGTACGTTTTGCATCAGATTGATCCAGATGATGTGAACTACAATATTCCCGCTGTGCTTCAGGTAAGTGGCCCGCTGGATGTAAAACGGGTGGAGAAGGTTTTCCGCCAGTTGATCTCGCGCCATGCGGCACTCCGCACCAGCTTTGGACTGGTAAACAATGAACCTGTGCAACAGATTCAGGATACGGTGACGTTCGAGGTAGAGTATGCGAAGGTGCAAGCAGGACATGTTGTGACGTATCCAGCTGCTGATCAACAAACCGATGTCGAGGTCTTATATCATGATGCAGCATATGAACAACATACAGAGGGGACTGAGCAGCTTGTAAGCCAGGAAGTGCAAAAATGGGTTCAACGTTTTGTACGCCCATTTGATCTGCAAGCCGCTCCGCTGCTGCGCGTGGCCTTGGTGGATTTGGGCGTACAGGGAGAGGGAGAAAAACAGGAGCCACAGCATCTGTTGATGCTCGATATGCACCATATTATCTCGGACGGCGCATCTATGGGTGTGTTGACCGACGAATTTGTCCGCTTGTACAGCGGTGAAGAACTGTCTCCGCTACGGATTCAATATAAAGACTACGCGGTATGGCAACAAACGGAGGCACAACGGGACTGGATTAAACGTCAGGAAGCATACTGGCTGAATACCTTTAGAGGTGATCTGCCTGTACTGAACTTGCCAACCGACTTTACACGTCCTGCAGTACGAAGCACGGCAGGCGCTACGGTGGT
>NZ_JCBAIQ010000059.1:0-1938 GCF_059772165.1 Paenibacillus sp. TY11 | reverse complement strand
ACATTCCGTCAGTACGTGGAGGACGTGAAAAAGCGGGCCTTGCAAGCATATGAGCATCAGGACTATCCGTTTGAGGAACTGGTGGAAAAGCTGAACGTGAAACGGGATATGAGCCGCAATCCGCTGTTCGACACGATGTTTGTGCTACAAAACACCGAAGAAAGTGAGCTGAGACTAGCGGATATCAGCTTCCGTCCATATGGTATGGAACAGACTCCGGCGAAGTTTGACCTGATGCTGGAAGCCAGCGAGAAGAAAGAAGGTATTCAATTCGTATTAGAGTATGCAACGTCACTGTATGAGCGAGAAACCATCGAGCAGATTACACGCCACTTCGTACGGTTGGCTGGAGTTATTGCGGTGAATCCCGATACGACGCTGGGTGAGCTGGAATGGGTCACGACAAAAGAAACCGTACCTGTCCTGAAAATCCATCAAGACCGCCAAAAGGCTTCTCGTTACTGGAGGGCATATTTGGAGGGGAATACGGAGCCGTCCCATTTGCCTCAGACAAAAATGCTGAGTAACGAGAAATATCAGCCAGAGCAACTTGATTTTGATCTGGGTGTAAGTCTGACGATCCAGATTCAGCAGATCGCCAAGCGTCATCAGGTGACTTTAAATACGCTGATCCAGAGCGTTTGGGGCATATTGCTGCAAAAGTATAATGGCACAGATGACGTCGTGTTTGGCAGTATGGATTCCGAGCGTACGATGGACGCTTCACAGGTAGGGCAAATAATTGATCAGCACATAAATACGGTACCTGTTCGGATCAATAGTCATGAGGAAAGCCTGTTCTCGGATTTGATGAAACAAATTGAGAAGCAGTCTAGATCTATCCATGCACATGCCACGTATTCACTGGATGAAATTCAAGAGTTGTTGGAGCTAAAGGAGGATTTGGTCAACCATATACTCATTTTTGTAAATGATTCAGGTGAGGAACAAGCCGAGCAAGTGAATGACGTTGCCGAAGCTAGTTTCAGTAGGAATAGTGTAGAGTCCGTCGAACCGACAAGCTATGATTTTAATCTGGTGGTACAGTCGGGGAAAGCCATTCACATGAGCTTTAATTACAATACTCTGGCATTTGAGCGGGAAAGTATAGAGCAGATTCAGAGACATCTGGTGCGGCTGCTGGAGCAGGTAACGGTGAACCCGAATATTCCTGTACGTGAGTTGGATGTATTGACCGAGCAAGAACGCGAGCAAATCCTGCACGTGTGGGGAGATACGGCAGCGGACTATCCAAGTGAGCAGACAATTCACGGTTTGTTTGAAGCTCAGGCTTTGCAAACACCAGAGCAGGCGGCCTTGTTCTTCGAGGGAGAAGAGCTGACCTACCGCGAGCTGAATGAACGAGCCAACCGATTGGCTCGTACCTTACGGAGTCATGGCGTGACGAAGGATCGTCTGGTGGGTCTGATGACGGAGCGCTCGATAGATATGATCGTGGGGATGTTTGGGATTATGAAAGCCGGAGGCGCGTATGTTCCGATAGATCCGACGTACCCAGAGGAACGTATCCGCTACATGCTCGATGACTCGGGTGCGGAATTGCTGCTAACGCAAAGCCATCTGGTGGAAAAGGCCACTTTTGGCGGCAAGGTACTGGTGCTGGATGGGGTGCAGGAGGCCTACCACGAGGATGGTTCGAATCTGGAGCTGTTGTCTGCCCCGAACGATCTGGCATATGTGATTTATACGTCGGGTACGACGGGACAGCCGAAGGGTGTTATGATTGAGCACCGCGGGCTGTGCAACCTCAAAACCTATTTCGATGAAACACTACAGATGAGCTTGTCGGATCATGTCTTGATGTTTGCCAGTTATTCCTTTGATGCCGCTTGCTGGGAAGTGTTTCAAACGCTGTTCTGCGGAGCCACGCTATATATACCGACATCGGAAACGATTTTAAACTATGGACAGTTCGAG
>NZ_JCBAIQ010000058.1:0-2200 GCF_059772165.1 Paenibacillus sp. TY11 | reverse complement strand
GGCGAACCTGTTAAAAGTAGAACATGTGCAAGAAGCCATCCTGCTAGCCCGAGAAGACGGGCAAGGGCAAAACCAACTGGTAGCCTACTATGTGGCAGAACAAGAAATGAATGCAGGTGAACTGCGCAGCCTACTGGGCGAAAAGCTGCCTCACTATATGGTACCTTCATACTTTGTACAGCTGGAGTCCATGCCGTTAACACCGAACGGCAAAATAGACCGCAAGGCATTGCCAGCACCCGAAGGCAGCCTGCAAACGGGAGCCGATTATACCGCACCACGAACCGGGGTGGAATCCGTGCTGGCGCAAATCTGGCAGGACGTGCTGGGATTAGAGCAAGTCGGTGTAAAAGAGAACTTTTTCGAGATTGGTGGACATTCACTACGCGCGACAACGCTGACCTCGAAGATTCATAAGGAATTGAATAAATCGCTTCCGCTACGTAGTATTTTTGAAGCCCCGACCATTGAACATCTGGCGGCGGTCATTGAACAATTGGATCAAGAGATGTATGCATCCATTCCAGTGACGGAAGAACGTCCGTTCTACCCATTGTCCTCGGCACAAAAACGGATGTATGTTTTGCATCAGATTGATCCAGATGATGTGAACTACAATATTCCCGCTGTGCTTCAGGTAAGTGGCCCGCTGGATGTAAAACGGGTAGAGAAGGTTTTCCGCCAGTTGATCTCACGTCATGCAGCTTTCCGAACCAGCTTTGGACTGGTAAACAATGAACCCGTGCAACGGATTCAAGAAACTGTATTGTTCGAGGTGAAGTATGCGAAGTTGCAGGGAGGGCGTGTACTAACGCACATAGAA
Organism: Paenibacillus sp. TY11; assembly: GCF_059772165.1. Lineage (NCBI taxonomy): Bacteria > Bacillati > Bacillota > Bacilli > Caryophanales > Paenibacillaceae > Paenibacillus > Paenibacillus sp. TY11. The sequence continues at coordinate 1,377 of NZ_JCBAIQ010000058.1, read as the reverse complement.
GCTGATCAACAAATACATGTGCCCATCTCTGATCGTGATACGGCGTTCGAGCAGCAAACAGTAGGGTCTGAACAGCTTGTAAGTCGAGAAGTTCAAGATTGGGTTCAACGTTTTGTACGTCCGTTTGATCTGCAGGTAGCCCCGTTGCTACGGGTATCCTTGTTGGATCTGGGTATACAGGGGGGAGAACAAGAACAGCAATATCTGATGATGCTCGATATGCACCATATTATCTCGGACGGTGTATCAACAGGTGTGTTAACCAAAGAATTTGTACGCTTATACAGCGGTGAGGTATTGCCTCCGCTACGGGTTCAATACAAAGACTATGCCATATGGCAGCAAGGTGAAACACAGCAGGATTGGATGAAACGTCAGGAGATGTTCTGGTTAGATAACTTCAGGGGTGAACTGCCCTTACTGGATCTGCCAACCGACTTTACTCGCCCGGCGGTGCGGAGTACGGCTGGAGATATGGTGGTATTTGGACTGGAACGTGAAGTCAGCGAACGATTAAAAGAGCTGGCAGCCCAGACAGGTTCGACGCTGTATATGGTGCTTCTGGCGGCTTATACAGCACTTCTGCATCATTACACTGGACAGGAAGACATCATTGTCGGTACCCCGATTGCGGGCCGACGTTATGCCGATTTGGAGCCAATTATCGGAATGTTTGTCGGAACACTAGCCATACGCAACTACCCAACCGCAGCGCAAACATTCCGCCGCTATGTGGAGGATGTGAAAAAACGGGCCTTGCAAGCGTATGAGCATCAGGACTATCCGTTTGAGGAATTGGTGGAAAAACTGAATGTGAAACGGGATATGAGCCGTAACCCACTGTTCGACACGATGTTTGTGCTACAAAACACGGAACAAGACGAGTTGAAACTTCCAGATATTAACTTCCGGCCATTTGGTATGGAGCAGGTTCCAGCTAAGTTTGACTTGACGCTGGAAGCCAGCGAACAAGAGGATGGCATTCAATTCGGTTTGCAGTATGCGACAACATTGTATAAACGGGAAACGATTGAGCAAATCACACGCCACTTTATACGACTGGCTGAAATCATTACGACGAATCCCGATACGACATTGGGTGAGCTGGATTTATTGAGTGAGCAAGAACGCGAGCAAATCCTGCACGTGTGGGGAGATACGGCGGCAGCGTATCCAAGCGAGCAGACAATTCACGGTTTGTTTGAAGCGCAGGCTTTGCAAACACCAGAGCAGGCGGCCTTGTTCTTCGAGGGAGAACAGCTGACCTACCGCGAGCTGAATGAACGAGCCAACCGATTGGCTCGTACCTTACGGAGTCATGGCGTGACGAAGGATCGTCTGGTGGGTCTGATGACGGAGCGCTCGATAGATATGATC
>NZ_JCBAIQ010000057.1:0-2771 GCF_059772165.1 Paenibacillus sp. TY11 | reverse complement strand
GCAAGCTTCTCGTTCGACGTGTTCGTGGGAGATATCGCGCGGACGCTGTACAACGGAGGCACGATGGTGATTGTGCCGAAGGACGACCGGATCGATCCGTCTCGTCTGCACCACTGGATGGAGCGGGAGCGGGTCACCATCTTCGAATCGACGCCGGCGCTGCTCGTGCCGTTCCTGGAGTACGTGCACGAGCAGGGGCTGGATATGAGCTGGATGGAGCTGTTGATCACGAGCTCGGACAGCTGCAGCGTGGCGGATTACCGGACCTTGCAGGAACGCTTCGGCTCGTTGTTCCGGATCATCAACGCATACGGCGTGACGGAAGCGGCGATCGACTCCAGCTTCTACGACGAGGAGCTGGCGAAGCTGCCGCAGACAGGCAATGTGCCGATCGGCAAAGCGTGGCTGAATGCGAAACTCTACATCGTGGATGCGCATCTGAATCCGGTGCCAGTCGGGGTGCTGGGCGAGCTGGTCATCGGCGGAGTCGGAGTGGCGCGCGGGTACTTGAACCGTCTGGAGCTGACGGAAGAGAAGTTCGTAGACAGTCCATTCGCCGCGGGCGAGCGGCTGTACCGCACGGGAGACTTGGCGCGGTGGATGGAAGACGGGAACGTGGACTTCATCGGCCGGATCGACAACCAGGCGAAAATCCGGGGCTACCGGATCGAGACGGGCGAGATCGAGTCGCAGCTGCTGCGGGTGGAAGGCGTGCGCGAAGCGGTGGTGCTGGTTCGAAGTGACGCGAACGGGCAGAAAGCGCTGTGCGCGTACTACACGCCGGATACCGGAGCGGAGCTGGCGGTGAACGATTTGCGCAGCGCGCTGGCGCAGGAGCTGCCGGGCTACATGATCCCGTCGTACTTCGTGGAGCTGGAGCGCCTGCCTCTGACGCCGAACGGAAAGATTGACCGGAAGGCGCTGCCAGCGCCGGAAGGGGAAGCGGGAAGCGGAACGGAGTACGTCGCACCGCGCAATGAGCTGGAAACGAAGCTGGCGGCGATTTGGCAGGAGGTGCTGGGGCTTGCGAAGGAGGTGCTGGGGCTTGCGAAGGAGGTTGGCGTTCACGACAACTTCTTCGACATCGGCGGCCACTCCCTGCGAGCGACGACGCTGGTCAGCAAGATTCATAAAGAGTTGAACGTGGATCTGCCGCTGCGCGACGTGTTCCGCCATTCCACGATCGAGAGCATGGCGGCCGCCATTTCCCGGCTGGATGAGCAGACATTCGTTGCCATTCCGGTGGCGGATGACCGAGAGGTGTACCCGCAATCTTTTGCTCAAAAACGTCTCTTTATCCTGAATCAACTGGAAGGCGCGGAGCTTAGCTACAACATGCCGGAAGCGATGCTGCTGGAGGGTGCTTTAGACCGGGCAAGGTTCGAAGAAGCGTTCCGTAAGCTCGTGGCGCGGCATGAAACACTGCGCACCGGGTTCGAAATGGTGGATGGCGAAACATCGCAGCGGATTTACCAGGACGTGAATTTTGCCGTGGAGTTCTATCGAGCGGATGAGCAAGAGGCCGAAGAGACGGTTCGCCGTTTCGTCCGTCCGTTTGACTTGGCGAAGCCTCCGCTGCTGAGGGTAGGCCTTGTCGAGCTGGCTCCGGAACGCCATATTCTAATGTACGACATGCATCATATTATTTCCGACGGCGTCTCGATGGAAATCTTTGTTGAAGAATTCGTCCGCTTGTACGGCGGCGAGCAATTGGAGCCTCTGCGCATTCAGTACAAAGACTACACCGTTTGGCAGCATTCGCAGGAGCAGAAGGAACGGCTTCAGCGTCAGGAGGCGTACTGGCTGGACATGTTCCAAGGCGAGCTTCCGGTGCTGGAAATGCCGACCGACTATCCGCGTCCGGCCGTGCAGAGCTACGAAGGCCAAACGCTGGAGTTTTTCTTTGACGCTTCGAAAACCGACGGCCTGAAGCAGCTGGCCTCGGAAACGGGCACGACGCTGTTTATGGTGCTGCTTGCGGCGTATAACGTCCTTCTGCATAAATATTCAGGTCAGGAAGACGTGATCGTCGGTACGCCGATTGCCGGAAGGAATCATGGAGATGTGCAGCCGCTGATCGGGATTTTCTTAAACACGCTGGCTATCCGCAGTTATCCGGCTTCGGAGAAGACATTCCTGTCATACCTGAACGAAGTCAAAGAAACGACCCTCCACGCCTTCGAGCATCAAAACTATCCGTTCGAAGAATTGGTGGACAAGGTGCAAGTCACCCGTGATTTAAGCCGCAATCCGCTCTTCGACACGCTGTTTACGATGCAGAATACGGAGAACGAGGAATTTGAGCTGGAAGGGCTTCGCCTGATTCCTTATCCGAGCGCACTGGATACCGCGAAGTTTGATATCAGCTTGGATGTGGGCGAGGAGAACGGCGGCTTGGATTACAGCTTCGAATATGCGACGGCTCTCTACAAAAGGGAGACGATCGAACGGCTGGCGAAACATTACGAGCAGCTGCTCGTAACGATCGTAAGCCGTCCGGATGCGAAGATCGCCGAGCTAAACTTGCTGACGGCAGAGGAAAAAGAACAAATTCTCGGTGCGTTCAACCCGGCGCAGCCGGAAGCGGCTCCTGCGTCGGCGTTCCACCGGCTGTTCGAGGAACAGGCGGAGCGCACGCCGGAAGCGGAGGCCGTCGTGTACGAGAATGACCGGCTGACGTATGCGGAGCTGAACGAGCGGGCGAATCGCTTGGCGGCCACGCTGCGCGCAAGCGGCATCGGCCGGGAGACGATCGTCGGCATTCTCGCCGA
>NZ_JCBAIQ010000056.1:0-3173 GCF_059772165.1 Paenibacillus sp. TY11 | reverse complement strand
GGTGGATGGAGGACGGGAACGTGGACTTCATCGGCCGGATCGACAACCAGGCGAAAATCCGGGGCTACCGGATCGAGACGGGCGAGATCGAGTCGCAGCTGCTGCGGGTGGAAGGCGTGTGCGAAGCGGTGGTGCTGGTTCGAAGTGACGCGAACGGGCAGAAGGCGCTATGCGCGTATTACACGCCGGATACCGGAGCGGAGCTGGCGGTGAACGATCTGCGCAGCGCGCTGGCGCAGGAGCTGCCGGGCTACATGATCCCGTCGTACTTCGTGGAGATGGAGCGCCTGCCTCTGACGCCGAACGGAAAGATTGACCGGAAGGCGCTGCCGGCGCCGGAAGGGGAAGCGGGAAGCGGAACGGAGTACGTCGCACCGCGCAATGAGCTGGAAACGAAGCTGGCGGCGATTTGGCAGGAGGTGCTGGGGCTTGCGAAGGAGATTGGCGTTCACGACAACTTCTTCGACATCGGCGGCCACTCCCTGCGAGCGACGACGCTGGCGGGCAAGGTATTTAAGGAATTAAACGTCAATCTGCCGCTGCGCGAAGTATTCCGTCACTCGACGATTGCGGCGATGGCCGAGGCGATCGCCCGGATGGAACGGCGGGAGCATGAGGCCATTCCTCAAGCGGAGGAGAGAGAGTACTACCCTCTGTCCTCCGCGCAGAAACGGCTGTTCATTCAGCACACGCTGGATGGAGCGGATCAGCTTTACAACATGCCGGAGCTGGTGCAGGTGGAAGGCGAGTTTGACTTAGACCGGTTGGAAGCCGCCTTGCAGAAATTGATAACACGGCATGAATCGCTGCGCACCGGTTTTGAAATCGTGAAGGCCGAAGCGGTTCAGCGGATTTACCCGCAGGTCGATTTTGCTATCGAGCATCATCAAGCGGATAAAGAAGATGCGGCTCAAATCGAGCAGATCGTCCGCAGCTTCGTTCGTCCGTTTGATCTCGGCAAGCCGCCGCTGCTGCGCGCCGGGGTCATCGAGCTGGAGCCGAACCTGCATATTCTCCTTTTCGACATGCACCATATGGTGTCCGACGGCGTATCGATGGCGATTGTGATCGATGAGTTCTCGAGTTTCTACGCCGGGGAAGAACTGCCGCCACTGCGCATTCAATACAAGGATTATGCCGTTTGGCAGCAGTCGAAGGCCCACCGAGAGCGGATCGGGCGGCAGGAAGCGTACTGGCTGCAAACCTTCGAAGGCGAGCTGCCGACGGCGGACCTGCCGATGGACTACGAACGGTCTGCGGCTCGTAGCTACGAAGGCGCGCATCTGGAGTTCGACGTCGAAGCTTCTCTCTCTGCGCGGTTGCGCGAATTGGCGGCCGAGCGTGAAAGCACGCTGTTCATGGTGCTGCTCGCGGCTTATACCGTGCTGCTGTCCAAATACAGCGGGCAGGAGGACTTGGTCGTGGGCACCCCGGTGGCGGGAAGAACGAATGCCGATTTGGAACCGGTCATCGGGATGTTTGTCAATACGCTGGCGATCCGCAATCGTCCGTCGGGCGACAAAACGTTCTTGTCCTACCTGGAAGAAGTGAAGGAAACGGCTTTGGGTGCTTTCGAGAACCAGGATTATCCATTCGAGGAGCTCGTGGAGCGTTTGAATGTGAAGCGGGAGCCGGGCCGCTTCCCGCTGTTCGATGCCGTTTTCGACTTGCAAAATATCGAAGAACGAGACGCCGAGCTGGAAGGGGTCAGCCTGAAGACTTACGAGCTTGACCATTTGGAAGAAGCGAAGTTCGATCTGACGCTGTTTATGTATGAAAACAACGGGGCGCTGAGCGGGGGCTTCTTCTACGCCACCAAGCTGTTCAAAGAAGCGATGATCCGCACCTTGACCGAGGATTACCTGCGGGTACTGTCTCAAATTGCGGAAAATCCACAACTCGAGCTAAGCCGGATTGAATGTCATAAACCGGCGGCAGGCGCAAAGAGTGCCGTCGATACGATCGAATTCGCGTTCTAATCCTACAAGCGCGCCTCCGCCGTCAAGTGAAAGCGGCGCGCATCCCAAGGAAGACGGCGAACAACGTCCAAGCCCGTAAACGCGCAGGCCGAAAGCAAGCTTTTTCGGACCTGCGCCGGGGCATGCGGTCACTTCATTTTTAGGGGAGGTACAAATGAAATCTTTGTTTGAAAAGGAAGAACGGTACTGGAGCGGCAAGTTTGACGCCGATGACAGCCTGAGCTTCCTTCCCTACAGTCAATCCTCCAAATTATCCGCCGACGGGGAAGCTGCGGCCGAGCCGGGCTTGCTTCACCGTACTCTGCCGAGCGAACTCTCGGAGAGAATCATTTGCCTCGCCAACGGTTCGGATTTGGCTTTGTACATGATTGTTTTGGCAGGAGTAAAAAGCCTGCTGTTCAAGTATACCGGGCGGGACCAAGTGCTGGTCGGCATGCCTTCTTATAGCGCAGACCCCGACGGGACTCCGCCGCCGCATGACATCTTGGTGGTCAAGACGTCCGTAAGCCGCCAGACTACGCTGAAAACGCTGCTCGGGGGCATCAAAGCCTCCATCGGCGAGGCGCTGGAGCATCAGCACCTGCCTTTTCGGAAAATGGTGGAGCCGCTCCATCTGGACTATACGGGGGACGGCCTCCCGGTCGTCAACACCGTCGTATCCTTCGCCCCGATTCATCCGGAACCGCTGGGTAACCGGGTGGCGGCCGATACGGTTTTTCGCTTCGACCGCCAAAACCACTCCATCGAGATGGAAATAAGCTTTGACGGGCAGCGTTACGAGCGGGCATTTGTGGAACAGGCGGCCGACCATCTTGTTAGGCTGCTGTCCGTGCTTTTATTTCAGCCGGATCTGGAGCTTGGACAAGCCGATGTGCTGTCCCCAGACGAGAGGGAGACGCTGCTGAAGCGATTTAATGACACCGAAACCGAGTTCGAGCGGGGGAAAACGATTTACGGCTTGTTCGAAGAACAGGCGGAGCTTTACCCGGACAACGTGGCCGCCGTCATGAACGAGCGGCAACTGACCTACCGCGAGCTGAACGAGCGATCCAACCGCCTTGCGCGGAAGCTGCGGGAGACGGGAGTAGAAGCGGACCAGCTGGTAGCGATTCTGGCCGAACGCTCGCTCGATATGGTTGTCGGCATTCTGGCGATTCTCAAAGCGGGCGGAGCATACGTGCCTGTCGATCCCGA
>NZ_JCBAIQ010000055.1:0-6373 GCF_059772165.1 Paenibacillus sp. TY11 | reverse complement strand
GTTTATAGAAAGAGCGATAAGCTCATTTTGAAACTGACGAGATAAAATATCTCTTGTTTGATTTTGCAAGCAAAATCGTTTTACTCACTCGTTGTTCAGTTTTCAAAGATCAAACATTCTTCTCTTGTTGAATCAACTCATCGCCTTATCAACTCTTATATTATATCATTTCCAAACCAACTTTGCAAGCATTTTTTAAATCTTTTTTTTGTAACATTCGCTCGCTATATTGTATTTCTTGGCCGGAATTAGAATATACCATATACAAAATCAGTTTGCAAGCATTTATTATATACAAATTTCGCTATACTCTATTTATTATTGTTTTCCTTCTATATAGTAGCCCCTTTGTTTATACCCGTGGCTAACTACAAAAAAGAACCTCCTCCCTTAAACAACAGGAAAGAGGTTCTGTATTCTATATCTACTTATTATTCGGAGCCCATAAAGGCAAAGCGGATCACTACAATAATGGCAAGCACCCACATGAGCCAGTGAATCTTAACTTTATTGCTGGTAAACAGATTACTAAACACAGCCAGCACAACGTAAGACAGAATACCAGCAGAGATACCATTCGCGATTCCACCTGTAAAAGGCATCAGAACGATGGTCAGAAACGCAGGAAACGCCAACAGGAAGTTATCCCATTCAATGTTGCGAACCTGACTCATCATTAACACCCCAACGATAATCAGAGCTGGCGCAGTAGCCGCAGAAGGCACAACCAGAGCCAAAGGTGCAATAAAGAGGGCCAACAAGAATAGAACGCCTGTTGTTACAGCAGTCAGACCGGTACGTCCGCCTTCTTCTACCCCTGCGGAGCTTTCTACGAATGCTGTAATAGTACTTGTACCCAATACTGCACCGGTACTTACGCCAACAGCATCCACCAGCATCGCTTTACCGATAATTTTCTCGCCTTTTTTCTTATCCTTCATTATACCCGCGCGTGTAGCCGTACCTACCAAGGTGCCGAACGTATCAAACAACTCTACAAATGTGAAAATGAAAATAATATCAAACAGACCGATATGCAAAGCCGCCTTTAAGTCTAACTGACCTACTGCTAAATTACTGAAATCAGGAATCCAGTGGCCTGTTGTCAAGCTACTCAGATTCGTTACCCCCATCGGAATACCGATCAATGTAGTAGCTACGATCCCAATCAGCAAAGCACCTTTAACCCGAACGACCATCAGTGCTGCGATAATGAGCAATCCGATTAGCGCCAGCAGCGCATCCTTTTGATGTACCAGACTACCCAGAATCAAATTAAAAGCATGACCCGGAACCGGTTGACCAACATCTGTCCCTGGAACGATACTCACCATAACCAGATTACAAAGCTTGAAGCCAACAATCGTAATAAACAAGCCGATACCTACTGTGATAGCTGTCTTTAAATTTTCCGGAACCGCAACAAGCAGCATCTGCCTTACTCGTGTCACGGTTAAAATCAGAAAGACGATACCGGATATAAATACAGCGCCAAGTGCCGCTTGCCAAGTAATCATACCATTGGAACTCAAGACTACAGTCATAAAATAAGCATTTAAGCCCATACCCGGTGCCATACCGATCGGTACATTAACGAACAACCCCATCAGAATGGTAACTAAACCTGCACCTACTGCCGTCGCAAAAAAGACAGCTTCGCTGGGCATACCCGCTCCAGTCGGCCCTAAAAAGGTATTGTTGACCACCAGGATATAAGCCATGGTCATAAAAGTAGTAATCCCCGCAATAATCTCAGTGCGGACGTTCGTGCCATGTTCCTTTAATTTAAAGAAACGCTCCATGAGTCGTAATTCCTCCTACGCAAAGCATACTCGTATTGTTGTCGTTCAATAGCTGTAATATTCGCATTCATATACGCTATATTACATCCGTTATTTTAGGCTCTCGCCTACTGCTTGTCAACAGAAAAAGCGAATGTTACAAATTAAACACATATGTATTGTTCGGAAAACAGAAAACCCGCAAGCTCTTATACAGCTGACGGGTTTTCATTTAGGGGAATCAGATATTTTTGTACTTATCAAAGGCATTCGCTGTGTCGCGTATATTTTCCAGATAAACGATCTTACCTTCCGCATCCAGCCGGGCCTTGTCCACTCCAGTAAGCTTTTTCAACTGTTCATACCTTGTTTTCGATCACCATTCAATACAAACTCAATCTTTTCGAAAAAAAGCTGATTAATCGTTCTCTAATCTAAAATCTCCATCGAGTGCAATTCCTTTCGCGCTGTATATGTGTGTATGCGTCCTTATGAGAAAGTTATTGCAATTTTACCCACAGCGTGGTGGGTCTCACTTAAAGCGTGTGCGTCATACAAACCCTTTTGCGAAAAAGGAAACGTAGCTCCTACTACCGATCTTACTTTCTTTTGCTCCAACAGATCGGCAATTTCCTGTAGTTGCTGTCCGTTGGGCTCCAGCCATATATTTTTGGCCGTTACGTTGTACTCCTCCACCAGCTCTTCATCAAAATTGCTGACAATGGATATGATCCGTCCAGTATCCCTTTTCATTACCTTAAAGCTGTTCTTCTGAACATCCCCGCCCATCGTATCGAACACCACGTCCACATCAGATAAAACTTCCTCAAAACGAGTTGTACGATAGTCAATGATTTGGTCGGCTCCCAATGAGGCAAGCAGTTCATGATTACGCTCACTGGCTGTAGTAATGACATAGGCTCCGGCTTGTTTGGCAAACTGGATCGCAAACATGCCTACGCCACCTGCACCTGCATGGATTAATACCTTTTCCCCTTCCACCAGTTGACCATGTGTAAAGAGCGCCTGCCAAGCAGTCAACCCCGCCAATGGTACAGATGCGGCTTCCTCCCAAGAAATTGTGGCAGGTTTGCGTGCCAGCAGGTGATCATCCACCAAGGTATACTCGGCATAAGTACCGAACCGGGTGGTATCCGGGCGTGCAAACACTTCATCTCCCACTTTCCAATCGGTGACCTCGCTACCTACTTCCGAAACAGTGCCGGCTACATCCCAACCTAAAATAATCGGGAACTCCCAATCCATCATTTGTTTTAAATAACCTTCACGCAGCTTCCAGTCAATTGGATTGATGGAGGTAGCCGCCACTTTGACTACGACCTGATGAGCCTGTGGTGTAGGAGTAGGTACTTCTCTTTCTTTCAATTCATCCTTGCTTCCATACTGATCTATAACGATGGCTTTCATATTCATTTCCTCCTCGCACATTTTACATATTCTTCACATTGCTAGACATACGCTGTAGCACATCTGTCAAAGCCACAATTTCCTCATCTGTAAACTTACATAGCAGCTTTTCCTGAAAGGCTTGTCTTTGCTCTGACAAAACTTGCAGCTCTTGAACCCCTAAGTCGGTTAAACGTATATAAGTCACACGCTTATCCTGCTCTTTTTTACTGCGTAAAATCAAACCTTCCTCTTCCAGCCTTTTCAGATGTCGGGTCACTGCTGCACCATCCAGAACGAGCAAATACTGAAGTTCCAGCTGGCTTAGTTCCTGACGCTGAGCAATATGGTACAAAATTTCGACCTTGGTAAAGCTGGTTTTTAACTGTGCTTCAAATGCGTTATTCATTTCTTTACATAATAGATGCATGCGATAAAACAACTGGCTTTTTTCAGAGCAATGTTCGATGTCAAACCCTCCTTCGTATAATACTTGAGGTATCAATTGATATATCAAGTATTATACGCCCTTACTAAAAATATACAAGTCTTTATATACAATCGCTCCAATCACAAAAAAAATGCTCACGCTAAACGAATAGCCTGAGCATCCCCATAAAAAAGATCACGTCCGCACGGGGGTTCATTTTCTCATAACGCTCACACATCGGTTCAAAGCCCCCGCTAGCTACACTGCTGCCGGATATGCCATGATTCTCAAAGGTTTGGAAGCCCAGTACTTCACTGACGATATGCGGGTAAGGCTTTTCTCATCACGTAATTCATATCCAAACGTAATGCTATCGCCCAGAAATACGGCATGTCTACCTTAGTACTTGCCCTGATTAGTTGCAATCAATTCCTCTCCTACTCTATTAGATCGTATTATTGATTTCGATAAATTTATGTTCAATCGCTGTCATCTCGTGATTTGGGCGGGATATTAAATATGTATCCATGTAGCCAAAGGTTGGGGGAGTTGGCAAATAGGATGTTACTTTGAATTGCCGCGCCAGCTTTTTGGACATAAGGGTGATTCCCATTCCCATCAAGGCAAATTCCACCATCGTATCAAACACACCGACCTCCACAACCTCGCCATGGGTCAATTGCATGTCCTGATACATCTTCTTTAAATGCGTTAGGTACAGGCAGCCATCCGACAATATGATAATAGAAGCTCCTTGCAGCACCTGTTTGAGATCCGAGCCTTCATGTATACCTTTCCCCACCAGCACCAGCTCTTCACGGCATATTTTTTGATAATGAATATACGGGTTGGTGGGATACCCTGTAACAAAAGCAATATCGAGCTCGCCGTCGAGGATCAATCGCTCCATTTCCGTGGTGGTTCCGGTTTTTAATGTAACCGAGGCCTGCGGGTACAGCTCGTATACCTTCGTAAGCGCCCTTGTTGTTTCCCCCGCAACAATGGACTGCATCGTACCGATGCGCAGCTTTTCCTCCTGCGGTCTCATTTTCATCTCCGTGTCTTGCCACAGCAACAACATTTGCTTGAACTGAGCATATAGGATTTCTCCTGCAGGTGTCAGCTCCATACCACGGGGCTTTCGGTAAAATAACGCTGTGCCGTAATGGGCCTCCAGCTTCTTTATTTTGGCCGTCATATTCGATTGCAGGTGATTCAGCTTTTGGGCAGCTTCTGTCAGGCTTCTCAGCTCTGCCACCGAAACGAATGCCTGCATATTTTCAATATCCATCCCTTCTCCTCCCATCAAATAAAATGATATCTATATCATAAACAAGCATTATTATTTATGAGTTAAGTGTATTATATTGGCCTTGAGCGCTATTTTCCACCCTCATTTTAAAAATCAGGAGGTATGGCAACATGGTCAAAAAGAAGATTCGTGCAGGTGTCGTAGGAGGTTCGATGAATAACAAATGGGCCAGTCAAACGCATATTCCGGCTTTGCTCCAGCACCCGAACCTGGATATCACAGCCATCGGTACTTCCCGTATGGAGAGTGCACGAAAAAGTGCAGATGAAGTAGGGGCGGCACTGGCTTTTGATGATACAAAAAAGCTCGCAGCTACCGAGGACGTGGATATGGTCGTGGTGAGCGTAAAAGTTCCCCATCATTACGGAGCGGTAATGGCTGCAATTCAAGAGAGAAAGCATATTTTTTGTGAATGGCCCCTGGGGGCGAACACTGCGGAAGCTGCTGAAATGGCCAAGGCGGCAGAACTGGCGGGCATTCATCATACCGTCGGCTTGCAGGCACGACAGGATCTTGAAGTGCAAACGATGAAAAAACTGGTGGAAGACGGGACGATTGGTGAAGTTCTATCCTGTCATATGCAAGTAGCTACTCGCGGCAAAGGAGGACAGATAGCTCAGGACACTGCTTATTTGCTGAACAGAGCCAATGGTGCTAATCTGCTGACGATTAACGGCGGGCATTCTCTGGATGCGCTGCAATACATCGTTGGCGAATTCCGCGAGCTATCGGCCATCACATCATCCCGTTATAACGAAGCCACTATTCAGGAAACGGGTGAAGTCATTCCCAAGGATACATCCGATCAGATTCTGATTCACGGGCTGTTGGAAACAGGAGCACCGGTATCGGTTCACATTCAGGGTGGAGTGAATTCTAAATTTGAGATAGAGATTCAGGGGAAAAAGGGCATTTTGCGTTTGACACAGAATCCTTCGCTTGGGCATGTTCAATTTGGCAATCTAACACTAGAAAAACTTGTGTACGATCCAAGCAGTACGCAGAGTCATGGTCCTAATGGCGCTTTTGAACAAATAAGTATAACTGCTGAGCCTGATGGCGGCCTGGATTTCCCAAAAGAAGGGGTAACCCTGAATGTAGCCAAGGCTCATCATGTATTTGCCGAGGATATTTTGACGGACACCCGTCTCGCTCCCGATTTCAACCATGCCTTAAAGCTGCATCAGCTATTGGACCGCATTGAGGAGTCGGCTGCAGCCGGGAAAAAGGTCGTATGGTAAGGTAGATTTGTAAAAAAGAACCTTCAACACTGTTACTATCCCTTTTGAGTAGACAGTTAGGAATAAGCCCCTTACTGTATATATGGTCAAGACCCCATTTTATAGACACTGAAAAAAGACCCTAGACTATAAGCTGCTTCCGGTACTCTTTCGGAGGCAGCTTATTTAACTTTCGTTGTGGTCGATATTGGTTGTAAAATCG
>NZ_JCBAIQ010000054.1:0-6386 GCF_059772165.1 Paenibacillus sp. TY11 | reverse complement strand
TTTGGTGGCGATAGCGGAGGGGTTCCACACGTACCCATCCCGAACACGACCGTTAAGCCCTCCAGCGCCGATGGTACTTGGACCGCAGGGTCCTGGGAGAGTAGGACGCCGCCAAGCAATATCCTTTAAAGGATGATGAATCTATACATTAGGGCCTTTAGCTCAGCTGGTTAGAGCGCACCCCTGATAAGGGTGAGGTCGGTGGTTCGAGTCCACTAAGGCCCACCACTTCTAGAATAACAAAAAGATTGGGGCCATAGCTCAGCTGGGAGAGCGCCTGCCTTGCACGCAGGAGGTCAGCGGTTCGATCCCGCTTGGCTCCACCAATATTCCCTGATAGCTCAGTTGGTAGAGCACTCGACTGTTAATCGAGTTGTCACAGGTTCGAGTCCTGTTCGGGGAGCCATGTTTTGAATATTTCTGAATTTTATATATAAGGTGGCGGCGTAGCTCAGCTGGCTAGAGCGTACGGTTCATACCCGTGAGGTCGGGGGTTCGATCCCCTCTGCCGCTACTCGGAGAGATACCCAAGTGGCTATAAGGGGACCCTCTGCTAAGGGGTTAGACTGCGAAAGTGGTGCGAGGGTTCGAATCCCTCTCTCTCCGCCATAAATTTCTTAAAATCAGAACTTATTTTGCAAGGCCCGTTGGTCAAGGGGTTAAGACACCTCCCTTTCACGGAGGTAACAGGGGTTCGAATCCCCTACGGGTCATAATATGGAGGCTTAGCTCAGCTGGGAGAGCATCTGCCTTACAAGCAGAGGGTCGGGGGTTCGATCCCCTCAGCCTCCACCATGAATAATTTCAAGAAATTCCTTTTAATGTCGCGGGGTGGAGCAGTTCGGTAGCTCGTCGGGCTCATAACCCGAAGGTCGTAGGTTCAAATCCTGCCCCCGCAATTAATTTCCTATTGGAAATGCCTCTGGAACTGTGGTGTAGAGGCCTAACATGCCTGCCTGTCACGCAGGAGATCGCGGGTTCGAATCCCGTCAGTTCCGCCATTTTAACTTCATATATAACTGGCATATATTGCGAATTATATAATGTAGTAGTAAAACAAAATATGGCTCGGTAGCTCAGTCGGTAGAGCAGAGGACTGAAAATCCTCGTGTCGGCGGTTCGATTCCGTCCCGAGCCACCTTTCAAGTGGGAAATGAGTAATGTGCCGGTGTAGCTCAACTGGTAGAGCAACTGACTTGTAATCAGTAGGTTGGGGGTTCAAGTCCTCTCGCCGGCACCATTTTGGAGGATTAGCGAAGTGGCCAAACGCATCAGACTGTAAATCTGCTCCCTTACGGGTTCGGTGGTTCGAATCCATCATCCTCCACCAGTCTTTTCATAATCATATGGCGGTCGTGGCGAAGTGGTTAACGCACCGGACTGTGACTCCGGCATTCGTGGGTTCAAGCCCCATCGGCCGCCCTTTATTCTTAATTTAATGGGGATTAGCCAAGCGGTAAGGCAACGGACTTTGACTCCGTCATGCATAGGTTCAAATCCTATATCCCCAGCCATTAAGAGCCATTAGCTCAGTTGGTAGAGCACCTGACTTTTAATCAGGGTGTCGAAGGTTCGAGTCCTTCATGGCTCACCACTTATAATTATTTTGCGGTCGTGGCGGAATTGGCAGACGCGCACGGTTCAGGTCCGTGTGGGCTAACCCCCCGTGGAGGTTCGAGTCCTCTCGACCGCACCATATTTTGCGGACGTGGCTCAGCGGTAGAGCATCGCCTTGCCAAGGCGAGGGTCGCGGGTTCGATTCCCGTCGTCCGCTCCATTATCCATACGGCGCCATAGCCAAGTGGTAAGGCAAAGCTCTGCAAAAGCTTCATTCCCCAGTTCAAATCTGGGTGGCGCCTTGACTGCTCATTATGGATTAAAATATGCGCCCTTAGCTCAGCTGGATAGAGCGTTTGACTACGAATCAAAAGGCCGGGAGTTCGAATCTCTCAGGGCGCGCCATTTCTTAAAAAATGTATACTGTCGGGATGTAGCTCAGCTTGGTAGAGCACCTGGTTTGGGACCAGGGGGTCGCATGTTCAAATCGTGTCATCCCGATGCTGATTTGCGGGTGTAGTTCAATGGTAGAACTCCAGCCTTCCAAGCTGGTAGCGTGGGTTCGATTCCCATCACCCGCTTTTTGCTATAGCGGATTCTTGTTGCCTCAGTGGTGACACCTTATAAATAAAGAGAGCCTGTCTGGGGACAGAGCTCTCTCTTTTTTTGTATATTTATCTTCTATGTTCTCCACAATGTGTTGACTGTCGATAATCTTTGCTACCGGTGTATGTCCTCCTGATTATGCAGTAGTTATACACCGATAACCGATCTAGTTGACAGTTTTCACGGGAATGGTCAGCTGGATGGAGGTTCCCTGGTCTGAAGCAGAGTTCATGCTCATAAATCCTCCTACCCCTCTGGCTCGTTCTTCCATACTGAACAATCCAACTCCTTCTCCTTGGGATTTTCCAGAGAATCCAATACCCTCATCCCGAATGGTCACTTGTATCATTTCATCTTGATCCTCTACATCGACATATGCCTCTGCTACATCTGCGTATTTGGCTACATTCGTCAATGCTTCCTGTACAATCCGGTAAATTGCTATTTCCTTGCGGATATCAAGGCGTTTACGCAGAGTACATTGAAAATGTACTTCAATCCCGTAATGAGAACAGAAGTTTTCAATATAGGTTCTTATGGCGGGTACAACGCCCAAATCATCCAGAACTGAGGGGCGCAGTTCCCACGCTAGGCCACGAACATCTTTAATGATGTCAGTTACCTGCGAACGCAGATTTTCCAGAGTAGCACTAGGTTGTTCGGCAAGTTGGCTATCTAATTGAATAATAAGTGAAAACAAGCTTTGCCCGATTCCATCATGCAGCTCTCTTGAAAAGCGTTTACGTTCTTCCTCCTGTATTTGCATTACTTGCGTCATCATGGACTGAAGCTCTGCCTCTACTTTCTTCAGTTTAGTGACCTCATTACGGATCGCTAAGTACTGATAGGGTTTACCTTCCTCGTCCATAAACGGAACGATTGTAGTATTCACCCAGTAGTAGCTGTTATCTTTAGCACGATTACGTATCTCTCCTTGCCATACCTCACCTGAACGGATCGTAGTCCACAGGTTTTTCATGAAGGCGGGGGTATGATAGCCAGAGTTAATGAGACGATGATCCTGACCGATCAGCTCTTCACGACTGTATTGCGAAATCTCACAGAACTTGTCGTTCACGTACTGAATAATACCTCGATGATCGGTCAAAGCAACGATGGAAGACGTATCTAGAGCAAATTTCAGATTGGATAGCTGGTGGAGTGAGTTACGCAGTTCATGGAGAAAAGGGGACTCAGGTATATAAATTTGTAAATCATTCAGCAGTTTATCGGTTGACTCACCAAAGGCGTGCTGCAGTAAAGGATTAGAAGGTTCATTCATAATGGAGTAGCCCCTTTTTAAGTGCAAATTTGACCAGCTCAGGTCGTGTTTTCAAGTTAAGCTTCTCCATAAGGTTACTTTTGTGGGACTCTACGGTTTTGACGCTAATCACGAGGTGCTCGGCAATTTCCTTATTGGCATATCCTTTGGCTACCCACGATAGGATCTCCTTTTCCCGCTCAGACAGGGATTCATAAGGTCCGGCTATGCCCTCCTGTTTGATTTTGTCGAGATATTCACTCATCAGCCGTTTGGTTGCATTCGGGTACAGATAGGCACTACCTTCGGCCACAGACTGGATGGCAGCGAGTAACTCCTCGTGAGGTGCGCTTTTTAAAATATATCCAGATGCTCCGGCCTGAATGGCCCGGAACAGATATTCTTCATCGTCATGCATCGTTAAAATAAGCACTTCTGTATCGGGCAACTGTTTTTTTAATTCAGTGGTTGCCGTGAGACCATCTTTGCCAGGTGGCATGCTAAAATCCATGAGTACGACATTAGGTTGTAGCTCCACCGCCTTGCGGATCGCCTCATCCCCGTCTGCTGCATCTCCTACTACCTTAATACCGTTTTTGCCGTCCAATAGGGCCATGAGGCCAGAACGTACGACAACATGATCATCCACTACTAGTATACGAATCAATTTGTCATCCCCTCGAACGGTAAAAAAACCGTGCGTTTTGTCATAATCATAGCAAATTTTAGGGATTTCAATCAACAAAGATAGTTGGGTGCACTATATTCAGTTATACTTATGCGTTTCATTTTCTACAATTATCGATCTCATGGAGTGAGGGTGGGCACATAACTGGCCAAGGCGTTGAGCGACTTGAGTGGCCTCGGCTACATCAGAATCGGTGAACGTTCTCACATCACGGTTGCCAAGAAGCAGCACACCGTTCGGCAGATCCCCTGTGCTGGAAAAGGGAATAGCCACAGCAGAGTGAAGCTGCTCGGCCAGCATCAGCGCACATTCCTGACGCAGACGTATACTACCTGATAGCAAAGCACTCACGGTCACGGTACGTCCCAGACGAACAGCCATCCCAGCAATACCATGCCCAATCTTAAAAGAAATAAGGCGATAGCGATTGCTTCGGCTGCCGGAGGCGTAATACCAATGCAACTTACCACCTGACTTGGACATAAATGCAAAGGCAGTGAGATCTCCATAAATATTATCTCTCAACTGGTTCAGTTCTTTTCGCATTTCATCCGTTATTTGTAGCATAGAAGACACATCCTTTTTCTTAACCAAACTGTAGCTCTAATTCATTGTAGTTCCGACAGGTACAAAAGTAAGTCAGGGAACCCCCTGATCTATCGGCGCAGGAAACACTGACTTTTCATCAGACCGGGTAAGAAGTAGGAGAAAGGTCGATAAATGGGGCGCTAGCTTACCTTGGAAGTGATATTTATCACAGTAAATCAGGGAGTAGGAAGGTATAAAATCAGGTGTTCTCCCGATAACAACCCAGGCATTAAAACATTAAGATATAGATATCAGGTAAACACGAGGAGGACGCTAACATGCAAGCCACTTGTATGGAACGGTTTGGGGACGAAGCGGAACGCACGGGGATTCAGATTTTTTTGACGGAGGAGCATTTTGAGCTGCTAAAAGATATTATGTCCTGGAAGAAAGTAAAGGCAGGCGTTATGCTTTTCCGAGAGGGCGAGGATGCGGAGCAGCTTTATTATATACATTCAGGTCATGTTAAACTTCGTAAATCGACAGAAGATGGTAAAGAATTGATTCTGACCATTCAGCATCACGGCGACTTGATCGGGGAATTCAGTGGGATAGATGGAGAAGAGTATAGTTGCACCGCGGAAACAGCCGATGTGTGTGAGTTAGGTGTCGTGCTTGTTAAGGATCTGGAGTCGCTCTTGTCCAAAAATGGGGGAATGGCACTTCAGTTCATCCAGTGGATGGCGATGAAGCAACGAATTATGCAATCGCGGTTTCGGGACTTACTTTTGTATGGTAAAACTGGAGCGTTAGCGTCTACACTGATCCGTGCGAGCAACACATGTGGCGTAGCGGTGAAGGATGGCATTTTACTGAATATGAAGCTAAGTCACTCCGAACTGGGTGAGATGATTGGAGCGACGCGCGAAAGTGTGAACCGAATGCTGAGCTCGCTGAAAGAGCAGGGAACCCTGGATACAAGAGATGGAAAAATCGTCATTCATGACCTCAAGGTATTGCGTGCCATGTGCTGCTGTCCTTCGTATGGCCAATGTGCCCATGAAATTTGCCGACTCTAAAAATATGAACATCATTAGGCGGAGCCCGAAAGACTCCGCTTGCTGCATGTCTTCTGACAATTAAGCGCATAGGGGAACGAACAACATAAATATCCAAAAAAACTAATCACCGTTGTATAGCGGCTAATTAGCGATAAAGTATTTAGATTAAATGGAGCTGAATACATAACATTTTATTAACTAGCCGTTTTGAGGTAACAGTCCAGATGATAATGTTGACTAAGGGAGGAGAAATCCTAGGTCTTAAACAAATGTAATTTATTACAAGTTGTTTTCTCTGGCTAAAAATGATATATTATTTTAGCTGACAACAAAACAGCAGTTTCAAAAGCAGAAAACTTGGGCAAAATAATCTTTATCAAAAAAAAGAAAAAATAACCCTTGCATTTTTGAAACGAACATGATATGATCTTATAGCTGCTGAAAAACGCAGCGAAAGAGAAATGTTTGATCTTTGAAAACTGAACAACGAGTGAGTAGGGATTTTGTTTACAAAATCCAACGCTGAAATTTTGGTGCATGCCATCAGGCTGTATAAAATGGAAGCGAACAAGAGATATTTTATCTCGTCAGTTTCAAAATGAGCTTATCGCTCTTTCTATAAACCAACTTCGGTTGGTCTTTAATGGAGAGTTTGATCCTGGCTCAGGACGAACGCTGGCGGCGT
>NZ_JCBAIQ010000053.1:0-7082 GCF_059772165.1 Paenibacillus sp. TY11 | reverse complement strand
CGCCCTGTGCCGATCGGCGTAGCGGGCGAAATGTACGTGGCCGGGGAAGGCCTTGCGAGAGGATACCTGAACCGCCCGGATCTGACGGCGGAGAAGTTCGTCGATTCCCCGTTTGCGGAAGGGGAGAAACTGTACCGCTCGGGCGACTTGGCGGCTTGGCTGCCGGACGGCAACATCGAATACCTGGGCCGAATCGATCACCAGGTCAAAATCCGCGGGTACCGGATCGAGCTGGACGAAATCGAGACGCAGCTGCTGAACGTCGAGGGCGTGGAAGAAGCGGTGGTGCTCGCCCGTCAGGACGGCGGGGGCGAGAAGGCGCTTGTCGCCTACTTTGTGGCGGACCGGACGCTGACGGTCAGCGAAATGAGAACCTCGCTGGCCCAGGGAATGCCGGGGTACATGATCCCGTCGTACTTCTTGCAGCTTGAGCGCATGCCGCTGACGTCCAACGGTAAAGTGGACCGCAAAGCGCTGCCGGAGCCGCAAGGCGGCTTGCAAACGGGCGTCGAATACGTAGCGCCGCGTAACCGGACGGAGTCCCAGCTTGTGAAGATCTGGGAGGAAGTGCTGGGCTACTCCGGCATTGGAGTCCTGGACAATTTCTTCGAGCTTGGAGGCCACTCCTTGCGGGCGACGAACCTTGTCAGCAAGATTCAGAAGGAAATGAACGTCGAACTTCCGCTGCGCGATGTGTTCCGCTATACGACGGTAGAGTCGATGGCCGGGGCTATTGCCAGCTTGGAAGAAACACGGCACAGCTCGATTCCGAAAGCGGAAGAGAAAGCGTACTATCCGGTTTCCTCCGCGCAAAAAAGGCTGTACGTCCTGCACCAGTTGGATAGCTCGGAGCTGAATTACAACCTCCCAAGCGCCTTGCAATTGGAAGGGGCTTTGAACGAGGCCAAAGTGGAAAAGGCGCTGACTACTTTGGTGGCCCGGCACGATATGCTGCGCACCGGTTTTGAAATCGTGAATGGGGAGCCGGTTCAGCGTATTCATCCGCTCGTAGCTTTCAAGGTCGAGAAGCTTCAAGCAAGCGAAGATCAGGTTGCGGCCATTCTTGAAGGCTTCATTCAGCCTTTTGACTTGACCCAGCCGCCTTTGCTGCGCGCCCTGCTGATCGAACTGGAGAAAGAGAAATTCCTGCTCGCGCTGGATATTCATCATATTGGTTCCGACGGCCTTTCCATGGACGTGCTGCTGCGCGAATTCGTGCGGCTTTACAATGGGGAAGAATTGCCGGAGCTGCGGATTCAATATAAGGATTACGCCGTTTGGCAGCAATCCGAGGAGCAGCGCCAGCGCATCAAACGGCAGG
Organism: Paenibacillus sp. TY11; assembly: GCF_059772165.1. Classification (NCBI taxonomy): domain Bacteria; kingdom Bacillati; phylum Bacillota; class Bacilli; order Caryophanales; family Paenibacillaceae; genus Paenibacillus; species Paenibacillus sp. TY11. The sequence goes on along the minus strand of NZ_JCBAIQ010000053.1, from coordinate 5,761 downwards.
AGGAATACTGGCGCGGGGTATTCAGCTCCGAGCTTCCGGTTCTTGAGCTGCCTCTCGACTTCTCCCGCCCGGCCGTCCAGCAGTTTGACGGTCAAACGCTCACGTTTACGCTGGATGCGGAGAAAAGCGAAGCTCTCAAACGGCTTGCCGGCGATTCGGGGGCGACGCTGTACATGCTTCTGCTGGCTGCGTACTCCGTATTGCTTCATAAATACGCGGGACAGGAAGATATAGTGGTCGGCACTCCGATTGCCGCCCGTTCTCACGCCGACCTGCAGCCGATTATCGGCATGTTCGTCAATACGCTGGCCCTTCGCTTGGGTCCGGCGGCGGAGCGGACGTTCCTGGATTACTTGCAGGAAGTGAAGGAAACGACGCTTGGAGTCTACGAGCACCAGGACTATCCGTTCGAGGAGCTGGTGGAAGCTCTTCAGGTGAGCCGGGATTTAAGCCGGAATCCTCTGTTTGACACCATGTTTTCTTTGCAAAAACACGAAAGCTTGGATTTAACCATGGAAGGCTTGCAATGGTCGCTGTTCGACATCGAGGAAAAGACGGCAAAGTTTGATCTTAGCCTTGATATCGTGGAAGCCGATAACGAGCTGGTTTGCAAGATCGAGTACGCTACCTCGTTGTTTAGACAGGAAACGATGGTACGGCTGGCGGGTCATTACGAGCAGCTATTGGCGTCGATCCTGCATCAGCCGGGTGCGCGGATTTCGGATTTGGATATCTTGACGGACAGCGAAAAGCATGATTTGCTGGTCGGGTTTGACGTGTCGTCTTCGGCTCTTGCGAAGCAACCCGCCGCAGAGGGTACAGGTTTGGAAGCGGATGAGTCGTGGAGAGAGAGAACGTTCCACGAGCTGTTCGAGGAGCAGGCGGAGCGCACTCCGGGAGCGCTGGCGGTTGTCTACGAAGACAGCAAGCTGACGTATGCGGAGCTGAACGCCAAAGCGAATCGTCTGGCGTATGCACTGCGGGCGCGCGGGGTGAAGCCGGAGCAGGTGGTCGGCATTCTGGCCGGCCGTTCGGCGGAGCTGTTGATCGGGGTGCTCGCCGTATGGAAAGCGGGCGGCGCTTATGTGCCGCTCGACCCGGACTATCCGGCGGAGCGGATCGAGTATATGCTCGCGGACAGCGGGGCGTCGGTGCTGCTCACGCAGACCCGCCTGCTGGAGCAGGCGGAAGCTTGGCGCAGCGACGGAGCTCTAGTGCTGCAAACGGTGCTTGCGCTTGACGACGCCGCGACGTACAGCCTCGGAGCGGCGGAAGCGGCTGCTGCCGAAACGTCCGCCACGGCAGAAGCCGAGAAGAACGTACTAGCGGCGGATCTCGCATCGAATCCGGCGAATGTGAACAAGCCGCGCGATTTGGCTTACGTCATCTACACCTCCGGTACGACGGGCCGTCCGAAGGGCGTGGCGGTGGAAAACCGCAGCCTGGTGAACACGGCGGCGGGCTACCGGCGGGACTACCGCCTGGATCAGTTCCCGATCCGGCTGCTGCAGCTCGCCAGCTTCTCGTTCGACGTGTTCGTCGGCGACATTGCGCGGACGCTGTACAACGGCGGCACCATGGTCATCGTGCCGAAGGACGACCGGATTGATCCAACCCGCCTCTACGGCTGGATTCGCGACTACGCCGTGACGGTGTTCGAATCGACTCCGGCGCTGATCGTGCCGTTCATGGAGCATGTGCATGCCGAGGGTCTGGACCTCAGCTCGATGCAGCTGCTGATCACAAGCTCGGATGCGTGCAGCGTAGCGGATTACCGCACCTTGCAGGAGCGCTTCGGCTCGCAGTTCCGTATTATTAACAGCTACGGCGTAACGGAAGCGGCGATTGACTCCAGCTTCTATGACGAGCCGCTGGAGAAGCTGCCGAAGACGGGCAGCGTGCCGATCGGGAAAGCGTGGCTGAACGCCAAGTTCTACATCGTGGATGCGAATCTGAAGCCGGTGCCGATCGGGGTGCTGGGCGAGCTGGTTATCGGCGGAGCGGGTGTGGCCCGCGGTTACTTGAACCGCCCGGATTTGACGGCGGAGAAATTCGTAGACAGCCCGTTCACCGCTGGGGAGCGGCTGTACCGGACGGGCGACCTGGCGCGCTGGATGCCGGACGGCAACGTGGACTTCATCGGCCGGATCGACAACCAGGTGAAAATTCGCGGCTATCGGATCGAGCTTGGTGAAATTGAAGCGGCCATGAAAAATTTTGCCGGCGTGCGTCAAGCGCTTGTCATCGACCGGACGGACGAGCGGGGGCAGAAATATTTGTGCGGGTATGTCGTAGCGGATTCCAGCTTCGATCTGGAAGGGCTTGTGGCCCATCTGGACGCCGCGCTGCCTTCCCATATGGTGCCTTCGCGCATCATGCGCCTGGATCAAATGCCGCTTACGCCGAACGGGAAGATCGACCGTAAAGCGCTGCCTGTACCGGAAGGAAGCATTCGTGCCGAGGCTGCATACACGGCGCCTCGTACTCCTGCCGAGCAAGCACTTGCGTCGGTCTGGCAGTCGGTGCTGGGCGTGGATCAGGTCGGCACGATGGACAATTTCTTTGCGCTCGGCGGCGATTCGATCAAGGCCTTGCAGGTATCGTCCCGTCTTTTGCAAACGGGATACAAGCTGGTCATGAAAGATTTGTTCCATTACCCGACGATTTCCGCCCTTAGTTTGCAGCTGCAAACGGCGGAGAGAACGGCAAGCCAGGCCGAAGTGACGGGAGAGGTCATCTTGACCCCGATTCAGCGCTGGTTCTTTGAACAAAATCCGGCCGACGTGCATCATAGCAACCAGGCGTTCATGCAGTTCTCCAAGCAAGGCTTTGACGAAGAAGCTTTACGCCAAGCGGTGCGTCAGCTTGTCGTGCATCACGATGCTCTCCGTACGGTTTACCGCCAAACCGAGAACGGCTATACCGCCTGGAACCGCGGCGCCGGGGAGAACGAAGCGCTGTTCGATCTGGAAGTTGTCGATTTCAAGGGAGTCGGCGACGTGAAAGAAGCGGTAGAGGCTAAGGCGAATGACATTCAAGCGAGCATCGATCTGGAAAACGGTCCGCTGGTGAAGCTCGGCTTGTTCCGCTGCGACGACGGCGACCACCTGCTCATCGCGATCCATCACTTGGTCGTAGACGGCGTATCCTGGCGGATTCTGCTTGAGGATTTTGCTGCCGGCTATGAGCAGGCGCTGCAAGGGCAGCCGATCCGTCTGCCGCTCAAAACGGATTCATTCCAAACGTGGGCGAAACAGCTCACTGATTATGCGAACGGTCCGGCGATGGAAAGCGAGAGAGAGTATTGGCAGCATATCGAGCAATTGACCTATGAGCCGCTTCCGAAAGATTTTGAACAAGGCAGATCCAAGCTGAAGGACAGCGGGCTCGTGACCGTTCGCTGGACGGCGGAGGAAACCGAACAGCTGCTGAAGCAGGCACATCGTGCTTACCATACGGAAATGAACGATTTGCTGCTTGCCGCGCTTGGCCTCGCGGTACAAGCTTGGAGCGGCCGGGAACGCGTGCTGGTGAATCTCGAAGGCCACGGCCGGGAAGATATTTTGCCGGATGTGGACATTACGCGCACGGTAGGCTGGTTTACAAGCCAATTCCCTGTCGTTCTGGAGCCGGGTCACGCCCAGGCGCTCGGTCATCAGGTGAAACAGGTTAAAGAAAGCTTGCGCCGCATTCCGAACAAAGGAATCGGCTACGGCATCCTGCGTTATTTGTCGGCGCCGCGTGACGGCGAGCGCTTCGCTTTGGAGCCGGAGATCAGCTTTAACTATTTGGGTCAGTTCGACCAGGATTACGAAAGCAGCGGCTCGAGGCCGTCTCCGTTCAGCCCGGGCTCCGATTCAAGCCCGAATGCAGTGATGGATTATGTCCTCGATATCAACGGTATGGTGTCGGAAGGAGTGCAGGAACTCACGATCCGTTATGGGGAAACCCAGTATAAACGGGAAACGGTAGAGCGCCTAGGCACCCTGCTTCATTCGAGCTTGCGTGAAGTCATCAGCCATTGCGTATCGAAAGAGCGGCCGGAGCTTACGCCTAGCGACGTACTGCTTCAAGATGTGACGTTGGAGGAACTGGAGCGGCTGGCCGAACATACGGCGGCGCTCGGCGAACTGGAGAATGTATACACCCTGACTCCGCTGCAAAAAGGGATGTTGTTCCACAGCCTGCTGGATGCCGATTCGGAAGCTTACTTCGAACAGGTGACCTTCGATCTGTACGGAAGCCTGAATGTCGAAGCCTTCACCCAAGGATTGGATACGCTGGTGCAGCGGAATGAGGCGCTGCGGACCAACTTTATTACCGGCTGGAGAGACGAGCCGATTCAAGTGGTATTCCGCGAGCGGAAGTGTGAAGTGTACTTCGAAGATATTCGCTCGGTAAGCGATGAAGACCCGGAGAAGACGATAGCCGATTTCGTCAGCGCGGATAAAGCGAACAAGTTCGATTTGGCCCGAGGCTCTCTTATGCGCGTGACAGTTTTGCGCACGGGCGACGAGTCCTACCATGTGATCTGGAGTCACCATCACATTTTGATGGACGGCTGGTGCATGTCCTTCATGATCAAGGAAGTGTTCGACACCTACTTCGCGTTCCAGGAGAAGCGGACGCTGGAGCTTCCTCCGGTTACCTCGTACTCCCGGTATATCGAATGGCTGGAAGCTCAAGATGCCGCGAAAGCTTCGCGTTACTGGTCCGAGTATTTGGCGGGTTACGATCAGCAGACCAAGCTGCCCCAGGAGAAAACGCAGCTGAAGCAGGGCGCTTTTGAAGCGGCTGAAATCGATGTGGAACTCAGCAAGGAACTGACCGGGCAAATCGAGCGGGTGGCGCGCCAGCAGCAGGTGACGCTCAATACGTTCATGCAGACCGTATGGGGACTGGTTCTGCAGGTATACAACAACAGCGAGGATGTCGTATTCGGCTCCGTCGTATCCGGGCGTCCGGCGGAAATTCCGGGCATCGAAAGCATGATCGGCCTGTTTATTAATACGATCCCGGTCCGTATTCAAGGCAAAGCCGAGGAGACGGTAGCCGATATCTTGAGAAAAACCCAGGATCAAGCGCTGGCATCGGGAGCTTACGAAACGTTCCCGCTGTTCGAAATTCAGTCGCTGAGCGAGCAAAAGCGCGACTTGATCAACCATATCATGGTCTTTGAAAATTATCCGATGGAAGAACAGATTGAGCAGGTCGTCGGCGGAGACAAAGAAGCGCTGAAAATCGCTAATATCCAGTCGCCGGAGCAAACGAACTACGACCTGGACATTACCGTCATTCCGGAAGAGCATATTTTGCTGCGGTTTACGTACAATGCGCTGACGTTCAGAGAGGAAGACATCAGGCTGATCCACGGTCATTTTGCCCGGGCACTGGAGAAGGTTGCGGCTAACCCTAACATCCGCGTGAATCAGTTGGAGCTTTTGACGGCGGCGGAAAAAGAACAAATTCTCGGCGCGTTCAACCCGGCGCAGCCGGAAGCGGCTCCTGCGGCCGCGTTCCACCGACTGTTCGAGGAACAGGCGGAACGCACGCCGGAAGCGGCAGCTGTCGTGTACGAGAATGACCGGCTGACGTATGCGGAGCTGAACGAGCGGGCGAATCGCTTGGCGGCCACGCTGCGCGCAAGCGGCATCGGCCGGGAGACGATCGTCGGCATTCTCGCCGAGCGTTCGGTGGACTTGCTGGTGGCCGTGCTGGCCGTCTGGAAAGCGGGCGGGGCGTATGTGCCGCTCGACCCGGA
>NZ_JCBAIQ010000052.1:0-7890 GCF_059772165.1 Paenibacillus sp. TY11 | reverse complement strand
CTTGCATGTATTAGGCACGCCGCCAGCGTTCGTCCTGAGCCAGGATCAAACTCTCCATTAAAGACGTTACAAAGTAACGTCAACCTGTTTCATCTTCATCCACTCTATTGAGAAGAACCAAAGATGAAACAATATAGAAAGAGCGATAAGCTCATTTTGAAACTGACGAGATAAAAAATATCTCTTGTTCGCTTCCATTTTATACAGCCTGATGGCATGTACCAAAATTTCAGCGTTGGATTTTGTAAACAAAATCCCTACTCACTCGTTGTTCAGTTTTCAAAGATCAATCATTTCCGGCCATAACAACAACCGGAATAATAATATATCATACTTCGGCGATTTATGCTACTTGTAAATAATACCTCATAAGGTGATTATTTGAATTTTTGAAACCCATCTAACCATTAAATCACAGCCTATCTTACGGCCGGATAAATAATATACCATATAGGTTTGCCGATTACTACATGTAAATTATACCATTTAATAACCAACTTATCAAAATCAGTTCTATTACTGTACTCCTCATACTTTCGAATTTGTTTTTCTTCATTATAAGTACCGTGAATCTTTGACAGATCTACTGCATCCGAAAAATTCTTTTCATGCATAGCAGTTAGTATTTTGTGACGACCTTTTGGGCATCTTGCTCAGATTGTTCAACTGCAGCGTCGAAAGTAGCTTGGTCTTTGGCCGACACGCGAACATAAGCCATATCTACTATATAATGCATCCCCCTTTCAGTTCCAAAAAAGGGACCATTAATATTGAAACGTTCCAATAATTATTTATGCACATTTGGGAACATGAAATAGACTAATTTAGAATCGTTCCATAAAGCATGCTTTTAGGAACGCAGATATTACCCTTCACCAATGCCGGAGCAAACAATGTGAATAATTGTCTTGAGTGCCTTTAAATAAGCTTCAAGACATCGCACTCCATCAAAAGACAATTGTGGTTATCTAAAAAGCAGCGCCTGCAGATGCAGGCGTTGTTTTTTAGGTCGGCTACTAGCTGCTATATTTCCCCGAATACTTTCGGAAACTCATTTTTAAAAATACATTTTTTGACATGACATATATATTTCATTTTCAAATAATACATTTTATTCTACGATCGATAAAATTGCTCCTGATCATTTGAGAGGTACTTATTACGGTGCCCAGTCCTTTTTATACACTGGAAAATCTATTGGTCCTATACTAGGTGGTTTTTTGCTGAACCAGTTAGGTGGGATAGGCCTTTTTATGCCCATGATCGTTATTATTCTAGTAGGAACTTTATTCTACCGAGCAAATCCAGAAACTAATTTAGTTAAGGTTGAAAAGTACAATAGTTGAATAAAGAGGCAGCCCGGACCTTTATTTTGGTGCTCTGGACTGCCTCTTTTTCATAGGCTTCTACGATACCCGCTAACGATTAAAATGTTTGACCACTACATTGTTAAAAATAGCCGGACCACCATCGGAAAAAAGTGTAATTTTCTGGTCCTCTAATCGTGGAAATATTAAGGAGGAATAAGCTACTTCTCCACCATCTACAAAGACTTCAATACTGGTTTTATCGACGAGAATGTTCAAGTGAACCTTTTTCTTATTAGCATCAAAAGGCGCCTTGCTCTCTACATATTTTCCACTCTGATCTGGCTGCCCGGTGTTGGCTCTATTTACGTAAGAGTATTGACCATCCACCGAAACACCGACATCCACATGACGCTTGCCATCTGCTGACTCTCGAAGCCTCAAGCCCGTATTCTTGATCGTTGACCAAGATACATCCGCCTCTAACTGATAGGCATCGCCTGCTACCGGAAGCGGGTGAAAACCCTCTACTTTGATCTGTCCAAATGATTCCGTTGAAGTTTGGACTCGCTCCAAAGTTTTTACCGGCTGTGAAATCAAACGATATCCGACATCAGCTGTATGCTTCAGTCGAATTTGACGAACAATCGAATCCATTCCATTAAAGCCTTCCTTCAGGGTAGGCGTGTTATTGGCATAATCCCAATTATTCATCCAGGCCAGAGCATAACGGTGACTGTATTGGTCTTTGTCTTTCCCATCCTCGAACGTAACTGCACCATACCAGTCAAAGCCATAATCCAGCCACTCAGGCTCACTGCGATCAGGAAGAAATGCTTCTCCATTAAAATCTCCCGTCCAGTAGGCATACGTGTTGGGTCCGCCTGTTGATTTGCTATTTGCGCTCACGCCCAAAATCCATTGGTAGGTTCCATCATCCGCACGCATCCGGTAAAGGTCAGGACATTCCACAAGCCCGATATTTTCCGTTTGAAAGCTGCTCGTATACCGCCAATCCTTTAAATTATCAGACTCATAAAGGCCAATCTTTGTTCCCTCTGCCATGACCATTACCCATTGATTACGTTGAATATCTCGGATAATTTTGGGGTCTCTGAAGTCCTTCGTGCCGGGATTGGACATCACAGGCGTGTCGCGGTAAGAAGTAAACGTCTTGCCTTTGTCCGTACTGTACCACAAAAATTGTTCCTGCTTTCCTCCATCTGCGGAGGGCTGTGTCACAATGGCTACAAGCGCTCCTTTACCAAAACCTGCGGTGTTATTATCGTCGATCACGACCGACCCGGACCAAGGATCTCCATTCGGGTTGGTATATTTGGGAATCGCCACCCCTTCATCTTTCCAATGAACCAGGTCGGTAGATGTAGCATGTCGCCATTCTGTACCGTTCTTTTGGGGATAGTCACGATTATATAAATAGTAATAATGATATTCTCCATCGAAATAAATGGGCCGTTGAGGATCATTCTTCCACTTATCCGGGACGGTGAAATGATAGGAAGCCCGGTAGGTTGGCCTCTTCTGTGTTTCTAGACTTTCACTTTTAACCGGGTGATAAAGACTCCAGCCGATCGCTATTAATATACTCAGGCCCACGATAACCACGATGGATCGTATCCAAATGCTCTTAGAAGCTATGTTTTTCATCATGACGATCCTCCCCACTCTCTTTATCTGGATAGTCTGACTAGCATGGGGAATGGTCGGTTCCCACTCTCTCACTGCACGATATGTATCGTCCGTATGGGACGACTTGGTAAATCAGGGTAACCCTTTAATTCACCAAGTTACTCAGAGGCGTGTGAATCTCAGCCCCCGGTATCGTCCCATCGGACTACCTACTTATTTCTTCCCATAGTCATATGGTGGTACTTCCTTGTCGTCCGTCGGGTCAATCGTGATTTGCCCTTGTTCCAGAATTCTGTTCTTCACAACAGAAGTTTTGGAGCCTTTAATATTCAGCAGGAAGCTTGGCGCAAAAGTGGATTTGTGATCCGGGAACAGTCCACGGTTTGTCATATAGCTGGTTACTACAACGTTATGTCCTTTGCCTTGCGGAATAGCAAAATGGGCATACGTCCAGGTAATATCATCACGATCCAGATTTTGGTGAAGAACGAGACCGGTTCCATTCAGGGGTTTATAAGGCCCTGTCAAAGAAGTCGATACGTAACCCAGCATGTAAATATCGTCGTCTCCAACGGCATCAACGGTAACTTTGGAACCTCTGGTGCTTGTAAACAAATACCACAAACCATTCATTTTAAAAACATTCGCCCGCTCAATCTCATCCGTTACCAGATTGGATGCAATTAATGGGTCCATAACTTTTTTCAACGTATAGTCATTATTCAATTCCACGATTCCCAAAGCACCGTTCGCCACTTCGGCCCCGTTTTTCTTGGGACTTTGCAGCAGATTATTTAGCTCTTTCGTGAAAAATTCGTTATTCCCGCCATAATACGCAGATTTGTAAAGGGAATCCTCTCCCTGATAACCCGTCTCTGTACCTGTATTCGCTTCAAATATGATATATTTCTTCCCTTGATCCTCAATATAATGAGGGTCCCTGAATGTGTGGTTATCCAGGCTTATTCCCACGCTTTGCTGGACATTCTGATAAATTTTCCCGTCGCCAGCATCGTAAATCGATTTGAGGTCCTCTATACCATCCACTTTCAGGGTTTCGTCATCGGGTTGAGAGAGATTAACTTGCGCCGTAGCCAAGGTTTGCTTGCCGTATAGTTTGTTTTCCGGCTCAAAAGGCTGTCTGCTGGTATAAAATAAACGCACTTCTCCATCCGCTGTTAAAGTAGCAGAACCGGACCATTCCTCCGCCTGATTTTTCAGGATCGGATCGTTCGCAAGGAATTTATCGTTATCCTTAAATACTCTTCCGGCATTTTTCCAGCCTTCCAGCGAGGTGTTGCCTGCTTTTTGATAGAACAGATAAATAAACGTATCCTCTGCTCTTTTAGGATCGCCTGCCAGTCCAAAAACAATGTTGTATCCCTTGTAATTAGCTATCGTGCCATCGGCATTTTGTAACGGCCAAGTATCCCACACATCCAGATCAATGAGCTTGCCCGACCCGTCGCGGCCTTTTGCCGAAGGAATATTTTTGATGGTAGATGCATCAAAGGATGGAACCTCGAATTTTTCTTTGCCTTGCTGATTGAAAATGTTCAGCATATCTTGACGCGTGATTTGAGTAAACCTGCTGTCTTCCTTGAGATCAGCACCGTCATTTTTCTCCGCAAAAGCCTGAATACCGCCTCCTAACAGCAAGGTAGTTGCTACTGTTGCGGTTGCTGCTTTTCTGAACCATTTGTTAAACTTCAAGTACTCCATCTCCCTTATTCTAATTATGCTTTCTAGATTAGAAACCCAACTTTTTGGGTTGGTAGGGCCATTTTATATTGTATGACAAACGATTGATATAGACTAGAAATCCCCCTTTTATTCATGGCTAAAGAAGGAGACCTCTTGAGCTCTATGCTCATATTTTCCTAGTAAATTTCTGAAAATTCCATTTCTTTCATTTCATTTACATTTGGATAAATTTATTTCTTGCTTTTTTTGTATATCCAATTTTGCTAGGTAGGTTGCTTCATTTCCCTTCAAAATCATTCAAAAAAAATCATCAAAAAAATCCCTTTGCAAACGAATTCAGAAAAAACGGTACTTTAGCACCCCCTTAATTCTAGAGAAAAATAATAGAAACATGCGTAATAAGACTATTTAACCATTAATTTACTTATGTAATTATTCACATACGGTATTCCTGACATAAAAAAAACACCTCCAAGGTTCATGAGAGGTGTTGTCCAGTTGAACTTGTGTACCTATCAAAAGATGCTGATTAAAAAAATAGCGACAGCTTTGGACGTCATTTTCCTGGCCCAAGTTGTCGCTACGATCACTAATCATCTATTGGAAGCGCCACTGTAACAAGGAAACGATCTACGATTCCCCTATTCCTATGCAGTTCCTCTTTGTACCGCCTTTGCAGGCTTACTCTCTCCTTCTTCCGTACCCGGTGGACGGTTCCGCAACCCGAGGACGACAAACCAGCTAATAACCGCAATAACGACCATGATAACGAACAGGGAATGCAGACTGTTTTCCAATACAGAACGGAGTAATCCGGCAACCTTGTCACTTAGACTCTGTGAAGCATGAGGTGCAAGCAGACCATTAATATCCTCCTGCGTAACCCCTTGCTGTGTAAGCTGTCCGTCTGCTGTCTGGGCAGCAATGCGGTAATTCAGCCATGAACCGAAGGCTGCAACCCCAATCGTTTGCCCCAACGTGCGCAGGAACGTATTCAAAGCTGTAGATGCACCACGCAACTGGAACCCGACCGAGGACTGAGCAATAATCGTAAACACGGTCATCGAAAAACCGAATCCCAGTCCATACAACAATGTAGACAGGAACAGCAGCCAGATCGGAGCCGTTTGGCCCATCAAGGTCATGACGAAGGCCCCCAATACAATTAGGGTCAGCCCGATCAAAGAGGTTCGACGCGAACCCAAAGTCAGCAAAATGCGTCCTCCGATCATGGAGCCAAACAGCCATCCGACTGACATTGGAGCCAGTGCCAGACCAGATGAAGCAGCATCTCCACCGTGTACGCCTTGAATCCATAGTGGAAGATAGCTGGTCAGTCCGATCAGCAGGGTGCTGACTAACAGTGCTGCGGCACAGGAAAAGGCAATATCCCGTATCCGAAATAGCTTCAGTGGCACCATCGGTTCCTGAGCGCGTTTTTCAATAACCAAAAACAGAATCAGGAACAAAATGGCTACGGCAGCCAAGGCCAGCAATTCAGGAGAAGCCCAGCCGATATACTGCCCGCCCAGTGCCAATACGAGCAAGAGGGCCGTCATCCCGATGGTAAAGGTAACCGTCCCCGGCACGTCGATACGCGCGGTACGCTTGCTTACCTGTTCCCGCAGGTAACGGGCGATAAAGAACATAGCCAGCAATCCAAAGGGAACGTTAAAGCCGAAAATCCATTCCCAGCCAAAATAAGTGACCACGTAACCGCCCAAGAGAGGCCCGATCAGGGAAGAAATCCCCCATACCGAGCTGATCATGCCCTGGACTTTGCCGCGTTCCTCCATTTTGTATATATCACCGATGATGGTAAAGGTAACAGGAATAACACCGCCCGCTCCAATCCCTTGAATGGCCCGGTATATAATAAGCTGCTCCATACTTCCAGCCAACATACAAAGCAAAGAGCCAAGCACAAACAACGAACAGCCGATTAAAAAAATGGGTTTTCGGCCAAACAAATCGCTAAGCTTGCCAAAAATAGGCGTGGTCACAGCCATGGTCAGCAAATATGCCGTAAAAATCCAGCTGAGCAAATTCACGCTGCCCAGTTCACTAACAATCGTCGGCCCCGCTGGACCGATAACCGTTCCTTCAATCGCGGCCAGAAAGGTGGCCAATAGAACACCTGTCAGCACGAGCCCGCGCTTCATGGGTTTATCGTTTCCCAAGCAAATCACAAATCCTTTCCTTATAAAAACTGTGTTGTATCTGTGCGGTGCCTTTCCAGATTGAATATTACCCGCGCTGCATAATCGTAAACAGGCGGCCCATATAGGCCGCCTGTTTTGTACGATGTATATATTTTATTGTCTACATATCGTTAATTTTTGTCAACTGTAATCGTATGATAAATCTCACTATTTCCCATTTTATAGAGATGCCCTTCTTCCATGCACAGAATATGGCTGGCAAAGCTTTCAGCCACCTGCATATCGTGGGTGATGATCAGGAAGGCTGCACCTTCGGCAGACTGCTCTGTGCACATACGGAGCAGGATGTTTGCCCCTTCATAATCCGTTCCTGCAGTAGGCTCATCCAAAATGTAAAGCTTTTTGGGCAAAATGAACTGTGCCGCAACGCTTAAGAGCCTTTTTTCGCCTCCACTTAGCAGGTACGGGGAGGCATCCAGTCTGTGCTCCAGCCTGGCAGCGGCCAGTAAGCGCTGCGCCCGTTCCGCATATGCGGCAGGAACCGACTCCCCGGTCCGTAAACCAAGCTTGGTGCGCACACTGTACAAGCACTCCTCCCACACCGTTGCAGCTGCAAACTGATGCTCTGGCTGCTGGAACACATAGCCAATTCCGGCAGCCAGCTGGTGAATTGGCAGCTTCGACATATCCTGCCCCTCCCACCACATGCACCCCTTTGGTGCAGGTAGTAGGCCCATGAGCAGCTTGCCGAGCGTGGTTTTGCCGGAGCCGTTCTCGCCCAGCAGCACGGCTCGTTCACCGGGTGCAAGGGCAAGGCTCACGCCCTTTAGCGCTGCCCGCTGGCTGCCGGGATAGGTGAAGGCCAGCCCCTTCACCTCCAGCAACGGCTGCCCAACGCGGTCAGCCGTCGGGCCGGGCTTCGCCCCCGGCTCACGCGGCACGTCTCCCTTCCCTGCGGTAGAGGGGAGCAGCCCCAAGGCGGCCAGCTGCGCAGCATGATCGCGCAGCAGCGTTTCGGGCGGGCCTTGCAGCTGCACGGTCCCGCCCTTCAGGACGATGACGCGCTC
>NZ_JCBAIQ010000051.1:0-7986 GCF_059772165.1 Paenibacillus sp. TY11 | reverse complement strand
GTCACGCCATGACTCCGTAAGGTACGAGCCAATCGGTTGGCTCGTTCATTCAGCTCGCGGTAGGTCAGCTCTTCTCCCTCGAAGAACAAGGCCGCCTGCTCTGGTGTTTGCAAAGCCTGCGCTTCAAACAAACCGTGAATTGTCTGCTCGCTTGGATACGCTGCCGCCGTATCTCCCCACACGCGCAGGATTTGCTCGCGTTCTTGCTCGGTCAATACATCCAGCTCACGTACAGGAATATTCGGGTTCGCCGTTACCTGCTCCAGCAGCTGCACCAGGTGCCCCTGAATTTTCTCTATACCTTCGTGTTCAAAGACCTGTGCATTGTAGCCAAATCTCATCTGGATTGTATGTCCTGGCATAACGATCAAATTGAAATCATAGTTCGTTTGCTCAATCGACTCTGCTCCCGTAATCGTGAAGCTTGCTTGCTTATCATCACCCAGCTGTTCAATTTCTTTCTCCACCGGATAATTTTCAAAAATCATAATATGGTTAATCAAATCTTGCTTGAGTTCTGACAAGCTCTGAATTTCATACAGCGGATACGTGTCATAGGCATGGGAAGCTATAGATTGCTCCTGAATTTGCTGCATCACTGCTGAAAACAGACTTTCCTTACGGCTGCTAATGCGTACAGGCACCGTATTAATGAACAGACCGATCATATGCTCTACATTTGGAATATCTGCGGGGCGTCCAGAGACGACACTACCCAACACAACATCATCTGTACCGTTATACTTTTGCAGCAATATCCCCCACACCGTCTGGATCAACGTATTGATCGTCACCTGATAACGCTGGGCAATCCTCTGAATTTGGGTTGTCAAGCCTATCCCCAGATCAAAATCAAGCCGCTCCGCCTGATAACCTGTTTTGCTCTGCATATTAGCTTGAGGTAAATGAACCTGCTCCTCATACCCATCCAGGTATGTGATCCAGTAATGTGAAGCTTCCTGATGATCCTGATGCTCTAGCCATTCAATATACTGACTGTACGGCGTTACAGGTGCTAGCTCCGGCTGTTTATTGTCAAGAATTGCAAAGTAGCTCGCAAACACTTCATTGGTCAATAGCGACAAGCACCAACCGTCCATCACAATATGATGGAAGCTCCATATAAAACGATACGAATCCTCACCCGTGCGTAAAATAGCAACACGCATCAAGGCATCCTGCGCCAAGTCGAAGCCTCTTTGTTTGTCTTTGTGCGTAAATTCGCGGATATAATCGTTTCGCTCCTCTTCCTGCGCATCCCGTAAATCCTCTACGTATAGCTCACTGCGTTTATGCCGATACACGACCTGAAGAGGCTCCTCTTTCCAGCCGCTATAGAAATTCGTCCGTAAAACTGTATGTCTCTGAACCAGCCTATCCAGACTTGCTCCAAACGCAGCGATATTAAACTGTCCCTTCATATCAAAGGAGGACTGTTCAAAATACACCTCGGATTGCGAATCCAGCAGGCTATAGAACAGCATACCCTTCTGCATCGGTGTCAACGCGTATACATTTTCCAATTCACCTACTGGTGCAGCTTTCTCAGCCATTTGCTCTAACTCACCGATCGTCAAGCCCTTGAAGGACACATCACTCGGAGTCAGCTCCGGCTGTTCCTGAGCGGTACAATGCACAATCACTTCTTGCAAAGCGGATTGCAGCAATCCCGCCACGTGTTCGATTGTTTCTTTACGATACTGCTTGCGGCTGTAAGCGATAGTCAATCGCAATGTACTCTCTGAGATCAGCGCGTTCAAATTCAGCGTGTACGGCAATTTCGATTGGGGATCGTCTGTCTCGCCTGCTCCATAGGAGGACAACATAATTCTGTTGTTTTGCAAATCCTGATCCACCTGACCCAAATAGTTAAAGCCGATTTCCGGTTCTGCTAAAATTGTACGTCCATGTTTCTCTGCGGCCGCTTCGGATAAATAGCGCCAAGTGCCGTACGTCAGCCCTTTATGCGGAATCCGGCGCAAGCCTTCCTTCGTTTCTTTGATCCGCTGTGCCAGCGTCAGCCCTGAGCCCGTTTCCAGCAGTACCGGGTACAAACTGGTAAACCAGCCAACCGTACGTGTGATATCTACATCGGAAAGGATCGCTTCTCGACCATGACCTTCCAGATTCACCAGCACATGATTTGTTCCCGTCCAGTTATGAATCGCCAAACCTAGCGCAGTCAGGAGCAGATCATTGATCTCCGTGCTATAGGCGTGATGCGCTTGTTTCAAGAGCTGCTGTGTTTCGTCTTCCGTCCATTCTACCGTTAGCACTTCGCTGTCCGAGTTCAAGGAGTCTTCATAGGCAAAATCCTTAGGTAGTGAGGCTGCCTCCGCTTTGGCCAGTTCCTGTTGCTGCCAGTATATTCCGTCAGATTCGGCGGCTGGACTGTTAGCATAAGCTGACAGCTCTCGTGCCCAGGTTTGGAAGGAATCTGTTTTGAGTGGAAATTGCACAGGCTGGTTCTTGATTGCTTGCTCATAGCCCGTGGAAAAATCCTCAAACAGAATCCGCCACGATACCCCATCTATCACTAAATGGTGTACAGCTATCAACAAATGATCGCCATCGGCACAACGGAACAAACCAAGCTTTACCAGAGGTCCTTCGGCCAGGTTGATGCTGCTTTGAATTTCAGTCGCCTTCGCTTCAAGTTTCTCAGTATACGTCGTCAGTTCAAGAAAATCTGTGGTTTCCAGCGTATACAACGATCCTTCCTCTACACTGCGTGTCCAAGCTTCATACCCGGAGGGGGTCTTGTAGAAAACCGTACGTAGCGCATCATGATGCTTCACGATATTATCCATGACCCGGCGAACCGCTGTCTCATCAAAGCCTGCGGCGTTATAAAGCATTACATCCTGATTAAAGTGCTGCGGACGCTCACGTTCCTGCGAAAAGAACCAGTGCTGAATCGGGAGTAAAACTGTTTCTCCACTCACTTCTCCCTGATGCGTGATCCGACTGACCTCACAAATATGCGGAGCCAGTGTTGCTACCGTTGGATATTGGAACAAATCCTTCATGTCCAGCTTATAACCTGTCTGGAATACACGGGATGCAATTTGGATCGCCTTGATCGAATCCCCGCCCAAGTCAAAGAAATTGTCCAAAATACCGATGGTCTTTACACCCAGCACCGACTGCCAGACCGCCACCAATGCCCGTTCCGGGGCTGTACGCGGCTCTGTATAATCTACTCCCCTTTGCAGGTTGCCTTCCGGTGCTGGTAATGCTTTGCGGTCGATTTTTCCATTTGGACTCAGCGGCATCCGCTCTAGCTGTACAAAGTACGATGGCACCATGTAGCTTGGCAACTTCCGGCCCAGCTCACTTCTTAGCTCACTTACGTCAATGTTCTGTCCAGCCACATAGTACGCCACCATTTGCTTTTGACCTGCCTCGTCCGCACGAGCTATAACAACCGCTTCCCGTACGAACTCTACTTTCTGCAACTGCGATTCGACTTCGCCCAACTCAATCCGGTAACCACGGATTTTCACCTGATGGTCGATCCGGCCCAGATATTCGATATTGCCGTCAGGCATCCATCTCGCCAAATCTCCAGTGCGGTACATGCGCTCATAGCCCGCTTCGCCACTCGCAAACGGATCGGCAACGAATTTCTCAGCAGTTAGTTCCGGACGATTTAGATAGCCACGTGCCACACCCACACCGCTGATGCACAGTTCACCCGCAACTCCAATCGGCTGCAACTGTTCCGTACCTTCCTTCACGATGTACAGACGAATGTTTTGAATTGGCTTCCCGATTGGAATAATTGCATACGCTTCGGTTGGCTCGCAATCGAAATACGATACATCCACCGTGGCTTCCGTCGGTCCGTATAGGTTGATCAGCTTCGCTCCAGCGATACCTGATACAAGGCGTTGGAAACGCGCCACATGTTGCGGCGGCAACGCTTCGCCACTGGCAAACACGTGTTTTAATGTGCCAAGCTTTGCTTGCACGACCTTCAGTGGCTGCTGCTCTACATACTCTAGGAACGCATGCAGCATCGCAGGTACAAAGTGCATCGTGCTCACACCATCGCGCGCAATCGTCTCCATGATGTCCTCGGGATTCTTTTCACCGCCAACAGACAACAAGCTCACCTTCAAGCCGACAATCGACCACCAGAACAGCTCCCATACCGATACGTCGAACGTAAAGGCGGTTTTTTGCAAAATCGTATCTTCCTCACTCAAACCATACCGATCATGCATCCACAAGACCCGGTTGATCACCGAATGATGCTCGACCATCACGCCCTTCGGTTTTCCAGTCGAACCAGAGGTATAGATGACATAAGCTACATGACGCGGCCCTGCTAATGGTTCCAGATTCGAACCATTTTCATGATAAATATCTTTGCCATCCAGTATCAGCATCTTGCCGTCAAAGCTCAGACTCGCCTGCTCTGCCAGATGCGATTGCGTCAATACCAATCTCGCTCCCGAGTCCTCCAGCATGAAACGGATACGATCCGCTGGATATTCCGGGTCAATCGGCACATAAGCTCCACCTGCTTTGAGAATCGCATAAATACCCACGATCATCTCCAGCGAGCGTTGTACCAGAATGCCTACAGGCTGATCCGCTTCCACTCCTTCCGCACGTAACGTCCGTGCCAGACGATTTGCCCGTTCGTTCAGCTCACCGTAGGTCAGCGTCTCTGCTCCGAACAGCACGGCCGCCTGATCCGGAGTTCGCGCCGCCTGTTCCTCAAACAGTGTGCTTAGCGTCTGATTCTGCGGATAATCTACTACCGTCTCTCCCCAAACCCCAAGGATTTGCGCCTGCTCTTCAGGTGTCACCAGTTCCAGCTCGTCAACTCGAATATGTGGATTCTCTACAACTTGCCCGATCACATGTAACACATGTCCTTGCATGCGCTTCACCGTAGCCCGATCGTACACATTGGCGTTATATCGGAATATGATTTTGAACACTTCATCCGGTATCACCATCAAGTCCAGATCATAATTCGTCTGTTCAACAACCTCTACATTCGTAATCTCAAAAGCAGACGGCTGTACCTCTCCAATCTGTTCGACCTGCTGCTCCACCGGGTAGTTTTCAAATACCATAATGTGATTGATTAAGTTCTGCTTCTGGTCGGTCAACCCCTGAATTTCATACAACGGGAAGCTGTCATACCTCCCCGAAGCAAGTGCCTGTTCCTGCGTTTTCCGCATGACTTCTGCAAAGGTGGTGTTCCTTTCGCTTTGAATCCGAACCGGGATCGTATTAATAAACAAACCGATCGTGTTCTCCACGCCATTGATGTCAGTCGGACGACCAGAAACGACACTACCAAAAATTACATCCTCATTATTGTTGTACTTCTGTAAAATGAGGCCCCATATACTCTGTATCAGCGTATTGATCGTGACCCACTGCTGCTTTGCAATCCGGTGCATGGCTTCACTACATGTACTGTCCAGCTCAAGCGTTAGTTGTTCAGGAATATATTCAGATGACTTAGCTGCTGAAGATGTTAAATACTCTTCGTCGTCTTCGGCCTGTTCCTTCCGGGAGACATCTTTTCCAGGTAGCAAAGTCTGCTGCTCAAAGCCTGCCAGATAGCTGCTCCAGTAGTCTTTTGCCGCACGTTCATCCTGACGCTCGAGCCATTTGATGTATTCTCCATAAGATGTGACCGCTGTAAACTCCGGCTGCTTTTGTTCTAGAAGCGTAAAGTACGTACCGAACACTTCACCTGTGACCAGCGACAAGCACCAGCCATCCATCACAATATGGTGGAAGCTCCAGACCAAGTGATACGTTTCTTCTCCTGTCCGCAAAACCTTTATGCGCATTAGCGTGTCGGTATCCAGTTTAAAGCCTCGAGCTTGATTTTGCAGTTTAAAGCTCTGGATATACGTCTTTCGCTCCGCTTCCTCCATATTGCGCAGATCCTCGAAGGAAAGCTCACTGTCTTTGTGACGGAATACCAACTGCAAGGGCTCCTGATCCTGCAAGGTATGGAAGTTCGTCCGCAACGCCTCATGCCGCTGTATGAACACATCTAGGCTCTTACGAAAAACATTCATGTCAAAGCTACCCATTAAATCAAACGAGACCTGCTGGAAGTACGCGCCCGACTCCGGCTCCATCAAACTATGGAAAAGCATTCCCTTTTGCATAGGCGAGAGCGTATAAACATCTTCCAGTTCTCCCACATGGGCTGTTTGCGCGGCCAGTTGTTCCAACTGCTCCAGCGTCAAGCCTTTGAACAGCACATCACTTGGCGTCAGCTCGCTCTGTTCTTTGGAAGCGCAATGAACTATGATTTCCCGTAAGCTTTCCTGAAGCAAGCCTGCGAATTTCTCCACATTCTCTTTGTGATACACTTTGCTGTTATAGCGAATTTCCAGAGTCAATACGCCCGCCGTGACTGCTCCGTTTATATTAAGTGGCTGCTCCAAAAGGAAGCTGCCACTTATCGGCTCTCCGCCCTTATGAGAAGAAAACACGATATCGCTATTGTCCACATCCTGATCAAATTGTCCCAAATAGTTGAAGCTGACTTCGGGTTGGAACGTCAATGCTTCTAGGTTCGCATCCTGAGACAAATATTTCAAAATACCGTAGCCAATGCCCTTGTGCGGTACATGACGCAAATCTTCCTTCACCCGCTTGATTCGCTGTCCCACTTCTACCTTTCCGTCAACATCGAGCAGCACCGGATATTGGCTTGTAAACCATCCCACCGTACGTGTGATGTCGATATCCGGAATGATCGCTTCCCGACCGTGTCCCTCGAGATTGACCAGCACGCGCTCTTGACCGCTCCAGTTGTACAATGCTGTGCCGAGTGCAGTTAACAGCAGATCATTGACCTCTGTGTTATACGCCCGGTGTGCCTCCTGAAGCAATAGTCGTGTTTCCTGCTCACTCCAGGCCACTGTCACGGTCTCACTGTCTCTCAACAGAGAATGCTGTCCTTCCGCTCTCTCATGATCCTTAGGTAACGATGCGAGTTCCGTTTGGGCAAGGTTCTGCCAGTATTCACGTTCCGATTCCATGGCCGGACTATTCGCGTATCGGGACAAACACTCTGCCCAAGCGGAGAATGAATCCGTTTTGTATGGCAGACGAATGGCTTCTCCCTGAACGGCCTGTTCATACCCGGTTGCAAAATCTTCGAACACAATCCGCCATGAAATGCCATCTACCACCAAATGGTGAACTGCAATTAACAGATGATCCCCATCGGCACAATGAAATAATCCCAGCTTCAACAGTGGTCCTTCATCCAGACGGATCGAACTTTGGATGGCATTCGCTTTCGCTTCCATCGCCGTCATCATAACTTCGGGGTCTGCTACATTCGTCAAATCGACAATGTCCAGACTATACAGCTCACCTTCGTTTAAGCCACGGTTCCATGCTTCATACCCCTGCTCAGTCTGACGGAAAACGGTGCGCAACGCATCGTGATGCTCGGTGATTTTAACCACCGTTTGACGCAGTGCAGTTCCGTCAAAGCCTTGTGCTCTATACAGCATCACCGACTGGTTAAAATAATGCGGCTCCGCTGAGGATAGTCCAAAGAACCATTGCTGAATCGGGGTCAGTTGAACCGCCCCGGACACTACCTGCTGATCGACTGTACGGCTAACCTTGTGTACGTGACCACTCAGCAGCGAAACGGAAGGATATTGGAATAGATCCTTCATTTCCAGCTTGTAGCCAGCTTGCAGCAATCGGGAGGATACTTGAATCGCTTTGATTGAATCGCCGCCCAGATCGAAGAAATTGTCCAGAATCCCAACTCTCTTCGTACCCAATACCGACTGCCACACCGAAACCAACATCTGCTCCAGTGCTGTGCGTGGTTCTATATAATCCCCTTCGCTTTGCAGGCTGCCTTCGGGTGCTGGCAATGCCTTGCGGTCTATTTTGCCGTTCGGTGTCAGTGGCATGGACTCCAGCTGTACAAAGTATGAAGGTACCATATAGTGAGGCAGCTTTTCA
>NZ_JCBAIQ010000050.1:0-8514 GCF_059772165.1 Paenibacillus sp. TY11 | reverse complement strand
TGGCTCGCTTCAAAGTCAATTGCTTCGCGCATTCCTGTAATAAAGTTGAGTACCGAGCGATGCTGCAGCATAACTCCTTTCGGATTTCCAGTCGAACCAGAGGTATAGATGACGTAAGCCAAATGCTCTGGGCGGGCAATCGTCTCCAGGTTGCCGCTTTCTCCCTGATACAATTCTTTATCCTCAAGAAACACGATATTGGCATTGCAATGATGCTCTTCTGCCAGATCACGACTGGTCAGAAGCACTGCGGCCTCGCTGTCTTCCAGCATGTATTCAATACGAGATGACGGAAATTCGGGATCGATCGGCACATAAGCACCGCCTGCTTTTAGAACGGCCAGCAGACCTACGATCATTTCCAATGAGCGCTGCACCATCAGGCCGACCAGCTTGTCAGGTCCTACTCCCTGTGCTTGAAGCATTCGTGCCAATGAATTCGCCCGTTCATTCAGCTCCCGATAAGTCAGACTCTGATTTCCAAACACCAATGCCACCTGATCTGATGTCCGTGCCGCCTGTTCCTCGAACAGCTGATGGATCGTCTGATTGTACGGATATGCACAAGCGGTGTCATTAAACGCTCCTGTAATCCGTTGTTTTTCCGCTTCTGTGACCAATTCCAGCTCTTCAACCCGAACATTTGGGTTGAGCGAAATTTGCTCCAAGAGGCGGGCAAAATGTCCATACAGACGCTCAATGCCTGTTTGATCAAAGCTGAGCGTGTTATACATAAAACGAATTTTTATGCCTTCTCCCGGCATAACGACCACGTTCAGATCGTAGTTGGTTTGCTCTGTAGACACCACGTTCGAAATCGTAAATGGTTCCTGCCCATCGCTTCCCAGTTGCTCTACCTGCTGCTCCACCGGATAATTTTCAAATACCATAATATGGTTAATTAAATCCCGTTTATGCTCGGATAGTGCCTGAATTTCATAGAGCGGGAACGCATCATACGCATTAGAATCCAGCGCCTGCTGCTGTGTTCGTTTCATCAAGTCTACAAAGGTTTCGTCCTTTTCAGACTGCACGCGCACTGGAATCGTATTAATGAACAATCCGATCATGTACTCCACACCCGGAATATCACCTGGACGACCGGATACAACACCGCCGAATACAACATCCGGACTGTTGTTATATTTTTGCAACAAGACGCCCCATACCGTCTGAATCAGCGTATTGATCGTCACCTGATTTTGTCTCGCCACCCGCTGAATCTGAGCGACCAGCTCCGGCTGGAAGTCGCAATCCAGTTCTCCGGCGACATATTCCCCGGCTTGTGCAGATTTAGGCTGTGTGGTTTGCTGCGGAAGCATAATTTGCTGCTCATAGCCCGCCAGATAATCGTTCCAGTATTGCAAAGCCACATCACGGTCCTGGCGCTCCAGCCATTCAATAAAGCGACTGAACGGCGTGACAGGCTCAAGCACAGGCTCTTGACCCGCACGAAGTGCCAGATAGCTGCCAAATACCTCCTGTGTCATAAAGGACAGGCACCAGCCATCCATCAAAATGTGATGGAAGCTCCAGATAAAGTGATACGTTTCATCCCCAGTTTGCAGGATGGAGATACGAATGAGCGCATCCTCCGTCAGACGGAAACCTTTGGCTTTATCCGCAAGGGTAAATGCCTCAACACGAGCTTTGCATTCCTCTTTTTCCAGTCCGCGCAGGTCTTCATAGTATAACTCTCCGCTGCGATTGCGGAAAACGACCTGTATTGGCTCATCCTTCCAGGAGTTGATAAAATTCGTCCGCAATGCCTCATGACGTTGTACGAGCAGATCAAAGCTCTTGCCGAAAGTGACCACATCAAAACGTCCGTGCAACTCAAAGGTGGCCTGCTCAAAATAAGCCGCCGAATCCTCATCCATCAGGCTGTAGAAGAGCATGCCCTTTTGCATCGGTGTCAAGGCATACACATTTTCCAGCTCACCCAGATCTCGCGTATCTTCCACCAGCTGCTCCAGCTCGTCCAGCGTGACGTTATTTAGCAGGACATCACTTGATGTCAACACCGTTCTGTCTTGGGCGACACAATGGTTAATCACCTCACGCAAGCCGGATGCCAGCAGCTCTCCGAGCCGTGCAATCGTTTCATGACGAAATTGCGTGGTGCCGTAGCGAATGGTGAAGACCAGCTCGCCATCCTCGATCAATCCATTGATATCCAGCGCAAAATCCATAGAGGCGTTCGTACTCACAGGCACACCGATGGAATAAGCGGAAGGCTCCAGATCGTTTCCACTATAATCCTGATCGAATTGGCCCAGATAGTTAAAGCTGATTTCTGGGTCCACATGGAGCTTCACACCTGCTTGCGCGAAAGCATCGGTGTTGGACAGGTATCGCAAAATACCGTAGCCAATGCCTTTTTGCGGAATATGACGCAGCCCTTCCTTCACCCGTTTGATCAAACGAGCGGTATTTCCGCCTTGTCCCAGACTTCCATCCAGTACAACCGGGAACTGGCTCGTAAACCAGCCAACCGTGCGCGTAATATCCACATCCGGTACAATGGCTTCCCGTCCATGGCCCTCCAGGTTAACTAGCACCCGTTCGGAGCCGGACCAGTCATAGACGGCTTTGCCGAGTGCAGCCAGCAGCAGATCATTCATTTCCGTGTTATAAGCGCGGTGAGCCTGCTTGAGTAACAGATCCGTTTCCTGCTTCGTCCAGCGGACCGTGACAACCTCACTGTCTCCAAGCAGTGCATTGTCATTCGCAAAATCCTTTGGCAAAGGCTTGGCCAGGCTGGCTTCTGCTTGTTCGATATGCTGCCAGTAAGCAAGCTCCCGCTCCATCGTCGCACTGTTTGCATAGGCTGACAGATGCTCGGCCCAGGTCTGGAACGAATCTGTTTTATGTGGCAGTCGAATAGCTTTGCCCGTCTTACCTGCAACAGCCTGCTCATAACCGGTTGCCAAATCCTCCAGCAAAATACGCCACGATACACCGTCCACGACCAAATGATGAATGACGATTAATAAATGGTCTCCTTCATCGCAATGGAACAGACCGAGCTTCACAAGTGGACCCTCGCTCAAATGAATGCTCGCTTGAATTTCACTCGCCTTAGCTTCTACAGCGGTGGATTCGTCTTCAACTCCGCTAAAATCTACGATTTCCAGCGTGTATAACTCGCCCTCCTCCACACTGCGGTTCCAAGCGGCATAGCCATGCTCCGTCTCGCGGAATATAGTACGCAATGCGTCATGATGTTGGACAATACGTTCCATGGTACAGCGCAACGCATCTACGTCAAAGCGCCCAGCTCGATACAGCATCATCGCCTGGTTGCTGTGATGCAGGTCAACCGGCTGCTGCTCAAAGAACCACCGCTGAATGGGTGTCAGTTCTACCTGGCCTACTGCCTCTTCCTGACTGGCGATCTTGCCATCTGTACGAAGCGAAGGACTAAGTGACGCCACCGTCGGATTGCTGAACAGGTCCTTCATATCCAGTCGATAGCCTTCTTGCAGCAAGCGGGACGATACTTGCAGCGCCTTGATCGAATCGCCGCCCAGCTCGAAGAAGTTATCCTGCGTGCCTACCGCTTCTACGCCGAGCACTCCGGCCCATACCGCAGCCAATACCTGCTCGACCGCCGTACGCGGTGCCACATAGGCTGCGCCGGTATGGATGCTTTCTTCCGGCTCCGGCAAGGCCTTGCGGTCGATTTTGCCGTTGCTCGTCAGTGGCAAGGTCTCCAGACGTATCAAGCGTGCAGGAACCATATGTACTGGCAGTCCTGCTTCCAGCTGCGCCTGTACCTCCTCGATCCGCATCTCGGGTTCTCCCGTGATGTATCCGCACAAATACTTGTGTCCACGCTCGTCCGTCCGGTCGATCACTACGGCTTGACGCACACCCGGCACCCGCTGGATCGCTGTTTCGATCTCGCCCAGCTCAATCCGGTAGCCCCGGATTTTCACTTGATCATCCATCCGGCCGATAAAGTCCACATTGCCGTCCGGCATCCACCGTGCCAAGTCGCCTGTGCGGTACAATCGTTCACCCGGTACGTACGGGTTCGCTACGAATTTCTCGGCCGTCAGGTCCGCACGGTTCAGGTACCCGCGTGCCACCCCGGCACCGCCGATGCATAGCTCGCCCAGTACGCCGATCGGCACCGGATTCAGCTGGCTGTCCACGATGTAGAAGCGTGCGTTCAGCCACGCCTGACCAATCGGGACACTGCCGCTGCTTGGCAACTTCGACAGTTCTTCATCGTAGAAGCTGGAGTCGATCGCCGCTTCTGTGACGCCGTAGCTGTTAATAATGCGAATATCTGCGCCAAACCGTTCTTGCAGCACTCGATAATCGGTCACACTGCAACTGTCCGAGCTGGTGATCAGCAACTCTAGACTGCTCATGTCCAGTCCGTGTTCATGCACATGCTGCATGAACGGTACGATCAAGGCCGGTGTTGATTCGAACACCGTAATTTGGTAATCGTGAATCCAGGCGTACAGACGGCTTGGATCAATCCGGTCGTCTTTCGGACAGATAACCATCGTGCCGCCGTTATAAAGCGTCCGCGCAATATCCCCGACGAACACGTCGAAGGAGAAGCTCGCCAATTGCAGCAGCCGTACCGCGAACTGGTTCAGACGGTAATCCCGGCGATAGGCCGCGGCTGTGTTTACCAGACTGCGATGCTCGATCATGACGCCCTTCGGACGTCCCGTTGTTCCGGAGGTGTAAATCACATACGCCAGATCCTGCGGTTCGTTGATGTGCTCCACATCCGCGGTATCCCCGGTGTACAGCGACTCATCGTCCAGCGCCAGTACAGTATGCAGACGCAGTCCCGTTGCGGGTTCGGATGCTACTTCGCTATCAGATGGCAAATCTGCTGTTCCATTCAGGTTTCCATGGAGAGTAACTAATTCCATCGTTTCAGCGCCAGCCGCTGTCTCCAACTCGCCCTCAGACTGCCCTCCGGTCAAGGCCTGTCGGCTTTCCTCCAGCCATGCCTGTGCACGCTCCTGCAAGCCTGTTTGCGTCAGCAGCACTGTTGCACCGCTGTCCTCCAGCATAAAGCGAATACGTTCGGACGGATAATCCGCATCTAACGGTACATATGCACCTCCGGCTTTCCATACTGCCAATACGCCGATCAGCATGTCCACCGAGCGCCCGCTCAAAATACCAACAATGGACTCTCGCCCAATGCCTTCATTCCGCAATCTACGAGCAAGTTGGTTCCCACGCTCGTTCAGCTCGCGGTACGTAAGCTGCCGCTCCTCGTATACAACTGCCACGTGATCCGGCACAAGCTGCGCCTGTTCTTCCACATAGGCGTGGAACACCCCTTCTGATTGCTTTTCATCACTCCATGCAGATACGCCTACGGATCCAAAACCGTCGATGATTTTTGCTTTTTCCGCAGCAGTCACCAGCTCAAGCTCATCTACCAGCGCATCTGGTCTGTTAATCGCTTCTTCAATAATATGCAGCAAATGCTCGCGGATTTGCTCTACAGCTGCACGTTCAAACACCAGCGCGTTGAATTCCAAATGAATATCCATTTTATCGCCTGGCACCACTGTAATGTTAAAATCATAGTTCGTTTGCTCTGACATTGAAGCATTGGCAATCGTAAAACCGTTCGTGTCACGGCTACCCATTTGCTCCATGCGCTGTTCCACCGGGTAGTTTTCAAACACCATAATATGGTTCACCAGGTCCTGTTTTTGCTCTGTTAGGGCCTGAATTTCATACAACGGATAGGTTTCATAGGCACGGGAAGCTAGTGCCTGCACCTGTATCTGCTTCATTAACGCAGCAAACGTAATATCTTTCTCACTGTGAACTCGTACAGGAACTGTGTTAATGAACAAACCAATCATTTTATCGATGCCCGGAATATCCGCTGATCTGCCGGATACGACACTGCCAACTACCACATCCCGACTGTTGTTATACCGTTGCAGCACAACGCCCCACGCTGCTTGCAGAAGTATGTTGACCGTCACTTGCTGCTGTTTAACCAGCTTGTTCATCCGTTCCGTCACTTCACGGCCCAGCGTAAACGAAAGTTTGTCCGCTTCATATTCTTTAGCGTGACCGTCCAGTTGTTTGGCCTGAGGCAATACCGTCTGCTGCTCGAAACCAGCAAAATAGTTACTCCAGAACCGTTCAGCCTCTACGTTGTCCTGCCGCTCCAGCCATTCAATATATTCACTGTATGGCGTTACCGGGGTAAGCTCCGGCTTGCGGTCTTCGAGTAGGGCAAAGTACGTATTGAATGCTTCCCCCACAACCAGGAACAAGCACCATCCGTCCATCAAAATATGATGGAAGCTCCACACAAAACGATAGGACTCTTCGCCCGTACGTAATATCGATACTCTCATCAGCTCGCCTGAGCTGAAATTAAAGCCTTCCGCTTTGTCGCGCTCTGCAAAATCAGCAATGTACGCGTCCAGCTCTGCTTGCTCTATCGAACGCACATCTTCAAAACGGAATCCGGCATGTTTGTGGCGGTACACCACCTGTAAAGGCTGCTCATTCCATCCGCTATAAAAATTCGTTCTGAATATTTGATGGCGCTCCACCAGCTGATTTAAGCTTTCGGCAAAAGCCTCCACTTGAAAGCTGCCTTGCAGATCAAATGTCGCCTGCTCAAAATACGCCCCGGATTGCGGTTCCATTAAGCCGTGGAACAGAATGCCTTTTTGCATGGGTGTTAACGAATAAATGTTTTCCAGTTCTCCTGAAGCAGCCGTCTGCTCTACAATATGATCCAGTTCTCCAGTCGTCAGTCCTTGGAAGGACAAGTCGCTTGGTGTCAGCTCTGGCAACTCTTTGGCCACACAGTGAGCCAATACCTCACGCAAGCTCTCCTGCAGCAGATCAGCCAGCTTTTTGATTGATTTTTTCATGAACGTTTTGTTGCTGTAGCTGATCGTCAGTTCCAGCGCACCGCCCGTAATCATGCCGTTGATATCAAGGGCATAACGTTTGGTCAGAGTGTCGCTAATGGATGCCCCAATGGAATAGGGAGACATGCGGAATGCATTATTTTTCAAATCCTGATCGAATTGTCCGAGATAGTTAAAGCTGATTTCCGGCTCGGCGACAAAAGCGGCTTCCCCTTCCCTAAGCGCAGAAAGATATCTCAAAATCCCGTATCCAATTCCTTTGTGCGGCAACCGACGCAGCCCTTCCTTGACGTTCTTGACACGTCGTCCCACATTCCGGTCCTCGCCCATATCCAGCACAACTGGGAATTGGCTGGTAAACCAACCGACCGTACGTGTAATATCCATGTCTGGCACAATAGCTTCCCGTCCGTGACCCTCCAGATTCACAAGCACCTGACGGATGCCTGCCCACTCCTGAATAGCGGTTCCCAGAGCTGTCAGCAACAGATCGTTCGCTTCCGTATTATAGGCACGATGCGCTTGCTTCAAGAATTGCTCCGTTTCTTCTACCGTCCATGCTACTGTCAGTGTCCGATCATCGCGAAGCTGCGGCTTCGCCTTAGATTTACGAGTGTAATCCTTAGGCAAGGATGCTTGAATCTTCCCTGCTTGCTCAATCTGCTGCCAATACGCACGCTCATTCTCCAGTGCTGTGCTGCTCGCATAAGCTAACAGCTGATCAGCCCACAAACGGAAGGAATCTGTCTTATTAGGAAAACGGACAGACTCGCCCCGTAAAGCCTGCTCATAGCCGGATGCCAAATCCTCCAGCAAAATACGCCAAGACACGCCGTCGACCACAAAATGATGGATCGCCACCAGCAAATGATCTCCATCCGGGCAACGGAACAGACCCAGCTTTACCAGCGGTCCCTCGGACAAGTTCATGTTGTTTTGAATTTCAGTTGCTTTCGCCTCAATCGTCGCGCTCAGCATGGCTTCATCCGTCAAAGCCCTGAAGTCCAGCACGTCCAGATGATACAGCTCGCCTTCCTGTATTCCGCGGTTCCACGCTTCATAGCCTTGCTCGGTCTTCCTGAACACCATCCGCAGTGCATCGTGGTGCTCCGTCAACTGGATAAGCGCCTGACGCAAAGCAGCTTCGTCAAAGCCCTGCTCCCGGTGCAGCATAATCGCCTGATTAAAGTGATGCGTGTCTACTTGCTCCTGTTCAAAGAACCAGTGCTGGATTGGAAGCAAAGCCGTTTCCCCGCTCACTTCTCCCTGATCTGCCATACGACTTACCTCGTGCATATGCGGTGCCAGTGCTGCGACGGTTGGATACCGAAGAAGATCCTTCATATCCAGCTTGTAGCCTGCCTGGAACGCACGGGATACGATTTGAATCGCCTTGATCGAATCGCCGCCCAGATCAAAGAAATTGTCCAAGATACCGACGGTTGGCACGCCCAGGACTGACTGCCAGATCGTTACAAGTGCCCGTTCCGGCGCGGATTGCGGCTCTGCATAATCCGCTCCGCTTTGCAGACTGCCTTCCGGTGCCGGCAGCGCCTTGCGGTCGATTTTACCGTTCGGTGTCAGCGGCATCTGCTCCAGCCAAATGAAATACGACGGC
>NZ_JCBAIQ010000049.1:0-9046 GCF_059772165.1 Paenibacillus sp. TY11 | reverse complement strand
TCTCCGCCTTATTTCCTTCACAGACAGGTTTAAAGAAGCGTTTCTTTCTGCGTATCCGGGATTGTAGACCCGCTTGCTTCAACAGTCGGTAAACCCGCTTGTGATTCACCTTGCAGGCGTACTGGCGACGAAGCCAAGCTGTCATTCGCGGATAACCATAGATCCCTTTCACGGCGTGGTAGCCCTCCTTCAACCAATCCAAGATCTGTTCGTCTTCTTGTTGCTTCCTTGATTTTTCCGGAGAACGACGCATACAGCGACATAGGTTTGATGGTTGCTCACCCCCTTTGGAATTCCCGCAGCTTTTTTAAGAATGCATTCTCCATTCGAAGTCTTGCGACTTCCTCCTCCAGACTCAACCCTTTCGTCCGGGGACGTCCTTTTCCCGTACCGGTTTTGCTTCCTCTACGCTCGCTGAGGGCTGTAATCCCTTCTTCCCGAAAGGCATGAACCCAGCGCCGAATCATCTTCGCATCCAGATTCAGACTTTTGGATAGTTGATAGGAGGTTTTTCCCTCTTCCAAGTACATGTTCACAATTTCCAACTTGAATTCCTGACTATACGTATTTTTAATCTTCCCCATGAAAAAATCCCTCCTAAGTATATACAGTAAGGGGCTTATTCCTAACTGTCTACTCAAAAGGGATAATAACAAAACCACGGTAACGTGGATCTAAAGGCTCTTTCTTCAGCAATCTATAATAACTTACATACCTGAACTGATCGTACCTATCTCTGTGGATCAGGATTCATCGGTAGAAAGCTCATCTCCAATCACAGGCTTGCGGTGAATCTTCACTCTCATTATGCGAAGCCTAGTTGCTTCCTCCACCTCAAAGGTCAGGTTATAAAACTCAATTTTCTTCCCTTTCACCGGACTGCCTTCCAATTCCTTGAACAGCCAGCCACCGATGGAATCCACCTCATCGTCTTCAATGTTCACTCCAGTCAAATCATTGACATCCTCAATGAGCATACGACCGTCCACAGAAATGAAGTTCTCCTTCATTTCCACGCTCGGGCGTTCATCCTCAAACTCATCATAAAGATCCCCGACGATTTCCTCCAAAATTTCCTCCGCTGTCAGCAGCCCGGCCGTTCCGCCGTACTCATCTACCACGAGAGTCATTTGGGAATGTTTTTTCTGCATAAGGCGCAGCACGTGACTCACTTCCATGGACTCAGGCACATTCAAAATAGGACGTACCACCGAGGCTAGATCCAGTTGCTCTCCCTGCTCAGCTAGCAGAAGATCCGTAATATGAACGAAACCGATAATCTGGTCTTTATCCTCAACCGCTACCGGGTAGCGGGAGTGCTTGGTTTCGCTGATAATCTTCAAATTTTCCTTAAACGACAAATTCGTATACAAACAATCCATATCCGTACGCGGCAGCATGATTTCACGGGCAAGTAAGTCGGAAAAATCAAAAATATTATCCATCAGCTTGATTTCGTCCTTATCAATAACACCGCTTTTGGCGCTCTGGTTCATCAATATACGAATCTCTTCCTCCGAATGAGCCGCTTCGGCTTCACTCGCCGGCTGAATGCCGAATGCCCGCAACAGCAAGTTTGCCGCAGCATTCAATACCCAGATCACAGGCAGAAAGATCTTATAAAAAAGCAGCAATGGAGCTGATAAAAACAACGCCACACCTTCGGTCTTCTGAATCGCTAAAGACTTTGGAGCCAGCTCGCCCAATACAATATGCAAAAAGGTAATTATGCAAAATCCGATGACAACGGATACCGTTGTAATCAGTGTACCGTCAGTTACACCGAGTTTGTGCATGAGTGGCTCTATCAGGTAGCCGGATATTGCTGGCTCACCAATCCAGCCCAAGCCCAATGAAGCCAGCGTAATGCCCAATTGGGTGGCAGACAGATAAGCATCCAACTTTTGGTTCACCTTTAGTGCATAGCCTGCCAGGCGATGCCCCTCGCTTTGGAGCTGCGTCAATCGGGATTGGCGCATTTTGACCAGCGAAAACTCTGCGGCCACAAATACACCGTTTAGAAAGACAAGCAGCAGTACCAAGAGGAGATTCACAGCTAGCAATCCCCAATGAAACTCGGTATGACCATCCAATACGAACTCCCCATTTCTATAGTTTGCATTTTGCATCATTTGACTTGCAGGCATTTCAATCCAGATATTAATGATTGGAAGCCGCTATTTGGAATCATGCAAAAATGCTCATAGTTGTAATGCTTTTCTTGATTTAAAGTCTACTCCCTTGTAATACATATCCGCTACGAGTAGATTCGGCCCGCAACAGGCAGCGGCATCACAATGACAGTTCACGGTCTGATTCAGCGGATGCTCATTAAGCCATTCACCGAAAATATCGTCCAGACTGTCTTCCTGAATGTTTCCGAAAGCCGGAATGTCTGCAAAATCCGTCACATACACGCTACCCGTGAACATATTCACATTTACGCGGTTTCTTCCGTCCGGATCATTTCGCACTGTAATATTCGGTTCCTGGCGCAGGCGGCGAAGCAACTTGCGGTCTTCCTCCCGATCCGAACAAGCAAAGAAGGGTAACGTACCAAACAACATCCACATGTCTTGATTACGTACATCCAGCAACTTATGAATAGAGTTCCGCATATCGTCGAGTGAAAGCACAGGCAAGGCAGAGGCAAAATTCGACGCGTACATCGGATGAACCTCATGCCGTCGGCAACCCATTTCGTTGATCAACTGATGAATGCCCTCCAGCTTCGTGTGTGTCCGATAATTAATCATGGATTCAGCTGAAATGAACATCCCCATTTCGCTCAATCTGCGGGCATTCTCCATCATTTTTTCATACAAGCGAACAGCACCCGCACGTGGAGTCGGACGTCCGGTATTTGCAAAACCCACTTCATAAAAATCGTCAGCATTCAAATAGTTAAACGAAATATGCATCACATCCAGATAAGGAAGCATCTTCTCGTATCTTCGAATATCTAACGTCAGATTGGAGTTGATTTGCGAGCGAATACCGCGCTCTTTGGCGTATTTCAACAGCGGAACGATCACTTCATCCACCGTTTTATCGAGCAAAGCAGGTTCTCCGCCTGTAATACTGATTGTCTCCAGATGCTCGACCTCATCCAGCCGCTTTAGCATTAGGTCTAAAGGAAGGAAAGGTGCCTCCTTCATAACCAGCATGTC
The DNA here is from genome assembly GCF_059772165.1 of Paenibacillus sp. TY11. Taxonomy (NCBI): domain Bacteria; kingdom Bacillati; phylum Bacillota; class Bacilli; order Caryophanales; family Paenibacillaceae; genus Paenibacillus; species Paenibacillus sp. TY11. Next base: position 5,876 of record NZ_JCBAIQ010000049.1, on the reverse strand, counting down.
ACCAACAGCGCAATGCTCACAGCGCATATTGCACAGATGCGTCACGGTCATTTCCACACTCGTAAGCAAATGACGACCATGTGTACGCAGTGAGACAATCGGGTCCCACGGATCATACGTTGGCGATATTTGGGGTAGTGTGTTATTTTGTAGAACTGTCATTATGTTTTCACCTTATTTCTGTTATTAACCTCAAAAGACGTATAATTATCATATCATGATGTGTAAAGTGTCTGCATGCTTTCTTCCACAACATCTACTAATCTACGTGTACTCCTCCGAAAGGAACGGCAGTAGCGCCCAGTGTGTTTGTAATCATAACCGAAAGGGATACGGACAAATCCACATCATAAGGCGCCTTCAATTCCTGCCCATCCCGGTCCCTTACAATACGAATGACGGGCCTTTGCGGGATTTTGGGGTGTATACGCACTACGACCCCCTCTTCCCCCGTATTGAGCAACACAGAGAGCCCCAGGGGGTAAATAGCTACACAGTCACGAAAGGCTTCCAGCATTCGCTGCTCATACAACGTGCCTGCCCCGGCGTACAGCACCTCCATCGCTTCATAAGGCAACAAAGCCTGCTTGTATATCCGACTTGCTGTCATCGCGTCATACGAGTCCGCCAGACCGATCCATTTCGCATATTCGTGGATTTGATCCTTTTTCCAACCGTTTGGGTATCCGCTGCCGTCGATACGCTCATGATGCTGTAATGCACAGTGAGCCGATAACAAGGGAATCCCGGGTTCGTCTTTAAGCAGCTTGTAGCCCATCACCGTGTGTGTTTTCATATGCTCATATTCCTCGTCCGTCAATTTGCCCGGCTTATAGAGTACTTGAGGCGAAATTTTCATTTTACCGATATCGTGCAGTAGTGAACCTATTCCCAGCTCCATGAGCTGGTTGTTATCGTAGCCATTAGATATTCCCAGTACAAGTGAATACAGACATACGTTCAAAGAATGATGATACAAATCCTGATCCGCGGCCCCGATATCCATCAACATAATGACGGCGTCCTGACGGCCTCCAATATCGTCCAGAATGGATTCCATCACCTTATAAAATGACTTACCAAAATATTTGTGCTTATGATCTACGGAGTAGGATGTCAGACCCTGAAACTGCTTTTTGATTTCCTGTAGCGCCGTTACCCTCGTCTGTTCATGGATCATTTCAGGAATGACGATATCTTCTGTCACAGCATCCTCAATGTATACATATCCAATACCGACTTGGCCTAGACGTTCAATCAATCGCGAAGTAAGCTCAACACCTTCCGAGAGCAGCACCATTCCATTTTCATTGTATATTTTTTTGCCCAGCTTCATGCCGGCTCTCAATAATGTAACAGGTACCAGTCGCAGCTTAATCCTCTCCCGATTGTTTTGATACCTGAAGCCACCTAGCTGCAAAACATTCTTCCATCGCGCCCGGACGCTTCAACTCCATTTCAATCAAATCCCGTAAAAATTCTGGAAGCATATATCGGAGATCTGTTCCGTTCGCAAGCACCTCATAACCTGCTCTGAAAGTGAACATATCCAACGTGCCCACCATGTATTCCTTATGCTCTTCTAAACGTTGACCCGCTACACGAATGTCCGTCACTTTTTCATAAGGAGCACGGCCCGGGTCATACTGAATTGCCAAACCTTCCACACACATCGTGCCAAGCACTTTACCTCTGAAGCCAAACCCCGTCATGGGCTTGTCCGCAAATTCAGGCAGCAGGGACTGCTCCAGCGCCAACCGAATGTCTCTTCCCCGTAACTTCATAATACAGGCATTAATCGGCGAAGGGCATAAAGAATGCAGCATTCCTTTGCTGATATCCCCTTGAGGTAATGGGCCGAGCAGTTGACCCGCATTGACGAGAGCAATTTCTGTTCCTGTAAAATGGGACACCGATTGTGCCAGCAAATTCCCGAAAGGGGACTCCTGATCATAGGCGATCTTCAATTCCCGATCCGTCACTGCCACCGTGCTCTCCATGGCGCGCTCTGCTTGTCTGCGATGCAACACAATGGCCGATGCCACTTTTTCGTCCAGCAGCGTCTGATCCACAGGAACTACGCCACCTGACGTGACCCGAAACGGTTCAAGGCTATTGTTACGAGTTAGTGTCACTTCACCTAGCAACGTTCCGAACTTACCCGCCCCACATAAAGCTGTGCTCCCGATCCATAGCGGTTCCTTCAGCACATGATGGGTGTGACCACCAAGAATAACGTCAATTTCAGGAAACTGCGACGCTAATTTTTCATCAGAAGGTAAACCCAGGTGCGACATCATAACCAAAACATCAACATGCTTTCTCAGTACCGCGATCTGCTTACCCAGCACCTCAAACGGATTGAGCGCATCCCAACCCAGCAATTGATAAAACTCTGTAAAAGGAGCCGTCACACCGAGTAAACCAACCTTAATCCCTGCTTTGTCCATAATAAGGGATTCTTTCATCCACGAAGGGCTCATCCCCGTGGCACGCTCTCTCATATTGCCACATACGACTGGACAATGAATTCCCGCATATGCCTGTTCAATCATATCCGGGGTAAAAGTCAGCCCTTCATTGTTACCGATCGTAATTGCATCGTATCCTGTTAGATTAATCACATCCACATTTGCCCCACCGAGCGTTCCTTCCGTTTCGGGGGCCATCCGGTCCATGTGGTCTCCTATGTCCAGCACAAGTAGCGCATCCCCTGATGCGGCTCTTCGTTCATTGATCATCGCGGCTATCGAAGGCATACTGCCAAAATGACTATGGATATCATTGGTATGCAAAATGGTCAACGTTTGCCGAGTCGTCATCTCCATAACCGCCCTCCTCTATACTTTATATATCGACTTTGGAGCTCCTAATGTTTAAGCATATCATGTTATTTAGCAATATGGTACATGTGAGTGGGCATAGACCCTAAGCTACACTGTAGTCTCTCTACAATCTCACATCATAGACATAGTGAAAAGCATTGACATCACCTTCTGTATGTATCTGAGAGGAGATGGGTTCCTAGGACCTATTTTACAGCTTGGAATAATAGTAAATTAGTCGTTGTCATCCCATATAATTCTTGATATATTAGGATTGTTTCGTATTTTCGACAAATTTACGACAAAAAGGAGGTTAGCACATGAGAGTTCACGTTACCGATGCCAAGCCAGGAGATCGCCTTAAATCCGATACATACAACGGGCACGGTGTACCTGTTATGATTCAGGGCACCGAGCTTCAGCATGACGATATTTCCAAGCTCATTATGCATGGTGTCGATTATATCGACATTGATGCGGGTTCAGCGAGCATTCCGGTTGACTTTGCCCCCGATGTTCCAGCTTCCCCCGAATCCCTCAAACGCGCCGTTCCCCTCATGGAGCAGTCAATTCGTGGCTTTGAGAGCATGTTTCTCGAAGCTTCCGCAACTGGTAAATTTGATGAATCTCGAGTTGATGAGCTATTCAGCCCCCTCGTTACAGAGCTGGCTCGTCAAAAAGATGTCGTATCTATGCTGTTAATTATGGAACGGGGAGATCAGTATACGTATAATCATTCTCTCCAAGTAGGTGTACTCTCATATTACATTGCCACATGGCTGGGATATACAGAGGAAGAGGCTTATGCCGCAGGTAAAGCCGGATATTTACACGATATAGGCAAGTCCATGATACCAGATGACATTTTGAATAAGCCTGATAAATTAACGCCTGAAGAATTTCAGGAAATGAAGAAGCACTCCCTCTATGGCTTTGATATTATTCGTAATTCGACCAGTGATGAAATTTCAGCAATCGTCGCCTTGCAGCATCATGAGCGTGAGGATGGAAGCGGATACCCCCATGGACTGTTTAAGGAAGAGATTCATCCTTTTGCCAGCATAACAGCTGTTGCTGACGTCTATAGCGCTATGATTTCAAATCGTGTGTATCAGACGAAGCAGGAGCTACTCGCCGTTTTACGCGAGCTGCACAGCATGAGTTTTGGACATCTGAACCCTGAAGCTACCCAGGCCTTCATCCGTCACATGCTTCCGAATTTTATTAATAAGCAGGTCCTTTTGACCACAGGTCAGACAGGAACGATTATTCTGAACAATCCAATTGACTACTTCAGACCTTTAGTGAAAATTAACGATAATGAGTATGTAGATTTGTCCAGAGAACGCCATGTATCCATTGATGAAGTTTATCTGGAGTCCTGATCTGCAACTGCCGCCCGGCGTTACTTCGGTGGAACGGAATGTTTTCCCGAAGCACAGGCTACGCGAATGAAAAGAGACTGTCCTTGATCCGTAGTTTCTTCCTACGAAGGACAGCCTCTTTTTTATGTTACGGATAAACGCCTAGTTACTATCTTGCCTCAGCCCCATCATAACCTTCGCATAGCAAAAATTATCCGATGGAACCTTCCATCTCGATTTGGATTAGGCGCAAACGAAACGGAAATCCGCTTAATTACAGGATTTATGTATTTCTGCGCACAGCTAAATTAACGATTTTTCTTTAGTCTTCAAAGCTTTCGGTATCATGGGTGGTATCACATTTTACCGAAAGCTTAAATTTTCTCTTCTATTATATATGCTAATTTTTTCGACTATTAAGTTCACCTCTCTTTTCCCGGTCTAGTATCTCCTTCAGAACAATCATTGCCCACAAGTCAACTAACCTCTGCGGTTCTGGATGCGGAACAGTTTTAATTACCGTTCTAATTTCCACTTTGCATTTCTTCATCCTTACCTCACCTCTTTTCCTTTATGTATCTAGTACGATCGTTATATAGAAAATAAACACTATGTATATTGATTTCCACAGCACGAACAGAATATAGCAGGAACAAACGTTCTTTATTAAAAATACAAAAAAACTGCTAGCATAAACCAGCAGAGTTTTTCACAAATATTTAAGGAGCTCAACCAAATTTTTTTAAAAAATCTTAGTTATCTTTAAGACGCAAGAGTGCATGAACTGTTGCAAGATAATAGTGAAACATCCATGCATACCAGACATCTTTATTATATTTATCCTGTTGTTTATCATTGTTATGCCTAATTTTACAAGTATTAACGATTTGAAAAATCATTTTATCCTGTTCAGCGAGGGGAGTCGAACCCCTGTCCGAAGATAACGACACATAAGCTTCTACGGGTGTAGTGACAGTTATGATGTCACCCGAAAAACTTACGAGTCCACCTCAATATTATTTGAGATATTAATTATCTCCACCAGTTAGTTTTCTAAAAATTTCACCTATTAATTTAATACTATTATCCTTGAGACTAAAAATTGAATTAATTTTTACGACAAGCTTAAAAATCCGTTCAACAGTACCTTTATCATTATTGTGTTCAATCTTCTCTCGATTCCAAATTAATGTTCCTAGCGTAGTTGCAACACTGTCAATAATACCTTGTGAGCCGTAAAATTTATATTTTAATAAAGAATCTCTAACATTGTTTAGTTGATAAATAAGTATTTTCTCTAGTTCATTCTGTAATTTACTGTTAATTATGAATTCTTCAAGTTCATAAACTTCTTTAAGTAACTCAAGAATTCTCTCATCCTCAACAACTTCTTCAGTACTGTGTTCAGATAAGTAGTCTGCACAATTCTCAAGTGAAATCATTAAATTGCTTGAAAAATGTTCTTTGAATTTATCCATACCATTATTACTAGCAAGTGGATCTGCATTAAAATAAATTTTAGAAAGACCTTCAGTGACCTGAAGTGCACCCCTTAGAATAGACATTGGAATAAACCCCTGGTTGATCCGATGAAATCTAGGGGGTGCATTTTTTATGCCGGCGAAAAAGGGAACAAAATTTAACGAGTATACATTTGAAACCAAAGTAGAGGCCATACGACTCCATA
>NZ_JCBAIQ010000048.1:0-10417 GCF_059772165.1 Paenibacillus sp. TY11 | reverse complement strand
AAGCAGAACGAGTGGAACAGCGTCCACGTGTCGGACGGCCCGAAGTCGAACAGGTTCTTGTCGTTGAACAGGAGGCGCACGACGTTCTTATGCTCGATCAGCGTTCCTTTCGGTCTGCCAGTCGTTCCCGACGTGTAGATGACATAAGCCAGGTTGCCCGGCCCGGAAATCGGCTCCAGGTTCGAAGCGTCCCGCACATCGGCGGAGTTCGCCCCTCTGTCGCCCCCAACGAAATCGTCCAATTCGAGGCGCGTTCCTGCGAAGTCGGTCTTCTCGTGCAGATGCTTTTGAATCAGCAATAACGGCGCGCCCGAATCCTCGATCATGAAGCGGATGCGCTCCTCCGGGTAGTCGGGATCGACAGGCACGTATGCTCCGCCCGCTTTGAGAATCGCCAGAATGCCGACAACCATATCGAGCGAGCGTTCGGCCAGAATCGCTACCAGCTGGTCCGCTTCTACTCCCGTCTCTCGCAGCTTCCGCGCAAGGCGGTTGGATCGCTCGTTCAGCTCGCGGTAGGTCAGCTGCCGCTCGTTCATGACGGCGGCCACGTTGTCCGGATAAAGCTCCGCCTGCTCTTCAAACAAGCCGTGAATCGTCTGCTGCCGCGGGTAGTCCGCCTCCGAATCGTTGAAACCGCGCACCAACTCGCGGATTTCCTCCTCCGTGAGCATTTCCAGCGAGGCAATATCCCCGTCCGGCGCTGCTGCGATGGTTTCGAGCAGCTTGTCATAATGTCTGGCGAACCGCTCCGCGGTCTCTTGTTTATACAAAGCCGTAGCGTACTCCAACCGGCATTCGAGCTGACCGTCCAGCTCCGAAATATCCAGGAGCAGCTCGAACTTGGATGTTTGGTTTTCCAGTGGATAAAACGATTGCTCCAGCCCCTCGATGACAATTTGCTCGTTCTCCGTATTTTGTAGGGAGAAGAACGTGTCAAAGAGCGGATTCCGGCCGGTCGCGCGCGGAATGTGAAGACTTTCTACCAAGTCTTCGAACAAATAATTTTGGTGTTCGAAAGCCCCGAGCGTGATGTCCTTGATTTCTTCCAGGTACGAAAGGTACGGCTTGGAACGCTCCGGACGGCTGCGAATGGCCAGCGTGTTGATAAACATCCCTACGATCGGCTGCACTTCTTCCTGCGTTCTTCCGGCAATCGGCGTTCCTACGATCAGATCTTCCTGACCCGAATATTTATGCATAAGGATGGTGTAAGCCGACAGCAGTACCATGTACAGGGTCGTCCCTGTCCGTGCCGCCAGCTCTTTCAGCTTCTCCGTCCGATCTTTCTCGATATAAAACTTCACGGTTCGGCCGTCAAAGCTTTGCACCGCAGGCCGCGGGAAGTCCGTCGGCAGCTCCAAGACCGGCAGCTCGCCCGACAGCTGTTTCAGCCAATACTCCTTCTGCGGCTGGAGCATCTGCCCGTAAGCTTCGGAATGCTGCCAAACGGCATAATCTTTGTATTGAATGCGCAGCGGGGCCAGCTCCTCGCCCCGATACAGGCGGCTGAACTCGTCGAAGAGCAGCGCTGTCGAAATGCCGTCCGAGACGATATGGTGCATATCGAACAGCAGAATGTGGCGATCCTCGTCGACTTCGATCAGGCCGATGCGGAGAAGTGGCGGCTTGGTCAGATCAAACGGGTGATAGTAAGCTTCCACCACTTGGTCCACTTCCCACTCGCTCGCTTGGAAATAATCTACAGCAAACTCCACCTCGTCATAGATGCGCTGGACAAGCTCGCCTTGAACCTGCTCGATCCCGGTACGCAGCGTCTCATGGCGCTGAATCAGCGCCCGGAACGCGTGCTCGACGCGCGTGCGGTCCAGCTTGCCTTCGAGAAGAAGCGCCGCCGACATATTGTAGCTGCGCTCGGCCCCGTCAAGCTGGCGCAGGACGTACAGACGCTTTTGCTCGGATGAAACCGGATAGTACTCGGCCTCAGCCGCCTTTGTAATCTCATACGTCTCCTGCTGCCTTAAACCGCCGATTCTTTGGGCCAGCTGTTCGATCGTGGTGTAGCGGAAAACTTCCCGCAGCGGAACCTCGACTTGCAGCTCTTTCCGAATCTTGGAAACCAGCGTGGAGGCCCGCAAGGAATGACCACCCAAGTCAAAGAAATCGTCTTGGACTCCAACTCGCGCAATACCCAGCACCTGCTGCCAAATGAGAGCAAGTCTTGTTTCCAGCGTTGTGCGAGGAGCCACATACTCACCGCCTGTTTCTACCTCTCCGGTCGGTTCAGGCAGCGCTTTACGGTCAATTTTGCCGTTCGGCGTGAGCGGAAGCTTATCAAGAGACACCAGCCGGGCCGGGACCATATGGGCCGGCAGCTCTTGCTTCAATTGGGACAGCAGATCGCTCAGCTGCAAGGAAGCATCCGCCGCCACGTAGCCGCACAAATACTTTTGCCCCTGCTCATCCGTGCGGTCGGTCACCACAGCCTGCTTGACGCCCGGGAAACGCAGCAGGGCCGTTTCAATTTCGCCGAGTTCGATCCGGAACCCGCGAATTTTCACCTGATAGTCGATCCGGCCGATGAAGTCGACGTTGCCGTCTTCCAGCCAGCGGGCCAAATCGCCTGTCCGGTACAGACGTTCGCCCGGCACAAACGGGCTGTCCGCAAACTTCTCGGCGGTTAGGCCCGGACGGTTCCAGTACCCGCGCGCCACCCCGGCGCCGCCGATGACAAGCTCGCCCGGAACCCCTACAGGAACCGGCTTTAACGCGGCATCGACAATGTAAAACCGGGCGTTCAGCCAAGCTTTGCCGATCGGTACATGACCCGACGGCGGCAGCTTATCCAGCGGCTCACCGTAAAAGCTGCTGTCAATGGCCGCTTCGGTAACGCCATAGCTGTTGATGATGCGGAATTGTCCGCCGAATCTTTCCTGCAGCAATCGGTAATCGGTGACACTGCAAGCATCCGAGCTGGTAATCAGCAACTGCATGGAGCTAACGTCCAGCCTTTCTTCATAAATATGCTGCATGAACGGCAGGATGAGCGCAGGCGTCGATTCGAATACCGTAATGTTTTGGTCCCGAATCCAGCCGTATAAGAGGTTCGGATCAATCCGGTCATCCTTCGGCACAATCACCATCGTGCCTCCGTTATACAGCGTCCGCGCGATGTCTCCGACGAACACGTCAAACGAGAAGCTGGCCAGCTGCAGCAGCCGCACCGGAAACTGATCCAACCGGTACTCGCGACGGTACGCATCCGCCGTATTCACGAGACTACCGTGCTCGATCATGACGCCTTTCGGGCGTCCCGTCGTACCCGAGGTGTAAATCACATAAGCCAAGTCTTGCGGGGCGCTACCGGCAGATTCAAATTCCACGGCTAAGGCATCCCCGTTATAAATCTGTTCATCGTCCATGGCATAGACAGCTTGAAGCTTCAGCCGTTCATCTGCCAACCAACCTCCGGCCCGCTCCAACAGATGACGCTGCGTAAGCAGCACCGATGCATCGCTATCGCTGAGCATGTACTCAATCCGCTCCGCCGGATAATCGGGGTCCAGCGGTACATAGGCTCCGCCGGCTTTCCAAACGGCGAGCACCCCGACCAGCAGTTCCACCGAACGCTCCGCCCAGATCCCCGTAATCGTTTCCCTTCCCACGCCCTGTTCGCGAAGGAGAGAAGCCAGCCGCTCGGCGCGTTCGTTCAATTCGCCGTAGGTCAGCTGTTTGTCCATGTAGACGACTGCCGGATGATCCGGAATTTCCCGGGCAAACTTTTCAACATACCGATGAAACGCTTCTCCCTCGCTCAGCCCTGCCACCGGCGGGTTAAAAACGTTGAGAATGCGGTGTCTCTCCTCATCGCTCAGCAGAGAAATCTCGCGTACCGGCAGTTCGGGAGTCTGAAGGAACTGGTCCAGAACGGTTACATACTGTTCCATAATCCGATCAATCTCGGCCGTCTCGAACAGGCCGGTACGATAGGAAGCATGGAGAATTACATGGCCTTCATTCAGCATATGGTCGAAGCGCAGCAGCAAATCGTCCATCTCGTGCCTAGCGAAGTGAGCCTCCAGGCGTACCTTGATTTCTTCGTACTCCACGATTTTCAAAGGCAGATATTCCAGAGACGTGCGGAACAGCCCCGAAAGATCGTTGCGGCCGTGTTGTTCGCGTAAATCCTGGATCAATTGGTTATAAGGGTATTTCTGATACCGCAGATCCGCCGTATTTTCCTTGGAAACCGTTTGGATCAAGGAAAGCACGTGCCTGTCTGGATTCAGACGGATCCGCGTAGCCACGGTGCTGACGAACATGCCGATCGTTTCTTTTTCCTTCTTGCTGGTGCGATTGGCGAAAACCGTGCCGACCGGAACATCGGTGCTGTCGGTCAGCTTGTACAATAAGGCGTACATGGCGGACAGAAATAACGTATATAAGCTGACCTGATATTGTTCGCTGAAGGCCAGAATGCGTTCATACCGGGAACCGTCCAAAGTGATGGCCAGTTTATTGGATTCGCTGCCGATCGAGAATGGCGGATACGATTTAATGCCGGTCGTTTCAGGCAAAGTGTTGTACTTCGTCAGCCAGTATTCCTTGCCTTTTTGATAACGCTGCGATTGCTCATATTCACGCTCCGCAGAAATATAATCCAGATAGGAAGGGGCCTGGTAACTGCTGGAGATGCCTTTGCGCAGTTCCAGGTATTTTTCCATCACCGCATGCAGCAAAGCATTGACGGACAAGCCGTCGGCGATAATATGATTTACCGTCAAATTGAGCCATACTTGGCCGTTCGCAAAATGGATAATCGTAAATTGGTAGAGGTGTTCGTCGAACACGCTGGCCGGTTTTTCGCTTACTTCTTTCACCCAAGCATAGAATTGTTCGGTTGTGCCTATTTCGAGGCGGCTTATCCTAGCTTGGACATTCTCCGGTTCTTCGAACCACTGCGTTGGATTTTGCAAATCCCCGCTAATGCGGATTCGGAAAACGTCATAGGTTTTGACGATCTCTGCCGCCGCTTGCTCCAGAAGCTGTGTGTTGATCTCGCCCGTAATCTGGTAGGTCGCGGAAAGCATCGTGATGGACGTTCCCGGATTCATAATTTCCATGAACCATATTCGGCGCTGGGCTTGCGTTAATCCATATTGCTCGTTGGTATTCTCTCTCACATCGACACACTCCCGGTTTAGAGATTCTTTATAGATAGGCTTTGTACCTAGATGTCACTTAGTCACTCTTAGAAGAACCGTGCAGGCCATTCCCGGAACGGCTCCTTCGGACTCTTCCTCCTTTTTCGTGTCTACGTTTTCTGGTAATTACCGGTTATAAAGTCATACCTTGGATTACTAAAAGACTCTGTCGCATTCGCAAGCAGGAAGCCGCCCGCCGTAAAGCGGGTCTAGCCGTACAGCCGGGCGTAATAACCCCCGAGCGCCAGCAGGTCCTGATGGCGGCCCCGCTCGACGACCGTCCCTTGGTTCATGACGGTAATCAAATCCGCATGTTCCACGGTGCTGAGACGGTGGGCGATCAGAATGGTGGTGCGCCCCTTCATCAATACGTTCAGGGCCTGCTGTACCCAATGCTGGGATTCGTTATCCAGCGCGGAAGTCGCTTCGTCCAGCAGCAGAATCGGGGCGTTTTTGAGAATCGCCCGGGCGATCGCAATTCGCTGCCTTTGTCCGCCCGACAACGACGCTCCTCTCTCTCCCACCGGCGTTTTATACTGTTCAGGAAGTTCCTGAATGAAATGGTGAGCGTACGCCGCTTTGGCCGCTTCGATCACTTCTTCATCCGTTGCATCCGGGTTGCCGTAGCGGATGTTTTCCTCAATCGTGCCGGTAAACAAGAACGGCTCCTGCGGAACGTATGCAATCTGCCTGCGGATTTCGTCCAGCGTGTAATGGCCGAACGGTTTGCCTTGGAGCAGGATTTCTCCGCTGTCCACAGGATAAAAGCCGAGCAGCAGCTTGATCAGCGTACTTTTGCCGCTGCCGCTGGCCCCCACGATAGCGGCGACCTGGCCGGGAAACACCTGCATGGAGATGTCGATAAGCACCTTTTTATCCGCCTGATAGGAAAATACCACATCGCGAAACTCCACCGCAGCCTCCGACACGAGCTCGCTGTGAGGAGATCCCAAACGCTCCGGTTCCTCTTCCTCTCTTAGTACCTCTTGAATCCGGTGAGCGCCCGCGAGCGAATTTTGGGTCATCGACAGAACCATCCCCAAGTTCAACAAGGCGTGCGTCAGATTCACTTGCAGAACCGCCAGGGCGGCGACGCTTCCCATTCCCATCAGTCCGTAGGCATAAAGAAGACTGCCGATGACGATGATGCCGCAGAACGTGACGTAGCTGATAAAATGATTCACCGCAGCCTGCGTGCCGTTCTTCTGCGCGGTTTGCCGAAGCGTCTGCGTCATTTGTTCGTTCAACGCCTCGTACTGGCCGTAAATCGTGCGGATGCGGAACAGCTTCACAATTTGAATGCCGCCCATAAAATCTTTGAATTTTTCGGTCATTTTACCGAGCGTTTGCAAGCCTTGTTCGGACAAGGCGCGAATATCCCGCGCAAATTTCAGGCTGACCACGGAGGACAGCAGCAGAATGACGAAGGATACGCCGGCAAACCGCCAATCGATCAACACCATGGAGACAATGGAGCCGATGCAAAAGACAACTTGAAGCAGCAAAACGAAGTAAACCTGCGAGAATGTAAACTCAACGGTCGTTACGTCGTTGTTCACCCGCGACAGCAAGTCCCCATGGTGCGTCTGCTCCAGGAATCTCGGTCGCACCCGGCACAGCTTGTCATAAAGACGTTCGCGGATATTCAGCACAGTCAGCTCGACACTGCGCTGGTATAAGTAAATGAACCAGGGAGAAATCACATTTTCCAGGAACAAGGCCGCGCCCAAAATAATAAAGGCTTCCACCATCAGGGACGTATCTCGGGACACGGCGAAATCAACCAAGTTATGTACGACCAAGCTGAAGGCGATCAGGAACAATGTCTGGGTGAGCGCCGTCACGGCCAGGCCAATGGCGTACTGGGTTTTGCGCTTGCGGTTCATAAACATCAGCAAGTAGCCGAGTTCTTTCACTTGCGAGAGCCATCCGCCCTTTTTCATGTGTACGCCACCTCCCTGCGTTCGGCAGACTCGGTAAATTCCTGATAGTATGACTGGGCGTACAGTCCCTTCATCTTCAGCAATTGCTCATGAGTGCCCTTTTCAACAATACTCCCCTGTTCCATGACCCAAATTTCGTCGGCGTTTTGTACTGTAGAAAGCCGGTGGGCAATAACCATCGTCGTTCTCTGCTTCATCAATACGCCCAGCGCTTCCTGAACCGCGCTTTCCGACTCCGGATCAAGAGCCGACGTTGGCTCGTCCAGCAGCAGAACGGGAGCATCCTTCAGAAAAGCCCGGGCCATTGCAATGCGCTGGCGCTGCCCGCCGGACAAAAAGCCTCCGCGCTCTCCGACATACGTCTGGTAGCCGTCGGGAAGCTGCATAATGAAGGAATGCGCCTGAGCGGCTTTGGCGGCTTCGATAATCTCGTCCATCGACGCTACTTCCCGCCCGTAGCCGATATTTTCAGCGATCGTGCCGCTAAACAAATATGAATCCTGGGTTACCACGGAAAAATGCGACCGAAGCTGCTCCGGATCGGCGCCGTGGATCAGGCTGCCGAACACGCGGATCTCGCCCTGGTCCTCCGGAAGCGGATAAAAGCCGCATACAAGCTTAAACACCGTGCTCTTCCCTCCGCCGCTCGCTCCGACAAGCGCGATCGTCTTCCCTTCCGGCACCGAGAAGCTAACATTCCGCAGGATCGGGGAGCTCTCCTCATACCCGAAGGTTACGTTCTGAAACTCGATGGGGGCGGCGCTCGCTTTCGGAAGCGAACGGCCATTTTCCGTTTCGGTCGGCTGCTCGACGATTTCGGAGACCCTTCTCAGGGCACCGGCCATTTCGAACGTCCGCGTGATGAGCTCGGGAATATGCTCCAGCGGCTCCAGACACAGATTCAGCAAGTACAGGAAGGCGATCAGCTCTCCCGCGCCTAGCTGCCCTTTGTAGATCAAATAGCTTCCGTAACTGACGGCGAAAATGATCGGGCTGATCATCAGCGTGGAAAGCAGCGGGTTGACCCAGGCTTCCCGCTTTTTCACGGCCAGCTTTTTTTGGGCCGTCAATTGCAGCAGCACTTGGTAGGAGCGAGATAACATGCCGGATAGCAGGTAGCTTTTTACAATAGGCATACCCCCAAGCGTATCCTGGAGGTTGACGTTCATTCGGCCCATGTTCGCCTGGGCTTCCTCCGTCAACCGCTCCAACTGCTTGCCGATCCATTGGGAAACCAGCAGCGCTACGGGAAATAACAGCAGGCTGTACAGCATCAGCTCCCATTGGAGGTAGATCAAATAAGCGAAACAGCCGATGAATAACAGCGGATGATAAAACCACTGGGCGAGGTCCCGAATCAAAAACTGCTGGATGAGCTGCAGGTCGTTGTTGATCCGCGACAATACGTCGCCGGAGTGCTGCTTTTCCAAATAGGAGACCGGGAGTTTGCCGATATGACGCATGACATGGTTGCGGATATCCTGCACCGCAGAGGCGCTGCTTCGCTCCACGCCGAAGCTCATGAAAAACTTCGCCGGCACACCGATCAAGATGACCACAAAGACCGTGTACACGATTTGCAGAACGATTGGCCCCGCCCCCTTCTCGGCCTGGGTGGTCAGCTGCTCGATCAAACTTCCCGTCCATATCTCAATAACGGCGGCGGCAATCGCGGACAAGATACCGACGATCATCCAGCCTTTGTGACGGCTTACATAGGACATCAGCCAGCGGAACGCTTTCCAGGCGGCGTAAGCGGTTTGGCGCTTGGAAGGCGCCGCTGTGCCTTGTTCTAGAACAGACGGCTGGCGGTCAGCTTCCATGCAGTACCCCGGCCTCCGCTTCGATCCGCCGCTTGACTTGCTCTAAGATGTCCCGGATGACGACGGCCGTTTCTTCCACGCGCGCGAGTTCCAGCAATTCCTCGTGCGCGCCCTCCAGCCGGTAATCGGCGTAAGCTTGCGTCGTTGCCCCCCGCCAGGAAGGCAATTGGTGCTCCAGGCGGAACGCTTCGCTGTCCTTCGCAATCAGTTCGTAAATCCTGGCCGGGATCGTGCCGGAATTAATAAGCTGCGCTTCGTACGCCAAGGTCGCTTTGACCTTCCGATGAACCCGCTCCCGCACGAGCGGGTTGCTCATTAATTCCTTCTCTTCTTCGTCGAAATCGGCAAGCGTTTCTTCAAGCTCTTTCTCCGACGTTTCGGAAGGCGTCAGCGTGTCCTTAATCCACGAGTCCAACATGAGCACGTCCGTTACGGAATACCCT
This sequence comes from Paenibacillus sp. TY11, assembly GCF_059772165.1. Classification (NCBI taxonomy): domain Bacteria; kingdom Bacillati; phylum Bacillota; class Bacilli; order Caryophanales; family Paenibacillaceae; genus Paenibacillus; species Paenibacillus sp. TY11. Next base: position 1,043 of record NZ_JCBAIQ010000048.1, on the reverse strand, counting down.
CTTTTCTCCATCGTTTTGGCTACCTCGAACGTCAGGTTGCCTCCGAAGCAGTAGCCGAGCAGCACGTAAGGTCCTTCCGGCTGGATGCGGACGATCTCGTCCACATAACGGTTCAGCATGGCCTCGTAATCGACGGCATCGTCGATAAAATCAATGCCGTAGAGCACGAACCGGCCGTCGAGCCTGCTTGCGAGCTCTCGGTAACCGATGCCGAAGCCGCTGCCCGGAGGGAAGCAGAACACGTTCAGATCTCCTGCTTTATTCAGCTTAATGAAGGAGTCTCCCCCTTTATCCAGGCCCAGATCCCCCTCGCCGAAAGCCATGGCTTCAACTGTTAGATTGTGGAATTGGCGGTTCAGCGGTATCTCGATGTCCGTTTCATCGTAAACGGCTTGAACGAGCCTCATCAGACTTAACGAATTGCCACCCAACTCAAAAAAGTTATCCTTTACGCCGACCTGCGGAACGCCAAGCGTATCCTGCCAGACGCGGGCGATCTTCATTTCGAGCAGCGTTCTCGGCGCGACATATTCCGCTCCTCCGGCCGCGGCTTCCTCCGGCGCGGGCAGCGCTTTGCGGTCGATTTTCCCGTTCGGGGTCAGCGGCATCCGCGAAAGCTGCACGAGGTGCGAAGGAATCATATACCCCGGAAGCTGCTTGGCGAGCTCCTCCTTGAGTTCATGCGCCGCCAGCCTCGTTTCCGCGACGTAATAAGCAACAAGCTGCTTATGGCCGTTCGCGTCGTCGCGGTCGAGCACCTTGGCTTCTTGCACGGCGGCGATCTTCAGCAGCTGCGTCTCGATTTCGTCCAGCTCGATCCGGTACCCACGGATTTTCACCTGATGATCGATCCGGCCCAGGTATTCGATGTTGCCGTCCGGCAGCCAAGCCGCCAAGTCGCCCGAGCGGTACAGTTTCTCCCCCTCCGCAAACGGGGAATCGACGAACTTCTCCGCCGTCAGATCCGGGCGGTTCAGGTATCCTCTCGCAAGGCCTTCCCCGGCCACGTACATTTCGCCCGCTACGCCGATCGGCACAGGGCG
>NZ_JCBAIQ010000047.1:0-11763 GCF_059772165.1 Paenibacillus sp. TY11 | reverse complement strand
CGCAGCATACGAACACCGTCCGTTCTATACAATAGTTACCTATATTATACAACATTAACGCGGTGTCGTCTTAAACAAAATCAACATAAAAAAGCTGTCGAGACTTTCTCGACAGCCTGCAGATGTCTGCTCTATGCAGACATCTTTTTATAAAAAAACGCTCTCCTTCCTGCGACATACTGTCGTCAAGATGAGTAGCGTTTTTTGATTACCATTTGGATTACTTAGTTACATTTTTCAGAACATCGTCAATCATTTGACTGTTTGCAATTGTCCCTGTATACAACCAGCTGGAATCCTTACCAAAATCGTATACGTGGCCTTCTTTAACGGCTGGAATTCCCGCCCATACAGGATCTTTTACAATATCTTCTTTACTTACGTTTTTGCTGTTCACGATAAAGATATAATCCGCATCCAGCTCGGCCAGCTTCTCCAGCGATAAATTACTCCAGTTCGCCTTAGCCGTTTTCGAAATCTCCTGTACGACTTGTGGAATCTTGAATCCCAGATCCTTATACAATACATCACCGCTGGATAGATTCTGGTTTACGACATACACATTTTTATCCGTTACCCATAATGCCGCTGCAGTTTTTTGTCCCACCGTCTGACTCAGCTTGGCTTTAGCCTCTGCTGCTTTTTTGTCGTAGTTGCTCAATGCCTGCTTCGCTTCACTGCTCTTATTCAGTACCTCACCCACGGTCAGCAGCTCTTCGCGCCAATCATTGTTCATATTACTGCCTACCACGTAGGTTGGAGCAATTTTAGAGTATTGATTATATTTGTCGCCTTCCACCATGCTCGCACTGTCCATAATGATTAAATCAGGCTTGAAGTTCAGAACCGCCTCAAACGGAAGATCTGAAGCAATGGTAGGAACGTCCTTCAGTTCTTTTTGCAGGTAACCTTGAACTGAATTTTTCCCTACCGACCATTGGGCTACAGGTTTAACCCCCAGCGCAACCAGATGATCCTCCAGATAAGAAGCGATCACACGCTGAGGCTGAGCCGGAATTTTCACCTCATGCCCAAGTGCATCCTTCAGCACCCTTTCCTGTGATGTTGGTTCCGCTGATGTATTATTGGTCCCTTGCGAAGCACCATCGGTTGCCGTAGGACTGGATGTGCCTGAGCACGCGCTGAGCAGCAGGGTAAAACTAAGCAATAAAATAAATGCCATGGAATGCTTTGCGTTTCTATTCATTCGTAAAATCCCTTCATCATGATTTTGATAATGATTATTATCCTCAATAACAGTATGCAGGGCGCCACTTATCGAATCAATGGAACATTCGGACATGCTTAATGGATTATCCAGACTGGTATCTCTCACAAAAGCAGATGAATATAGGCTGTCCCGGTAATGGACCGGGGATACCCCCGTATATTTTTTGAATGCCCGGCTAAAGAAATAGACATCCGGGTACCCCACACTGGCAGCGATATCCTGTAGAGTGGCATCCGTCTTCCGCAAAAGCTCCTTCGCCTTGTCCATTCGCAGTTGAATCAAGTACATAATCGGGCTACAATCCGTTTGTTTTTTAAATAACCGGGTCAAATGTCTCGGACTGCATTCCAACAATCCGGCCAAACGTTCCAACGTTATGGACTCCGCATAATGGGCCTGCATAAATCGAATCGCCTGTGTCACGATATCCCGCGCAGAAGTTTGAGTCTTCGGTTCCTGCAATTGCCGTATACATTCATATGCAAAATCATAGAACCGCCCCTGAGCCTGTATCTTGGATAGCGCCTCTTGATCCTGCCATGCGTGTTCCAGTAGTTGCAGCTTTTGATACAGTATAACCGGATAGAGCGGTACAAAACCATGAGCTAGCGAAGGATGATTATACACCGTGTGTCCCGATAGAGAAGTCGCTTTATATAGTACAAGGATATATTCAATCCCGCATTTCGAGGGTTTCATATTCAGTTCAAAGCCTTTGCTGCCATGCAGTACGTACCCTGAATATGTTGTATCCTTCCAATCACCAGCCAATTGCACGCTACCCTGTAGCACAAAAACAAAAGCATGCGCTGGAAGACGATACGGTTGAAGCAGCTCTTCCGATTCCTGTCGAATGTGCCGGACATCCATGACACGGATCGACGAATGGAGCCATACGGATAACAGCTTGTTCAGCTCTTCAACCTCATGCCCCTTGCCCGTCCCGGTGTGGGAACCTGTCTGCTTTTTCCGATCCTGCTTCACTTGTCAAAGCCTCCGCTCATAAATACCATACTATTTTTCCAAACCAACCTCATTATATATCATCTTCTACTTCGTCTACTACCATGAGACAAATATGCCTGCTCGAATTCCTGCTCGAAACAAGGCGAATAAATCATTTCCATGGTACAATTTGTATAAATACAAGATTTAAAATACATAGGAGGTTTGACAGCATGAGTGGTTCAAAAATGGTATTAAGTACAGGAGCTAATGCTCCTTTAGGCACAGAAGAGATAGTGCGGGTAAAAATTACATGGGAGCATGCGCCAGCCGAACTGGATGTTAGCTGTTTTATGGTAGGAACAAACGGAAGGGTTTCCTCAGATGACTATTTCATTTTTTACAATCAACCCGCTGACCCGCATGGCCATGTACGGTTACAGCGCCCGAATGACAAAACCACTGAGTTTACTATAGCGCTCAAAGAACTGGAACGAACTGGAGTGGAAAAATGTGTGTTTGCCGCCACACTGGACGGTCCAGGTACTTTTGCCAATGTGGTTGGCTGCACATTGACCGTTCAAGGAATGCAGGTACATATCGCCTATAGTATTACCGAGGCCACCAAAGAAACGTCTCTCGTTTTCGCTGAAATATATCGTCATACATCTGGCTTCAAGCTCCGCGCAGTTGGACGCGGTTTCAATGGAGGACTGAAACCGCTTGCCGAGGCTCATGGTGTCACCGTAGAGGAAACGGAATCGCCAGCAGCACCGTCCGCTGATCAAGCCGGCGTGAAGGAGCCTTCTCCTGTGAATGGAAGAATTAATCTGCTTAAACAGAAGGTACAAATTTCACTCCAAAAGAAGCAGATAGACCGTGAAAAAGCACGAGTAGCGGTTGTATTAGACGCTTCTGCTTCCATGGCGAAACTGTACTCTAAAGGAACCGTGCAAAAAGCCTTCGAACGTGTTCTGGCTGTATCGGCCTGCATGGATGATGACGGTGAAATGGACGTATGGTTTTTTGCGAACAAAGCCAAACGCGCTCCAAGCGTCACGGAACGGGATTACGAGAATTACGTAAAACGAAATTTCCCGGAAATCGGATACGGAAATATAGGATTTGGTAACAATGAGCCTGAAGTGATAGAGGATATCATTTTAAAATATACAAAAGAGGTACCCAATGAAACAATCCCGACCTACATTATCTTTTTCAGTGACGGTGGCGTATATGAAACAAAAAAAATATCAAAGTTGCTGATCAAGTGCTCGAAAACTCCGATTTTCTGGCAATTTGTTGGTCTTGGTCATGCTGATTTCGGAGTCCTTCAAAAGTTGGATAATCTGCGCGGTCGCGTAGTAGATAATGCAGATTTCTTTGCCTTGGATGACATTGACTCCGTGACAGACTCAGAATTGTACGACCGTCTGCTGAATGAGTTTCCTGGTTGGCTCAAGCAAGTGCGGGCTAAAGGAATATTGCGGAGCTAATCCTTCACCGCAATGCGATACTCCTACATGATCACTTAATATCCGCCGAGCAGAACAATAAAGGCAGAATGACCGCAGATAGAGCAATCATCAGCGCCAGCATTCTGCCTCTGTTTTCCTCTGTTTTCCTCTGTTTTCCTCTGTTTTCCTCAGTTTGTCCTCTATCCATTTCAATCTCCCTATCAGATCCTATTTCTTTCATTTCCTAATTGTATATTTTCATGTAGTATAAATCTAATTGAAGTAACCCTGTTTGGGCTATGCTGAAGCTATACACTTTATGAAGGAGGATTTCATATTGAAATCAAATGAAGCAACTTTGCACAAAAAGCTGCTCCCACGGCATATTACCTTTATGGCTATGGGTGGAGTTATCGGAACGGGAATTTTTAAAGGGAGTACCGAAACGATTAGCTTGGCGGGACCTGGAGTTGTTTTATCCTATGTCTTCGCAGGACTCTTGCTCTTGGTCGTTATGGGCGCAATTGCCGAGATGGCTACCGTCTACCCCAACATGAATATGAAGGATTTTATTCGCAAAGCTTTTGGAGAACGACTTTCCTTTATTATCGGCTGGTTGTATTGCTTCATGTGGCTGGCTGTCTGTGTCATTGAGGTCATTGCTGCGGGAAGCTTCCTGCAATATTGGTTGCCAGATGTCCCTCTATGGATACTCAGTTTAGCGAGTGCGGCTTTCATTATTGTCGTCAACATGCTGAGTGTCGGCGGTTTTGGGGAACTGGAATTTTGGCTTGCGGGGATTAAGATTGCCATGATTATTATCTTTATCGCATTGGGTGGCTGTATACTATTCGGGATTATTCCCACTGAAACTCCACCTTATCTAAGCAACTACGCGCAGCACGGCGGATTTCTACCCAATGGCTGGTTGGCTATCTTTTCAGCGCTGCTTGTCGTTACCTTTTCATACGGAGGGTCCGAGCTGATTGGACTGACATTGACGGAGACAGAAAATCCGGAAAAAGTACTGCCTAGAGTGGTTAAAAGCTTTATTTTTCGCGTTGTTTTGTTCTATACGTTGCCAATTCTCATCATTTGTGGCTTGATTCCCTGGAACCAACTGGATGCGGATACTAGCCCGTTTGTACAGGTATTGTCTTCCGTAGGGCTTCAAGGCTCGGCTCATGTCATGAACTTTATTCTGATCACCGCTGTACTGTCTGCCGCCAATTCGGGGATTTACGGGGCTACACGTATGCTGCATTCGCTCGCTGTCAATGGAGAAGGTCCCAAATCACTCGCCCGCGTATCTTCAAATGGAGTTCCGGTGAATAGTCTCAAATTGTGCGCTGTAATCCTGATTGTCGGTTCCATGGTTGCTTATATCGCTCAGGACGGGCTGTTCCGTATTTTGATGGCTGTACCTGGCTTCGTCGTGTTGCTCGTCTGGAGCTGTATTTGTCTGTCCCAATTGAAATTGCGCAAATCTTATCCAGTGGAGCCTACTTTCAAGATATGGGGATTCCCTTATGTAACGGCGGTTACAGTGGGATGCCTATGGGTCATTGCGTTCCTATTCTTGCTTGACCCGCAAAATCGCATTAGCATTAGCGTGTGCGTGGCTTTCATGGCATTTCTGGTCATCTGGTCTTTGGTGAAGTTCCGGAGAAAGCAGGCGTAAGTAGCATATGATTCAATCTTACCTGTTTCCTGTTTCGTATGCCTTTCTTGCTTTTCCTTTTGCAGCGTTATTGTTTTTACACTGCCTTTCCTTATCGTGCAATATCGAAGGCATGGCTATATTCACAAGGCTAGAGCATGGCTGCTTTACTTGATGCTTTTATACTTGATGAACGCCTTCTTTTTGGTGATACTACCGCTTCCGGCATCGCGTCATAATGCTGCATTAGCCGGGGGAGCGTTGCAGTTGATGCCCTTGCAGTTCGTTCAAGACATTATAAGAGAAACATCCATCTCACCCGCCCATCCCTCCAGCTATGTTCATTTGCTGAAGGAGCGCGCTTTTCTGCAAGTCGTTTTTAACGTTGTGATGACCATGCCTTTCGGTATGTTCTTACGTTATTATTTCCGTGCACGATGGGGATGGTGTCTGATTCTGTCCTTTATCCTCTCCCTCTTCTTTGAGGTGACGCAGCTGACAGGACTATATGGATTTTTTGACCATGCGTATCGCGTGTTCGATGTAGACGATCTATTGGCTAATACCTTGGGCGGTATGCTAGGCTTTCTATTAGGCGAATGGTTTTCACGCTTCTTGCCCCGCTTAGAGCATCTGGACAAGCATGTGGACATGACAACGAAGCGAGTGTCCTATGAATGTATATAAGGAATTCATTACAACCACTGCTATGTATGAAAAAGTGCGAAAATTAGCTACAACTGAGCAGCAACAACAATATGAAAATATTATAAAGGGAGTGCTGACAAATGAAAAAAGCATTGGCGGCTATGTGCCTAGCAGTTGCGCTTTTTAGCGCTATTGTTCCAATTACTTCTCCTACTGAAACAGTTGTACCTTTCAACCACGGGGTAAACGGGTAGTTTGTTAAAAGAGGCTGTCCCAAAACTAAACATTTGAACGCCCTCACCAGAAAAATAGAATGATAATCGTAAAAAGCCAAGGACTAAGCGGTCTGTTTTCGCTTAGTCCTTGGCTTTTGTCTTGCGTGGCTCTTTAGCCGCAAATACTCTTGCTCACTTTGATATCGCGATCCCCTTGGCTTTTGTACACTGCGGCTTTAACGCAGCCCCGTTGTTTCTTTGCACTCCACCTAGGCGACATTCTTTAGCTTGGCGTATTGTTGCAGGTGTAAGGCTTTTGCCGAAGCCCAACCGCCGATGACAAATTGACATCGGACAATTTGTCCGATATAATCAAAACAAAACGGACAAACTGTCCGAATTTATAATATGAAGGATGAAACTGGGATGTATATCAAAAAGTTGTATTTTTTATCTGTAGGTGAATGTTTCCTAGATCAATCGGCAGTTAATCGAACCCTTGCCCCCGGGAAATTAGTCGGAATGCCTGTGTGGTCTTTTCTATTGGAAACGACCAGCGGGCCGATACTCATCGATACGGGAATGCCCGACGCTTTTATCAACAATCCCGATTACTACAAGGGGACTAGACGTGAAGGGCGCGTCGTCCCCAACATGTCTGACGGCGACTCGATCGTAAATGTGTTAAAGCGTGTCGGTTATCGACCTGACGATATTCAAATGGTCATTAGCTCCCATTTACACTTGGATCATTCTGGGGGAAACGGGCATTTCCGCAATACGCCGATCCTTATTCAAAGGGCAGAGTATGATGCGGCCATAAACAATGAGGATTACTCTCCATTAGAGTGCAGGCTGCCCGATTTACAATATCAAATCATTGAGGGTGACCATGAATTGATTCCGGGGGTTCAAATTTTATTCACTCCGGGTCATTCCCCTGGCCATCAATCAGTCCTTGTCACAACGGAAAAGTCGGGTCCAGTGCTACTGACAATTGATGTTGCTTATACTCGGGAGAACTTCGAGAATAGCGTACCGTTCTTGACATTCGATCAAGAGATGGCTGCCAAATCGATTACTCGCATGCAGGAGTTAATTCAGGATGTTCGGCCGTCCTATGTTTTCTTGGGACACGATAGAGATCAGGCGCAAAAATGCCGCACCTTTCCTGACTTCCTGTAATGGAGGGACAGCCTATGGATACTCAATCAATGGCTTTATCCGGCAATGAGCGGAAATTAATGGGGACACTTTGCTTGCTCATTATTTTCGGAAACATCAATATGACCATGTTTAATTTGTCTATACCTTCGATTTCCGCTGACTTTGCCCTGACCTCCTCGCAGGTGAGCTGGGTTATGGTCGGTTACAGCATTTTGATGGCTATCGGCGCCGGTACTTACGGCAAGTTAACGGAGTCCTTTTCCTTTCGCCAGCTGTATGTCATTGGTTTAATCCTTTTAGCTTTCGGCTCTATGATCGGCTTTTTTGCAGCTTCATACTTGCAAGTCATCATTGGAAGACTGCTGCAGGCAGCAGGGGCCTCATCCATCTCTCCCCTGTCTTATGCGGCAGTAACCCTGTATTTTAAGCCTACAGTCAAGGGACGGGTGCTGGGAACCTTATCCGCCACAATTGCCTTTGCTTCCGGCTTCGGGCCTGTGTTCGGCGGTTTCGTGGAGCAATACTTTGGCTGGCGTGCTTTGTTCATCGTGTCCAGTCTGAGCCTATTTGTTATCCCTTTGATATTCAAGTATGTTCCTGACAAGAAACACGACCGCGGTTCATTCGATTTTCTCGGAGCTGTTTTGTTCTCCGCGGGACTGGCGTTGGTATTGCTAGGGGTTACGAACTATTGGTTTATGCTCATTGCAGGAGCAGCAGTTCTTCTATGGTTCGGTACTCATATTCAGAAAAAAGAACATCCATTTATCGATGCATCTTTCATGAAAAATGCTCCTTACCGACGAATTCTAGGGATTGGATTCCTTACCTTCGTATGCAACACGGGGTTAACCTTTACTCTTCCTGTCATGATGAAGAATTCCTTTCATTTACCAACTAGTAAAATCGGTCTGCTGATGCTTCCCGGTGCCGCCTGTTCAGCCTTGCTCGGATCCCGGATCGGAGGTTGGACAGATCGTTTCGGAAGCTCCCGCGTGCTCGTCATATCGCAAAGTCTCGTCATCAGCGGATTTATACTACTGGGGGTATCCGTACATTTGCCGCCATGGATCGACGCTTTATTGATCATTATCCTTATGATTGGATTCAACGGTGTCCTCACCTCTAGCAGCAATTTAGTTTCGACGACACTCCGTTCGGCTGAGCTGGGTGTGGGGATGGGTATTTTCACACTGGCCTATCTCCTAGGCGGAGCATTCGGCCCTGCGCTGGTCGGCCGACTGATTGATCTAAAGATGCCTTTTTCTGTTGTTTATTTTACCATTTCCCTGTTGGCAATCCTGACATACTTATTCGCAAGAAAAGCAAATCCTAGCGGAAGCTATGGTAATTAGTTTGGTAGACGGACGACATGTCCGGAAGATACGGAGGATGAATAGATGAGTAAATTAAATTTCCAACTGTCCTTTGCTGCTATTCATGAGCTGGCCGAGGGGATCCGAACAAGGGAAATATCCCCGGTAGAGATTACAGAACATGCGCTTCACCGCATCGAACGTTTGAATCCGAAACTGAACGTTTTCGTTACCCAAACGTCCGAACTGGCGATTGAACAAGCGAAGCAATCGGAACGCGATATTATGCATGGTCGGTACAAAGGGCCCCTTCACGGGATTCCCATCGTTCATAAGGATCTATATTACACTAAAGGGATCCGAACAACTGCCGGTTCAAAAATATTGAACAGCTTCGTCCCCGATTACGATTCGACGGTTGCAGCTAAGCTACATGAGGCTGGAACAGTTCTGCTAGGCAAAGTACAGACTCACGAGTTCGCAGCGGGATTGACAACAACTAGCCCGCACTTCGGTCCTTGCCTCAATCCGTGGAACACTGAACTTGTAACGGGAGGTTCAAGCGGCGGCTCGGCTTCTGCTTTAGCGGCTGGACTTACTTATCTGGGCACAGGCTCGGATACCGGAGGTTCGATCCGCATACCCGCTGCTTTGTGCGGCGTCGTAGGGATGAAGCCGACGTACGGTCGGGTCAGTCGGTATGGTATCATTCCAATGGCCTGGTCATTGGACCACTCGGGTCCGTTGACCCGCTGTGTCATGGATGCGTCCCTGTGCTTGGATGTGATGTCTGGCTTCGATCCGAAGGATGAATCGACTGTCGATCTGCCTGCGCCAGGTATCAAGATGTATCCGAATGGTCTCAGGGGTGTGCGTATCGGATTGCCGACAAGCTACTATTACGAGGATTTGATGCCGGAAGTGGAAGCTGCGATGAAGGCCGCTATCAATAAATTCCGAGAACTGGGAGCAGAAATCATCGAAGTTAGCCTGCCCCTGATCAAACATGTTAGAAGTGCGACGATGACCATTATGATGACGGAAATGTACTCGAACCACGAGAAGTGGCTTGAGACAGAATTGGAACAGTATGGACCGGACGTCCGAATGTTTCTTGAAAGCAGTAGAGATATTCCGGCTTCCATTTACCTTCAGTCTCAGCGGGCCCGGCAACTAATTGTCAATGATTTTTTGAATGCATTGTCCGGAATCGACATCTTGTTGACGCCGGCAACACCGATCACTGCGCCGCGTGCAGATGATGATGCTAGTGTATTCAGATTGAACTCATTTACGGTTCCGACCAATTTGACTGGCTTGCCTAGCCTGAGCATGCCTTGCGGCTTCTCACCTTCCGGTCTGCCGATTAATATGCAATTGATTGGCCGCCCCTTCGAAGAAGCGACAGTACTAGGTATCGGCAATACTTATGAAATGAATACAGACTGGCACAAGAGACATCCGGATTTGTAAGCCTGACTATATTTGATGGAGGGTAATCTATGGATCAAAAGCAACTTAACTCTGAAGTTAGCAGGAAAGCATCAACCGAAACCGGAACAGATACGACGAGCGACAAGAAAAAAGCATACGAGCAGTTTATTCATACGATCGCAAGTTTAAAGGAACTGGACCTATCGGGCATTGAACCGCATTTGCCTCCAATTTACAAAAAGCACTATACCAAGAAATAAAAAAAAGCTCATCGGTCACCCAAATGAATGTATTTTTAATTTTTCACGAAATGTATTATAATATGAAGACGGACAACATGTCCTATACACGAAAAACGGACATATTGTCCGTTTTTCGTGTTAAATAACAGTTAAATTAATGATGAAGGGAGATGTTTATGGTGAATTCAGAATCGCAATCTGTCTCTCTGAAAATTCCCAGAGAGGAGTTAAACCGAAGACGAATTTTGGCGGCGGCTAGAGAACTTTTCATCAAAAACGGTGTTGACAATGTCAATATGCATCAGATTGCGAAGACTGCTGGAGTAGGACAAGCAAGCCTATACCGCCGCTACTCGGATAAGGGCGACATATGTCAGGAGATTGCGTATGAAGAATACCAACCCTTGTTTGATGAAGTTCAAGCATTTCTTGATCAATCCCCAGAAAGCGCTGCCTTGGACCGGCTTTACCATGTAATCGTAAGATATGTCTCTTTTTTAGAGGCGAAAGTTCCTTGGCTCTGTGAGGTCAGCCGGGCCTCAACCGGGCATCGTCCGTTACAATCTCCGTTATGTCAATGGATGCGCAATATAAGCAGAATTCTGCTAAATGAGGCCGTTGAACAGGGAGACGTATCCGGGGTGGACATTTCATATACTATCGAAGCCCTGCTGGCCGTGCTTCACAATATCGATTACCATCTCCAAGATGAAGGCTTTACAAGCCAACGAGTTCTTGATGGATTACACCGCATATTTATTGAAGGTTTAAGAGCTAATAGACATTAATTGAGGGGCTGGCCACAAAGCCACATAACATGGATGAGGGATAGTCCTGCGTAACTCCTCTTTTTATCTCATAATGGTATATTGAATGTACAAAGAAACCATATCCTTTCAAATGGTCGGGTGGTACCTCCATTTTATCCAGGAACGGTTTCTTATTGTTTTACAATTGGAGAACAGGACGTCCCTAGTCATTTTCATGACTTATGGGACAACCCTTTTTTTCTGCCAATGGCTGCTATGCGAATTGTCCGGATCGGAGGGAGCGGCTGCGTGCCGGTTCGCTCACCAGCTCATAGCCGCGCCAGCGGCGCTCCTGGATGCTGTGAACGTTCCGGAAGAGGGAAGCGCCGGCTACGCCGTCCGGATAACCTGGCAAGGTGTGGAGCTGTGCGGATCGAAGGGAGCGGCAGTGTGCTGGTTCGCTCACCAGTTCATGAGCTGTAAGAGCGCCGCGCTACCTTATACCTTTACGGACACCAAAAGGATTTTATTTTCACGCAATTAATTTTAGAGAATAAAAAAGAGCATCCCAAGGGATGCCCAGGCTGTCGAGAAAGTCTCGACAGCTTTTTTATGTTGATTTTGTTTAAGACGACACCGCGTTAATGTTGTATAATATAGGTAACTATTGTATAGAACGGACGGTGTTCGTATGCTGCG
>NZ_JCBAIQ010000046.1:0-14282 GCF_059772165.1 Paenibacillus sp. TY11 | reverse complement strand
TACAACCATTACAGATACCAATGGAACTTAAAAAGGATGACCCCTGTACAATACAGAGATCATCTTCTGCAAGCAATTTAGTCTTTTTTTAAATGGTCCTTTACATAGGGTACAGTTTAGAATGGGTGCGCCTTTTTACTGTAAATTTGAGAGCATAGGCCTTCAAAATCAAACGCGATTCTATTCATCGTAGCCATCATTCGCGCTCTGTTCATATGTTCAATGTTCATATGTATCTCCTTGGGTCGGTTTGTTTAACGTGGCATACGCAATATGGCCGCCTTCAAAGCTTTAGTCCCTGCTTCGCTTTTTAAATAATCAGACGGTGTTTCGTTGCCAAGTGCGAGGACTTTTCGGTCCATCCAAGTCAGCAAATACTCCCCCATATCCGGTAGTAAAACGATTTGGATCTCTTCCGGTATACTGCTTTTGGATACTTTTTCTTTTACAATCGGGTCTACTTGATCATATCGCTCCTGATAAATCTGAACCATGTTGGCCCAACTCTCCGGCTTAAATTCTTTCAAATATATTTCTCTCATCCATGAACCCTCCTTATGATCTCTGAAAACGCTTCTCATGCTGGAGCAACCATTCTTTTCTCCATAAGCCCCCTGCATAGCCGGTTAGTTTCTGATTTGAACCAATAATTCGGTGACATGGGATCACAATGCTCAGCATATTTTTGCCATTAGCACTGCCTACGGCTCGAATGGCTTTTTCATTTCCAATGGCGAGGGCAATATCTTTATAAGCTGACGTTTCACCGTAGCCTACAGTCATCAGTGCATTCCATACCCTTTGCTGAAAGTCTGTACCTTCAAAGGCATAGGAAAACGTAAACTCATGGCGCTCACCTTTAAAATACTCGTCAAGCTGACTCGCACATTCCTCTAAAACCTGGGGTCGAGCCTCTTCCTTAATTCTGGTTAAGGGCACATCCCGATCAGAGAACATGATAGAATATACAGCCTCATTTGTGCCCTGTATTTCTATCTCTCCAATCGGCGATACATAATTCAATACATATTGCTTGCTCATAAATGGATAACAACCTCCTTGAACTACTCCTTATTCAGCTTCCTGTACTCACTGGGAGAACATTGGTTCAAACTGCGAAATGCCTTATAGAAATTCGAAGGGCTTTGGAAGCCCGTCTTATAACAAATCTCAAGATTCGTAAAATCTGTACTTTTAAGAAGATAGGCTGCTTTATCCACTCTGATTTTTTCCAAATACGTACGGGGCGTTTCTGAGGTTTCCTGCTTAAAAATGCGATCCAAATAAAAGGGGCTTACGCCGACATGATCTGCAATATCCTGCAATACAAGTTTTTCTTTGTAATGATTGACCAAGAAGGTAACCACATTCTGGACAAGCCTGATATACGGCGAATGATCTGTATGGGGCTGGCATCTTTTGCAAGCACGAAAACCCGCTTTTTCCACTGTGTCTAGATCAAAGTAAAACTCAACATTTATTTTTTTCGGCTTTTTGGATCGACAGGAAGGTCGGCAATATATTCGGGTTGTTTTCACAGCAGTAAAAAACAACCCGTCATATTTACGATCACACGCTATAATTTTCTCCCACATTTCTTCAAAAGAAAGATTGATGTTAGCCATGATCGAATATTCTGTCCTCTCTATAGTTCATACTCATAAATATAAATGTGACGTATCTTGAAGCTCTATCAACTGTTCCGCATTCTTTTGCAAAGCAACTATTATCTTATCAGAAAATGCATTACCAAAGCTAAACCGTTTAACTCCTAACTGCTGAAGCTGGTGGACATTCGTCAGACCCGGCAAGGATAAAACATTAAGCGGAGCATGTACATGAAATACAACTTCCCTGATCTCTTCATCACTCTTTAAACCTGGAACAAAAATTCCGCTCGCACCACTATCCACATACGCTTTGGCCCGCTCAATTGTCTCCGAAAGTGGGGCATCCATCTGCAAATATGTATCCGTTCTTGCGTTTATAAAAAACTCTTTAAACCCACGAGCATCCAAGGCTGCTCTTATTTTGGACAACAGGTTATTGTGCAAACCCACCTCTCGAAGTCCCTTCTGCTGTTTTAATGAATCCTCAATATTAATCCCTGCCACTCCGACATCGGCTGTCCTTAATACATGCTCGACAATCGTTGCTGTGTCCTCCCCATATCCTGCCTCAATATCTGCCGACACTGGAATCTGAACATGCTCTACAATCGTCCGAATGATGCTTACATGCTGGTCAAAATCAATAAGCTCTCCATCTGAAAATCCAAGCGTATTGGCAATTCCCCAACTCGTCGTACCGATCGCCTTAAAGCCTGCTTTCTCCAGAGCCACGGCAGATAGCAAATCCCAGGCGTTCCCTAGAAATAAAAATTCCTCTGATGTATGAAGTGCATTAAATTGCTGGATTTTGTTCATAAATATAGCCTCCTGATATGTGATGTAACTCATTTTATCAAGAGGCTATCTTTGTTTCGTCCTCATTCTTGCACTTATGGTCTGTGATATTACTCTTTAGGTTGATAAAGCTATTTAAAAAAAGGATATACGATATAGCTTACAAGCAGGCCTAAAATAAAAGCGACTGAGGCATTAAGCCACTTTGGCCGAATCTCTGAACCTGAATCCAAAATACCTACTACACAAACCAGAACAAATACAACGATCTTCCATTTTACATCAAGATAGGGATTCACTAAGCCTGCTATCAAAGCAACAATGCGCATTACCATACTCCAGAAAAAAGGAAACTTGGTAGGCCAATTCATAAACTATAATAGCTTTCCTTTCTTTCAAGGCTATATTAAAAATTAAATTTAATTTTAATGAAATATGCCATACGTTTTAAATGTACTTTTTCGCAGTATAAAAAACAGAAGCTCCTCGAAAGGGGCCTCTGTTAATTTTATATGCCTTAACTATTATAATTACAATTCACCGTGATCATAAGCTTCTTGTATCATATCACGAATGGTTTTGCGCTTTTCGCCAGTCAATTTTTCTACATCATCGCTGAGCACTGCCATTAGACCTTCACGAAGAGCGCGTCCGCCAGTCACCATATCATCACTGCACCAAGGAATCGGCGAATTTTCCATCCCTTGATCTGTCTTTCTCGGTACGCCCAGACTATCCCACAATGCATACATTTCATCATCCTTCTTATTTACAAAACGAAGCGGTCTACCTGTGATCTCAGTAGTGATGCGCACAATATCATCGGCTGAAAGCAGTTCAGGTCCTGTAACATCATAGGTCGTATTATCTTCACCCTTGCCGAGTAGTAGTGCAACAGCCGTTTTGGCACAATCTTCACGGGAAATAAACGCGCATTTTCCTTCTCCATAATTGAAAATCCATTCACCCTTATTCAGGGCATCCGGCAATCCGTAGCGAAGCAACGATTCAAAATATTGACTGTCACGCATAAAATTCCATTTCAAGCCGGATTGTTGAACATATTTTTCGGTAATACGATGGTCTACGGTAACCAGAGCAGGGTTTTCATCATCCCCTGCACCCAAAAAGGACGTGTACACGATTTTCTTCACGCCCGCCGCTACTGCGCCATCTACCGCATTTTTGTGCATTTGTACCCGTTTCTCTCCAATAATCGGCATCGAAACCAGGAAAAACTGCTCCCCGCCTTCAAAAGCGTCTTTAATAGATTCCACGCTATTAAAGTCTGCTTTTCTGACATCCACACCTAATTTTCTATATTGCTCCAAATTTTCCGGACTAGGGCTTGTGAAAATGAGACTTCCAGGTGCTACCTTTTTGAGAATCCCTTTAGCCACGCTGCTTCCGAATTGTCCATCTACACCTGTAATAATAGTTTTTCCCTGTACATTCGCCATGTCCAACAGCTCCTTTGTTTTGCTCTCAGTCTATTAGTAATTATTTTCACAAATCTAGTCTCGACTTGTTATCTTGATTTTAAATTAAAGCTCCACCTAGGCATAACATAAAATAATTATGCCTCATAAGTTAAACTTATGAGGCGTCACGTATCTGCCAATCTACTATACAATGGTCTCTTTCACATATGATAGGAAGCTTTCCGTTAACGTATTCAGAGATTTGGACGGATATCCCACCACGATTTGAAAATGATGCGGGGAGTTCGTAATGGATAGATATGAGATTCTGTCATCCTGGGTAACTTGAGGCACGTTGGGGAAAAAGGCAACTCCTCTATGCAATTCTACCAGTAAAATCAGCGTTTCCAGCGTAGAAACCTTCTCAATAATACAAGGCTCATAGCCGTCAGCACGGCAATTTTCAATCATCCCTTTCAAAGCCAGAGAGGAAGGCTCTTCACTCAGAAAAATAATTTTTTCATGCTGAAGCTCTTTGGAATCAATCGTTTTCTGATTCACTTTTGGATGCTTTTTCCCCACGCCCAAGAGCATGCTGCCTTTAAATATCGGATACTGTTTGATTTTTTTGTTATTCTCATCAAAGGCGTAATCCGTAGCGAATGCAACATCACAGGTTCCATTACCCAAGGCACTCAACAGGTCGTCAATATTTTTCTTGATAAATGTAATTTCGACCTCCGGGTGCAATTTTTGAAATTTTACAACAATATCCGCAATTAGCTGAATTTCAAAAAAACTGGAATATCCTATTGTAAGGATGCGATTTTGATTTTTATAGGTATGCTGCGCTTTTTGAATGGCATTTTGATATTGGCTCAACATCGTTTTGACGTCTTTATAAAAAACTTGTCCGGCTTCGGTCAGTTGAATGGGATTTACGGTACGATCAAACAGCTTTATATTAAGTTCTTTCTCCAAAGAAGCGATCTGCTGACTGATTGCGGTTTGAGATATATAATGTTTTTTGGCCGCTTGGGTAAAGCTTGAAAGCTCAGCAATAGACACAAAATAATTTAACTTTGTAAGACTCATAGGTTCCTCCTGTAAAAGGCAACAAAATGCATCAAGATTTGAATTTCATAATTTATGTATTCATTATAGCTGATCTCACTTAATCCTCTATTGCAGGTTCTTTACGAATCGGGCGTTGTACTGTACCCTTGCGCGAATGTAAAACATTGACTTGTCCATTCTTTTGCTTTACTTTTAAAGTATTACTCATATTTCCCAGTTTAATTATACAAAGACTGCTCCAGAAGCCCCAAACCTGCAAGCTTCTGAAACAGTCTTGTAGAAGGTGCACTCATAAAAGTAGGGGAAGTTAGATGATTCGATAGCCAGATGGCAGTCTACCGCTACTGCGGATATTACGGATTTGCTGCAACGTCAAACGTTGATTGGTAGAGATAATAGATTCCACATCATTCCCGCGAATCAGATCATCCAGGTCGGCGATGCGGCGATTGCCCCTATACACACGGAAATTACCTCTAAACCGCGTGCCGGTAAAGAGTACAAGTGTAGCATCGCTGCTTGTAGAAAAGAAACGCAGGCTTTCGATGCCGTCGAGAATGTTATCGGTATTACGAATGCCTAGGTTTCCTCTGAATACTCTACTGGAACCCCGAAAGTTTTCTTCGTTGTAGACTGTCAGACGGGGATACGTTTGAGATACATATGCTTTGTCAGTCATATTGTAACTCCTCCTTTCTATTCTAGCTTATGCTTCCCCATCCGATTGGCGCGGGCCTCGCAGCACCCATTTAAAAATGGTTGTGTGATTGAATAGAGTAGACGTAGACTTGAAAAAGGAACATATGTTCTGTATAATCTAGCTTAGCAATTTGCAAAATCCTAAACTAACGGAGATGCGGACATGGACGATAAATTTATTGAGGAACTACGCGAAATTAGCAGAAACGACAAGCGAAGATCTGAATTTCTTATTAAGGGTATGAAGGAAACACTTCAGGAAAGAAAAGAAAAAAACTTTATCGAAAGATGGATTTGGCGGCAAAAGAATAAGAAGCGTATAGCGCGGAAATTTAAATCCTAGTAGATATAACAACGGACTCTTCATAGCATTTTACTTTTCATAGCACTCTACAAGTACATTAGATCATAGCTCATTTTTAGGAGGCAGAGTCATGATTGAGCAGCTAGTCCCGAACGACGATATATTAAATCAAAATCAATTTTTGGCTGATGAAGTTCGATACAATTTGATCCATCGAATTTGTGAGTCAGAAGGGTCAACATGCCTCAAAACGTCCGATAAAAATATGATCTTCGCTCAATCACCCGGACATAAGGCTTGGCTATGGATTTCACAACAAATCACTGGTAATCATAAATTGACCTATATAGAAGAACTCTTACTTTATTTAAAAGGAACCACCCTATCAGGTGTATGTGGTGATGCCGAAACAGTCGAGAAGTTCGCAAATGCTTACGCACAGCGTCATGCTGCTCAGGTACATACCCACATGGTCATGGAATCTTATTTCTGCTCTAAATCCAAAAAGCCCTCCGGCGTTGAGGGAATCATCCGACAATCCATCCCAGAGGACGTACAGTTAGTTGCCCAGTTTCTAGCTGGTTTTTCAGAAGATGCTTTAGGCAGTTCTGTTGATACGGTTAGTCAAATATCAGCTGCGGAGGAGACCATCGGGACAGGAAATTTGTATCTTTGGGTTGTAAATAATATTCCCGTTTCCATGGCCAATATTGCTCACCACTCGCCGAGACATGCTCGTATTAATGCTGTGTATACTCCACCTTCTTTGCGAAAGAAAGGTTTTGCCAGCGCAATTGTATCCGAGCTATGTTCCATTTTGGAAAATGAGTATTTAGTACCCATGCTATATGCAGATTTAAAAAATTCGGTTTCCAATCAAGTTTATAAAAACATCGGTTTTACGGAAGCCGGTAAAATCGCTGATATTCAGTTTGAATAGTCATCCTACTACAGGAGGAATTACTGCTCGTTTAAATTAAAGAAGGCCCGCAATGTCACCTCCATCGCTGGGCCCCCTCTTCACTTATCTATAAACCTACTCCGTAACACCCACTTGCGTTTGAACTGAGGATCTTCGTGAAAGTAAATACGTAGCCACAATAGCGATACCGATCCCTGCTGCTCCAAACCAGGTGATGGAAGCCAGTGAAACCTCACTAACAACCACACCACCAATTCCGGCTCCGGCAGCCATAGCAAGCTGCATTGTAGACTGGTTGAGACTCAGCATCACACCGGAAGATTCCGGTACGAGAGTGACCAGATTATATTGTTGAGTGGGTCCGGATGTCCAGGCTGCGAACGACCAGAGGATCAGTAGAGCAAACACTGCGATCAGGGAATGAGCGGCAAAAGGAAGTAAGAGTAAGGAAATACCGTGCAGCCCCATGCCTCCAAATAATGTAAAGGGAATGCCCTTTTTATCTGCACTGAACCCACCGATTTTCGATCCGATTAGACTGGCAATTCCGAAGGCGAGCAATACCGAGCTTAGCATATCCTCTCCTACACCTGATACATTCAGCAAATACGGTGAGATGTAAGTATACGCGAGGGAATAACCTCCTAGCCAAAAGAAGGTAATGCCTAATCCCAAAGCAACTTCAGGCTTTTTCAGAAGAGCAAACTGTTGTAGTAAAGGGACAGGTTGATCTCCTTTCAAGCGGGGAATGGTCATAGCAATAACAATCAGGGCAATAATCCCTGTCAAAGCAATACCGAGAAATACGGTTTTCCAGCCATATGCAGAAGATATCATTCTCCCAAGCGGTACCCCGATAATCAGCGAGGCTGTAAAACCCATAGTGACCGTAGCAATAGAGCTGGCCTGCTTGCCGGCTGGGGCAATTTTTGCTGCAATGCTCAGTGCTGTAACCACGACCATCCCCGCCCCGAGTGCCATAAGAATACGTGCGGCAATAAACATTCCAAAACCCGGCAGAACATAGGAGAGGACATTGGCTACTGCAAATAATCCGAGTGAACTCAAGAGCAGCTTGCGTCTGTCCCATTTAGCGGTTACTGCCATCAGAATCGGCGTGCCTATCGCGTAAGCAAGGGAAAAGACTGTAATCAGCTGGCCTGCGGCGGCCACCGTAATCCCCATGGTCGTTGCGATCTGATCCAAAATACCTGAGATAATGTATTCGGATGTGCCTACCAAAAAACTAACAATTGCCAAAATATATACTTTCCATGTGCTCTGCATTTCTAGGTAACGCCTCTTTTCTTTTAATATTTTTATATTTTTATATTTTTACAAATATCGAAATTAAGACTAAAAAAATTTATGTCATCAGGAACGGGGCATATTTCTTCGCTGCTTCCACATCCAAGCTGTAATAAATAAACGTCCCTTCTTTACGGTACGTCAGTAGCCCAGACTCTGCCATTTGCTTAAGGTGATGCGATAGCGTTGAAATAGCTACACTGTTCAGCTTCTCCCCCAGCACGGAGCAGCATTGGTGGCTTTCCTCTTTTAGCAAAAGTGCTATCTTGAGACGAGTTGGTTCTCCAAGTGCTTTATATATTTTTACAGCTTGCTGCATCTCCGTCGTATCTTTCACCCTGTTCGACTCCCTTCTGTTCCAGTCTTAATTTCGATGTTTGTCGAAATAAAGTTAACACAAACATTTGTAAATGTAAACCCACTTATTTTAAAGTCACAGTTTTTTACACTCTGTGGTGTGAATAATGGTCTTTCTCATCCTATGAATAATCCCCCATCCATAAAGGATGGAGGAAAAAATGATCTGAGTATAGAGGGGGAATTATGGAAGCCATGGCGTTAATTCGGGCTTGCCGTGGGTCTGACAATAATTTCATTAACATCTACATCCGCTGGCTGCTCCATGGCATACAGAATGGAGCGGGCAATGGCATCAGGCGAAATCGAAATACGACGGTACTCTTTCATTCCCTGCCGGGCCTCTTCATCTGAAATACTGTCGGCAAGCTCGGATTCGGTTACTCCCGGTGATATCAGCGTCACACGAATATCTCCACCCACCTCCAAACGTAATCCTTCAGAAATCGCCCGAACTGCATACTTCGTAGCGCAATACACCGCTGCAGTCGGGGTTACACTATACGCACCAATAGAGGCGATATTGATAAACTGACCAAATCCTTGCTTTTTCATGATGGGAAGCCCTGCCGCGATCCCATGCAGAACGCCCCGTATATTTACATCAATCATGCGATCCCATTCCTCTACCTTCAGGGCTTCTAATTTTGAAAGAGGCATCACTCCCGCATTGTTCAAAATTACATCCACGCGCCCAAATGTTTTTTCCGCGTACTTAATGAACGCTTCCATCTGGTCCCTCCTAGTCACATCCAGTTGCTGATAGTCAGCCGATCCACCTTTAGAACGAATCTCGGATGTCAGAGCCTCCAATCGCTCTGTGCGTCTGGCCCCTAATATCACATGAGCCCCATGGTGAGCAAGTAAACGGGCAGTAGCTTCACCGATCCCACTGCTTGCCCCCGTAATAGCTACGACTTTCCCTTTAATATCCAACATGCTTATTCCTCCTTTAGTTTAAAAACTGACTGAAAAACCATATATAACATTACTTTTTTCCGCTTTGTTGCTCTCCATGACTATTCCACTCCTTAATAATTGTTGTGTCACCTTCATTGGCCTTCACAATCCAAATGGCTGGATTATGTTCTTTCTACCATCGCCATGGACAGTGAACCAGCTAGTATGCTGTTTTTCCTTTTCACTTGTTCATTTGGCATTGTTTCTGTACCCTTATTATGAGACGATAATATTTTGAGCTGGTAGAAAAATCAGAGCAAATTATTGCCTAATCCTCCAACGACCCTTAATATGTAATGAAATCCATGTCGGAATCAAAGTATATTTTGAAGTGTAATAAACCACTGAAAATGAAAACGGGCTACGTTGCAAAGAAGGGATGTGTCATGATGGGGGCAACCAAAATAGAGGGTTCTACCATGGAAAAACAAGCCGAATTGGCAATGCTTATAGAACGATTTTCAAATCAGGACGGAGTTCTCGCTACAGCCATACCTTCGCTTCACTTCGTCCGAAGTTCAAATACAACCGTTCCGATACATCAAGTCCATGAACCTGCCTTATGTATTGTGGCACAAGGCAGAAAAGTCGTGATGCTCGCAGAGGAAAGTTACCATTACGGCACATCCGATTACCTTGTTGTGTCGGTGGATTTGCCGATTTCCGGGCAGGTCATTCAAGCGTCAGCAGAAGCTCCTTACTTGTGCCTCCGGCTCAATTTTGATCCGCATCAGGTTTTGGACCTGATCAAAGAATCTGCTTTTCCCACAAGCCCCATGCCTGATTCCAGACGAGGCTTGTATGTAAGCCAAACTAACTCTCTACTGCTGGATGCCGTGGTAAGGCTAGTGCATCTTTTGGAAAACCCGCAAGATGTTCCGGTGCTGGCTCCATTAGTCATTCGTGAGATACTGTATAGGATTTTACAGGGTAATCAGGGGGAATCCTTAAAACAACTGGTCATGACCGGCAGCCATTCCAACCGAATTGCAGAAGTCATAAAGCGGATTAAGCAGGATTATGATAAGCCGTTGCGTATTGAGGAATTGTCCAAACTAGCGAATATGAGTCCTTCGTCACTACATCGTCATTTTAAAGAGGTTACGGCTATGAGCCCAATGCAATATCAAAAACAATTACGTCTGCAAGAGTCCCGCCGCCTGTTGTTATCTAAATCAGCAGATGCTGCAGATGTCGGTTTTCAGGTAGGTTATGAGAGTCCCTCACAATTCAGCCGCGAATACGCCCGCTTGTTCGGCCTGCCTCCAATTAGTGATATCAAGCGCTTGCGTATGGATCAAGATCACCCGACAATTTGAACCATTTTAAGAGGAAGCACTGATCCTACTAACGCTTATCTCAATCATAATGACAAGATGTAAAACAACACAAAACAGCTGCTTCTCAGGTAGAGAAGCAGCTTTTCATTTATTACTTCTATGCACGTGGTAATCACTCATTCAGCGTCAATACGGATTATCCAGCTTTACGAACAAGGCTCGAATGACATCCTTCTCTGCCGTAGTAAGCTTTTGTCCTGCCTGCCATTGTTGAATCTCTTTCTTGACTTCCTTGGGTTCTCTATAGCTGAGAGCATACCCGATGCTTCCTATACCTTGTGTGCGGTTGGTTTTGTCCATATTTGCCAATGCTCGAGTCATCGCAGTTCTGTCTCTTGTAAACAAATCTCCCATAAGACCAGCATAGCTTTCGCTTAAAGCTCCATCCAATCCGTCAGAAGCCTGGATCACATTTGGAAAGCTTTCCGATGGAATAAAAGCCCGCTGCCTATACAGGTATTCGATGATTTCCAGGCTTTGATGTTCACTGATTTCGTTCATCTTCCCCCATTGGATACCTGCCAAATGATTCGTCATGTGACGTACTTTTGCTTCATCACTGAGGGATGAGTCCTTATAAAAGGACAGTACAAGCTCCTCTTTACTTTGCTGGGTATGCTGCGTATTAGCTGCAGTTTGCTTAGACTCCCCATTGTTTGCCCCGGACGGCGCCGCAGTTTCAGCATCCTGTCCCACTGGATGGGGAGTGCACCCTATGGTTACAGCCAGCAATAGTGTAGTACAAGCTACAGAAACGAACATGCTACCTTTTGACATGAATCCACTCTCCTGTCTAAACAAACAATGGTCGTTATGATTGCCCAAAACCCATCCATATCCTACTACACCTGCGAAAGTTCATCCATCGTTATAACGTTTGGAAGGCTCTAGCTAGACTTCTACTCGTCACGTCCAACCGTAGGCTTACGGATCATAGAGACGCTTGATTCCCTGACGATCAGACGGGGCTCGAATTGCACGCGCTCATATTCCCCCGGTGTCTGTTCCTGAATCCGCTTGAGCAGTAGCTCCGCAGCCAATCGTGCCACCTCTTCCCCCATGATAGAAACTGAGCTGATCTGCGGGGTCGTTACCGTAGCCCACAGATTGTTATCAATACCGACCACAGCAACCTCTTCCGGCACTTTTACTCCCAAATCCTTAAATCGATTGACGATCCCTATCGCCACCATATCGTTAACCGCATAAATAGCATCCGGCATATGTTTCAGGCTGTAAAAATAATCGGCTGCGCGCAGCCCTGTCTCAAAAGAGAAATCATCTCCAAAATAAACGAGTGAAGGGTCCACATGCTGGAGAGACTGCTCATAAGCAAAGTATCTTTCCTCGATTTTGTCCTTCGCAGCGCCTGCATAGGCAATTCTTGTTCTCCCGATTTTAAGCAAATGCTCCATCACGAGTCTTCCCTCTTGCCGGGCCAGACTGACGATATCCGCTTTGACATCTTCGCCCAGCTTCTTGCCATAGTTAATAATGGATACGGGAACGCTAGCTTTGTTAATCAGATCTACCAACATTTTGGGATACGCCAGCGGCATGATAATGAGCCCGTCGACATGCAGCTTCTTGACCTCACGAACTGTTTCAAGCTCCATTCTGGCATTCCCGGCGGTATTGATTTGCACGACACGGTAACCATGCTGCTTGGCGGCCTGCTCTACGGACCAAGCGATCTCCGGAATAATCGCGTTACGAATGTCCGGCACAGCCAACGCAATTTGTCGTGTCTGACGAACTTTCAAGCTCTGAGCCGAGGTGTTGGGCGTAAACCCCATCTCTTCAATCACTTGCAAAATCAAGGCTTTCGTTCTCGGGCTGATGCCCTCACTATCATTAATAGCTCTGGAGACAGTCGCAATACCGACCCCCGCCCGCTTGGCTACATCCTCTATAGTTACTTTTTTTTGATCTGTCACGCCCAAAATCCTTTCAAGAACGGAATCGTTTTCTGACTTTCCACAATAAAGTCTCAATATTAATATTATACCACAGAATGAGTGTCTAAAAATTGAACTCGTTTTCTTCTTGTCTCTGCTTCACCTGAAAAATTCGCAAAATCTCTTTGTATAAAGTAACGAGCCAAATATAGCACTGCAGTCACAAGTGATTATATTCACAAAAAAATCAAGTGCTTATTGTATGAAATTGGTTTGACAATGTGTAAAATTTGTGACATATTATCTTTCGGAAACGTTTCCTAATTCATTCACTTTTTATAGAGGCAATGATCATATATTCTTCAAGGAGATGACAAACATGCAAGCATTGAGATGGCATGGAGTAAAAGACTTACGTTTGGAAAACATTGAGCAGCCCGCTGCTCTGGCAGGAAAAGTAAAAATCAAGGTAGAATGGTGCGGCATTTGCGGAAGTGATCTTCACGAATATGTAGCAGGACCGATCTTCATTCCCCAAGATGCTCAGCATCCATTGACTGGCGAAAAAGCGCCGATCGTAATGGGACATGAATTTTCTGGACAAGTTGTCGAAATCGGCGAAGGTGTAACCAAGATTCAAGTTGGCGACCGTGTAGTTGTAGAACCGGTGTTTGCATGTGGAGAATGTGATGCATGTAAACAAGGCAAATATAATCTTTGCGATAAAATGGGCTTCCTCGGTCTTGCAGGCGGCGGTGGTGGATTTTCTGAATATGTCGCAGCTGACGAGCACATGGTTCACAAAATTCCAGAAAGCGTATCTTTCGAGCAAGGCGCATTGGTAGAGCCTTCGGCCGTTGCTTTGTATGCTGTTCGTCAAAGCCAACTGAAAGTCGGCGACAAAGCTGTAGTATTTGGCGCTGGTCCTATCGGATTGCTGGTTATTGAAGCGTTGAAAGCTTCGGGCGCATCTGAGATTTATGCAGTAGAGCTTTCCGAGGAGCGTAAAGCTAAAGCTGAAGAGCTGGGTGCTATCGTGATTGATCCTAAAACTTATGATGTGGTGGAAGAACTGCACAAACGGACCAACGGCGGCGTAGATGTAGCCTATGAAGTCACTGGAGTACCTCCTGTGCTGACTCAAGCTATCGAATCCACTAAGATCAGCGGACAAATCATGATCGTCAGCATTTTTGAAAAAGAAGCTCCGATCAAGCCTAACAATATCGTTATGAAGGAACGCAATCTGACTGGTATTATCGGCTACCGTGATGTATTCCCAGCTGTTATCAGCCTGATGGAAAAAGGTTATTTCCCTGCCGACAAGCTGGTTACCAAACGTATTAAACTCGAAGAAGTGATTGAGCAAGGTTTTGAAGGTCTCCTGAAAGAGAAAAATCAGGTTAAAATCCTGGTATCTCCGCAAGCCTAATATCGAAAACAAACCAGATGTCTGCTCTATGCAGACATCTTCAGATTGTCGAGAAACCCCGTCTTTTTGAGACGCGGGTTCTTTTTCTTTACATAATAATGGTCTGGTATCTGGGAAAAACGGGGTGTTACCCCTGTTTCTCCAGGCGATCCAGGTGGA
>NZ_JCBAIQ010000045.1:0-15588 GCF_059772165.1 Paenibacillus sp. TY11 | reverse complement strand
GTACCGCGCGCCTTCGCCAGCGTGCACAGCTCGGCGTACAGATCGGGCGGGCAGCCAGGTGGCAGGCTGCCGGAGAGGACGACCCAAGCCGAATCTGCGGCAAGGGTCGTGATTTTGCGCCGCAGCGCGGCTAGTTCAAGCGGCCCGACGGTCGGCCCGCTCTCAATCAGCTCGGTCTGCGTGCGCGCGGACGGGTCGAGCACGGTAATGGCAAGACGGGTTTCCCCGTGCGCCGTTTCGATGAAATCGGCGCTTACACCTTCCGCGCTCAACCCGTCGATGAGCAGCCGTCCGGTGTGTCCGGCGGCAAACCCGGTCGCCCGTACAGGCTCGCCTAGCGTGCGAATGACGCGGGCAGCATTCACGCCCTTACCACCCGGCACCGTCAGACCGCCTTCAATGCGGTGGACGGCATTCAAACCGAAGCCTGCAACCGTGTAGATTTTATCCACAGCCGCGTTAAGCGTTACGGTGGTAATCACAAGGTATCACTCCTTTAAGATCAGCAATTTGTAACATTTGATTCCATTCGCTCATGCTAAGATATCAGCTTTAATCCCAACGCTGCGGCAAGAATCATGGCGATGAATAAAACACGCAGTACGCTTTTTTGTTCACCGTACAAGAACATGCCTGTAATCGTGCTACCGACCGTTCCGATACCTGTCCATACGGCATAGGAAGTTCCCATAGGCAAACTTTTCATGGCATAGCTGAGTAGAGAGAAGCTAAGGACAAAGGATAAGACCATAAGCACTAATGACTTCCATCCTTTGCCCACCGTAACTCCCTTCATACCGATGACTCCAAACACTTCCGAGCATCCCGCGATAACCAATGCAATCCAAGCCATTATGCGCCACTCCCTTCCTGAGCATCACGGTCGGTAACTAACTTCAGGCCGACCACGCCTGCCAACAAAAGGGCGATTAACAGCGTTTTAGACCATTGAAACGGTTCCCCGAATAGCAGCATTTCACCTACGACCGTTCCTCCTGTCCCCAGTCCGGTGAATACAGCATATACTGTGCCCACAGGCAAACGGTTCGCAGCCTTCATGATCAAATAAAAGCTGGCCACTACAGCCAGCACGGTTACAATCCATGCGAGTACAGAATCCGCATGCTTCAACCCCGACACCCATATGACCTCAATGAGGCCGCCAACAAAAACGTAAATCCAACTGCGACTCATGATGAACGTTCTCCTTAATAATAGATTTTATAAGTTCAACTGCTTGATGCTTCAGGAGGTGAAGTTAACGTAATCCCACGCCAAAAAATAGGCCAAGCAGCGTTCAGCCTCCGGTGGTAGTTGATGCTTCCACTGTACAGTAGCTCCACCATGATTCCGTCCACCAGTGTTATGAAGGCTAAAGCCACATCCACTGGCTCCATATGCCCAAAGGGTTCCCGATCCCGTGTATTCCGGAGGTGGCGAGTTAATTTTCGCTCCATATTTTCCAGAAAAGGATTAACAATATCCAGAACCTCGTTATACAAAGATACAGGCGGAAAGAAGGAAAAACGAAGCATAAACTTGGCTGTATTGTTGTTCTTATATTCCTGTCCCATCCAAAACAGGAAGTCATGCAGTGTATGCTCCAACGACTGATCTCTGCGTTCCGAAAAGTATTCAAAAATACGTAAATTCTGCTCTTGAAAAGCGTACCTCGCCACCTGTAGAAACAGATCCTCCTTGCCTTGATAATGCGCATATATAGACGGTTTGCGAATCCCGACCTCAACGGCAATACTGCTCAAGGATGCTCCCTCATACCCATTGGTGGCAAATTGGGAAAGAGCGGCCTTTCGAATCTCTTTTATCCCCATTATTTTCACCTACCTAACGTTCGTTAGTTTATTCTTGCATGAAAAAAAGTAAGTGTCAACCCAACGATATTTCGTTATGTATGAAACTTTTTCTTTGGGTTCTTTTTTATCAACATTTTAATAAAAAAGTGGGAAGAAATAAGGGGCTCATGTACAATATAATGAAGAATACCTGTCAAATGCAGTCCATTGGAAGTGAGGTTGGTTATGAGGCGAAGCTTACTGGCCGTATTGATCGCGGCTATGGTGTTTATTATTTATTATTTTGGCTTGTTTAATTACATCGGCAAAAATGAAGGAACTGTCATTAGTATTTTTTCAACCCTGACAGTTATCTCCATCAGTCTGATTATTTTTACGGAGAATCGTAATCCTTCCACCACAATGTCCTGGATTTTGCTGCTGGCGTTGCTGCCAGTCGTTGGACTTCCTCTTTATTTTTTGTTTGGGCAAAATGTATTCAAGCGCCGCAAGTATGACAAAAAGGCATTGCGCGACCAACAGGCTTACGAGCGTATTGAAAAGGAAGCTTTGCAAGTCAAACGAGATCTGACCTGCTTTACAGATGAGCAGCAGCAGTTGATGCGTTTGGCCCGCAGACTGGCCCGCTCCCCGATTTATTTTGCGACAGAAACTCAAATTCTGAACAATGGAGATGAAACCTTCTCCACTCTGCTGGAAGAACTGCGCAAGGCACAGCATCATATCCATATGGAATATTACATTTTCCGTTCGGATGATATCGGCACCAGCATTCAGAAAATTTTGATCGAAAAGGCCAAAGCGGGTGTTAAGGTTCGGTTTATGTACGATGCGGTGGGCAGTATTCAGTTGTCGAAGGCATTTTTGAAGGAAATGAGAGATGCAGGAGTAGAGGTCGTTGCATACGGCGGCGCTCGAATCTTGTTCTTCTCCAGCCGGGTAAACTACCGTAATCACCGTAAAATTGTAGTTATCGACGGTAATATCGGATTAATCGGCGGTCTAAATGTGGGGGATGAGTATCTCAGCCGCAACAAAGCCTACGGCTTTTGGCGTGACACGCACATGATTGTGAAGGGCGAAGCTGTGCGAACGTTGCAACTTATATTTTTACAGGATTGGCTTCATATGACGGGCGAATCGGTGCTGGATAAGGAATATCTGTCTCCCAATATTGAACCGATTACGGACGGAGGCGTACAGATTATTGCCAGCGGCCCGGATAATGAGCGGAGAGTGCTCAAAAATCTGTTTTTCTCGATGATCACGTCCGCCCGGAAGTCTGTCTGGATTGCCACTCCTTATTTTATCCCGGATGAAGATATCCTGACTGCCTTGCGGATGGCTGCTCTATCCGGGTTGGACGTGCGTATTCTATTTCCTGCGAAACCGGATAAATGGCTACCGTTCCTCGCGTCCCACTCGTACTTCCAATCGTTGCTGGAGGTTGGAGTCAAGGTATATGAATATGAAAAAGGGTTCCTTCACTCCAAGCTCCTCATCATTGACGGGGAGGTTGCGACCATTGGGACAGCCAATATGGATATGCGCAGCTTCCATTTGAATTTTGAAGTAAACGCTCTGCTGATTCAAACGCACAGTGTGCAGCAGATGGTGACAGACTACGAACGGGATTTGCAATCGGCCAGTCTGATCGTACGAGAGGAATTCATGAAAAAACGCCTGTTCAAACGTTTGATGGAATCCCTCGCTCGGCTGCTTTCACCGCTGCTGTAAGCATAAACGAGTTCGCCACAGCAGTATCCCGTAGTTAAAATGTAGTAAAGCCCAAAATATCCTGTAGACGGTATATAATATCTTTCCAAAATGTTGAATGATCCTCGTAAGCCGCCAGATCCAAACTGTATTCAGCCCCCTGGTTATTCCATAGCTTATCAAAATAGGCCGCAACCTGTCGGGTCAGCTTGCTGTCCGCCGGAGCGGCCACCCACAATTCATTCTCCAGATTCAAATCATCCAGATTACGGGGGGTCAGATTTGTAGAGCCACCCCAAATGATATGCTCTCCTTGCGCCTTGGCAATATAAATCAGTTTGGTATGGAACTGCTCATGGGTGGTATGATACCAGCGAATCTGAATGTTCCCGCCCGATTTATCGGACAACTCTTGGGCAACCGGACGATTAGGGATGCCGATTTTTTCCTGACCAAACGCGTTTTCATTGGGGTCCAGCAGCAATTGGATGTTTACATCACGCGCAGAGGCATCCAGCAGACTATTCAATACTTTGCGGTCAGCCAAATAAAACATGCCCATGTGAATGCTGTCGCCTTTCTTCGTCTACCCGATGCCATCCAGAACTGAGGTGTACACTTTGCCTTCGGTTAGATACTTGATCCGGTAGCGGTTCTTACCCGACGGAGCTGGGGCTTCGGCCTGTGGTGTATAGGCAGGTAGCTGCCCGCCGCCTGAGAAGTCCAACACTGCCTGCTCCGTTTGTAAAATGTCCCCGATGATGGGCCCCTTCACCTCCAGCGCTACATTGGAATGATAGGCACTCGCGTCGTGGACGTTGCCTGTAGAAATGAGCGCTGTCTGTTCGTTGGTAACCAATTTTCGGTGATTGGCCTTGACGTTTAACAGCTTAAGATAGGAGCGAGCCGTAACGTCAGGTCCGTCACTGGCCATCAGGTTCGGAATCCAGCCTGTGCCCTGCTGCCCGAACCACTGGAAAAAGGTACGCCACACCGCCGAATAAATGGGTGTGGAGTCCCGCAACGGGTCTACATCGGTCTGCACGACCTGAATCCCTGCTCGCTTCATATTCTCCAACAAAGGATTGGGGGCAGAATTGTAGTTGGTATTGACTTCATCCGTAATGAAAAAGATAGGCATATCAGGATGAGCTTTCTTTTTGGCAATAAGATGATCGGCCATCTCTGTGCTGACTTCGGGGAAGCGCTGGCCTTTATGCTTATAATCGTTGAACAGAAACAGGTCGATGACGATAAATTGCCCGGCTTCATCAATGATCCCGAGCATACGATTCAAAATTTGTCCTTCATGCTGTGCAGTGCTTCCATCCCCGGTGGGATAGGTCAAATCTGTCCAGAAGTTTATCTCATTAGTTGAATACTCCTGACTTTCATAAGAGATGAACGAAGCAATGGTTTATGGGTCTGATACAGCATCACGGCAATCAGCCAGAGGATAAGTACCAGAATGGTGATTTTAAGAGCACGGCCCTTTTGCCTCGATTTTTCTCGATATTCCGGCACAGAATGCAGCGGATCATGTTTGGTCATATGACGGTCAACTCCCCAATTGAATGCTGCATTCCATTTTTATCTTGCCGGAACATGCAGATTACGATTAGATACTGTCTAATTATTAACCAAGTGTGCAGGATTGACGCGGATGCTGGACGGAATGAAATAGAGAATGTTTTGCTATTCATTGAGGACATATGTCCTTTATGGGCAGGCTGACCTATACTTAATATATAGAAAAGTCATTTACATGGGGAGAATAACGATTTATGAGAGGAATCTTGTTTGCTTTTCTGGGAGGCGCTTGTATTACGCTACAGGGGGTAGCGAATACACGGATTAGTCAGGATATCGGCACATGGCAAGCGGCTACCGTTACTCAGCTAACAGGCTTTATTTTGGCAGCATTAGTCTGGATGTTTACAAGGGATGGCAGTGTTGCTGAAATGAAACAGGTAAAGCCGATGTATCTTTGGGGCGGTGCTTTTGCAGCTATTATTATATTTAGTGAAGTCACGGCGATTCAACATATTGGGGTTACGTTCACGATCTCGGCGCTGTTGATTGCCCAGTTGTGTTTAACCTTCCTGGTAGATATCAAGGGATGGTTCGGCATAGTAAAGCAAAAGATGAAGCTGCCACAATTTATAGGTATTGGTATGATGATCGCGGGTGTAATTATTCTGAAGCTCTAAAATAGAACTTTTTCGTAGAGAAAGCTTAGAACGTAGAAATTGAAGGTGAGCTTAGGAATGAGAGAAATTCAGGATCAAGAGCAACTGAAAAATTTTTTGCAACTGCATCAGTTGGAATCCATACTCTACGAGCCACTACATCCTTATTTGTCGCTGCATCGTTTGGAGCAAGGGGAAAAGCTCTGTTCACAGGGGGACTCCATTGAACATTTGTATATTCTGGTGCAGGGAAAGGTCAAGATTTATACCAGTTCTACAGAAGGGAAGACCCTGATCCTCTGCTTCAAAACACCGATCGAGGTCATAGGAGATGTTGAATATATTCGTAGTAGTCACGTTATCAACACGGTAGAGGCAGTGTCTCCGATCTATGTGATCGGTGTCCACCACCAGTGGATGAACAAATATGGTAGAGACTATGCTCCTTTGCTGCAATTTTTACTGGATATTGTCACGCGAAAGTTTTGTCTGGACTCTGACTTTTCCAATTTCAATCTCATGTATCCGGTGGAAGTCAGGCTGGCGAGCTACCTGCTATCTGTTTCTTTTGACGAATCCAATTCGGCTTTTCATGAGGAATTACGGGCATCCAGTCTGGTAGATGTGGCGAATTTGATCGGAACCAGCTATAGACATCTCAACCGAGTCATTCGCAAGATGATTGAAGATGGATTGGTTGAACGGACAAAAGGCTACATTGTCATTCGAGACAGAAAAGGTTTGAGTGAACTGGCAGGTCATAATATTTATGAATCATTGTAATAAGAGCATTTTGTATAAGTGCAGAAGAATACACGGACCATCAAGGGAGAGTTAAAATATGTTACTAGGGGTTGTATTGGCGGTTATCGCAGGTGCTTTGGTCAGTCTGCAAACGATATTCAATAATAAGGTGAATGAGCGGACAGGTTCATGGGCCACGACAACATTGGTGCTGGGAACAGGGTTCTTGGCTTCCTTGCTCGGAAGTCTTATTTTTGAAGGGAAAAATACATTTACTTTGCAGCATATGCAGCCGTGGTACTGGTTTAGTGGCATGATTGGTGTCGGCGTTGTGTTCTGTCTGGTACAAGGAATGAAGCGACTTGGCCCGACCTATGCGATCTCCATAGTATTGACGGCACAATTAGGTACCGCTCTGTTGTGGGATTCATTAGGATGGCTGGGATTAGAAAAAATTCCGTTTACCTTCAACAAGTTGATTGGTGTACTGGTCATTATCGGTGGTATTCTCGTATTCAAATTTGGACATGGGCGTACGAAGGAGCAGCAAGAAAGCATTTCATCTGTACCTGATTCTATGAAGGGATGAAGGAAGTTGTGATTTGTGCTTTTCGAACCTGATACAATAAACAGAGTGACTTTGGATGAGGTGGAACATAGATGAGTAATACAGAGAATATAAAGGGATCACCTGACGGTTCCGACAGATCCGGCTCTTTGTTGCCTGCCGCGCGGACAGGCGAACGGAAGATTGAGCACGTCCGTCTTTGTCTGCAAGAAGAAGTGGCCGGACAAGGCATCACCAGCGGGCTGGAGCGGTATGCCTTTAAGCACTGCGCTCTGCCGGAGTTGCATTTTGACGAGGTGCGTCTGGATACTACCTTTTTGGGACGCGCTGTACGGACACCGCTGCTCATTAGTTCCATGACAGGCGGCAGCGCCGAGACAGGAGCGATTAATGAGCGATTAGCAGAGACAGCGGAGAGACGCGGCTGGGCGTTGGGCGTCGGCTCCGTACGGGCTGCGGTGGAAAAAGAAGAATTGGCTTCAACCTTTGCGGTTCGCCGTCTAGCACCCAGCATCCCAATCCTTGCCAATCTGGGTGCGGTGCAGCTGAACTACGGATTTGGTGTGGACGAGTGTCGCCGTGCGGTGGAAATTGCCGAAGCAGATATGTTGGTGCTGCATTTGAACGGATTGCAGGAGATTTTCCAACCCGAAGGGAATTTGGATTTTAGCGGCCTGCTTGAGCGCATTGAGGAGTTGTGTCGTCAGCTTTCAGTGCCTGTAGGAGTGAAGGAAGTAGGCTGGGGCATAGATGGCGAGACGGCTTCGAGACTATATGATGCGGGTGCAGCTTTTATTGATGTCGCTGGCGCAGGCGGGACAAGCTGGAGCCAAGTGGAGAAATTTCGCAATCCTGATCCTGTGCGTCGTGCCGCGGCGGAGGCGTTTGCGGATTGGGGCAATTCGACCGCTGACTGTATCGTGGAAGTTAGAGCCGCTCAGCCTAATGGCGCTCTGATCGGTAGCGGTGGACTGAGAGATGGTGTCGATGCAGCGAAGGCGCTTGCTTTGGGTGCTGACATGGCAGGCTTCGGACGTTCCTTGCTCGGCTCGGCGGTTGCCTCCAGCGAGGCATTGGAAGCACGATTGGAGCAGGTGGAACTGGAACTCCGCACGGTCATGTTCGGCATCGGGGTAGATGGAATGGAAGGGCTTAAAGATACGACTCGACTAAGAAAGAAGGTAAACGGATGAGCGGACTTATTACATTGGTTCCGATGAATGCGGAGCAATACGATCGATTTGAACAACGCTCGCTTGCGGACTACGCGGATGAGAAAATCCAAGCAGGTACATGGACGGTAGATGAAGCGCATGAACGCGCAGCAGAAAGCTTTGCTCGATACCTGCCACAGAAACTCGACACACCCGATGCTCACCTGTATATGTTGATGTTTTCCGATGCTGGCGGGCAGAGTCAAGAGGAAGCTGGCTATATCTGGTTCAATATTACGGATGGTGCGCAAGGTAAAGAAGCTTTTCTACTGGATATTCTTGTCTACGATTCATATCAGGGAAGGGGTCTGGGTACGCTGGCGATGGGGGCTTTGGAACAAGAAGCTCGCAGACTGGGGGCTGTCCGCATCGGTTTGCATGTATTTGGGCATAATGAGCGAGCTTTGCATGTATATCGCAAGTCGGGCTATCGGATTACGGATATCCAGATGAGGAAAGAAATCTAAATAGGGATGTAGAAAATCCTGAATTTCATAACCGTATGCTTGCCGCGTGTATAGGTTCTCATATATAATGTGGGTTGGTAAACTAACGGATGGCATAACGCATATTTTATATAAACGGGAGTTGTTCTGATTATGGCTTTAAAAGCGGGGATCGTGGGCTTGCCAAACGTGGGCAAATCAACACTTTTTAACGCAATAACGCAGGCGGGTGCGGAATCCGCAAACTATCCATTTTGTACGATTGACCCTAATGTAGGCGTCGTTGAAGTACCGGACGAGCGGCTGGATAAGCTGACTGAACTGGTTGTGCCGAACAAAACGGTGCCAACGGCATTTGAATTTGTTGATATTGCAGGACTTGTACGCGGAGCAAGTAAGGGTGAGGGTCTGGGTAACAAGTTTCTAGCTCATATTCGTGAAGTGGATGCGATTGTTCATGTGGTACGTTGCTTTGAAGATGAGAACATTACCCATGTGGACGGCAAAATTGACCCGATCAGCGACATTCAGACCATTAATCTGGAACTGATTCTGGCGGATATCGAAAGCGTAGACAAGCGTATTGAACGTTCCCGCAAAAACATGAAGGGTGGCAACAAGCAGTACACCCAAGAGGTTGAAGTGCTTGAGCGGATCAAGGAATCGCTGTATGCTGATAAACCTGCGCGTAGCTTAGAATTAACGGATGAAGAACGGTTGATTGTACGCGATCTTCATTTGCTTACGATGAAGCCTGTACTGTACGCTGCAAATGTCAGCGAAGATGGCGTAACGGAAGCCGACAGCAATCCATATGTGCAACAGGTACGCGATTTTGCCGTAGCGGAAAATGCAGAAGTGGTACCGATCAGCGCCAAAGTAGAATCTGAAATCGCTGAGCTGGAAGGCGAGGACAAGGCGATGTTCCTTGAGGAGCTGGGATTGGCTGAATCCGGATTGAACCGTCTGATTAAAGCGGCTTACCGCTTGTTGGGACTGTATACGTATTTCACAGCAGGTGTACAGGAAGTACGCGCATGGACTATTCATAAAGGAACGAAAGCACCAGGTGCTGCGGGCGTAATCCATACGGATTTTGAACGCGGATTTATTCGTGCCGAGGTTGTATCCTACAACGATTTGGTCGCTGCTGGTTCGATGAACGGAGCTAAGGAACGTGGGCAGCTTCGTTTGGAAGGTAAGGAATATGTAGTGCAGGACGGAGACGTTATGCATTTCCGTTTTAATGTTTAATATATAATTTCCAGAGTACAATACTCGATTCGGATATATAAAAGACGATGACTCAATGTATGTGTGTTCTGAAATGTGCTAGATTACGTGGTCGCTGCCTATATTAGGGCGGCGACTTTTTTATTGTATTGCATGTTGTGCGGATTTTTGCAAAATCCTAAATTAGTCAGTATTTCTTGTAGCTAATTCATGAATTAGTTGGTATAATAAAGAGCTGTAGCCAGTGAAATTGAAGCTGGTTTCATATTAATTTAACTGAAGAGGTGAATCGCTTGTTGGACCGATTGCAATCATTGGCGGACCGCTACGATAAACTGAGCGAACTGCTCTGCGATCCGGATGTAGCGAACGATAGCAAAAAACTTAGAGATTATTCCAAAGAACAGTCTGATTTACAGCCTGCTTATGAAGCATATACCGAATATAAAAATGTCGTTGAAGAGCTGGAAGCTGCTAAAACCATGCAGGGTGAAAAGCTGGACGACGAGATGCGTGAAATGGTCAAAATGGAGATTGAAGAACTGAGTGTTCGCAAGCGGGAGTTGGATGAAAAAATCCGTATTTTGCTGCTGCCGAAGGACCCGAACGATGATAAGAACGTTATTATCGAGATTCGTGGTGCAGCGGGTGGTGACGAAGCGGCACTATTCGCAGCTGACCTGTACCGGATGTACACTCGTTATGCCGATACCCAAGGCTGGCGTGTAGAGCTGATGGACGCGAACATGAATGACCTCGGGGGCTTTAAAGAGGTTATTTTCATGATTAATGGTCGTGGTGCATACAGCAAAATGAAATTCGAAAGTGGTGCACACCGCGTACAGCGGATTCCGACGACAGAATCAGGTGGACGTATTCATACGTCGACATCTACGGTATCCGTTATGCCTGAGGCAGAAGAAGTGGATATTGAAATTTCCGACAAAGATATTCGCGTGGATACATTCTGTTCCAGCGGTGCGGGCGGACAGTCCGTTAATACGACCAAGTCGGCGGTGCGTGTAACGCATATGCCAACAGGTATTATGGCAACCTGTCAGGACGGCAAATCCCAGAACTCCAACAAGGAGAAGGCGCTGCAAGTTTTGCGTGCCCGTATTTCGGATATGCTGCGTCAGGAAGAGGAAGCCAAATATGCAGGCGAGCGTAAGAGCAAAGTAGGTACCGGAGACCGCAGTGAGCGTATACGTACCTACAACTTCCCACAAAGCCGTGTAACGGATCATCGTATTGGACTAACTATGCATAAGTTGGACCAGGTGATGAACGGGGAGATCGAAGAAATCGTATCGGCGCTCACGATTGCAGAGCAGGCTGATTTGATGGAACAAGAGGTTTAAGTTTTGGGAAACGAACGCGATTGTGTGTATCGGATGTCGCCGGAACGGAACATGAGTGTCAGAGAAGCCTTAGTTGAGGCTTCTTCTTTTTTAGGAAGCTGTGGCGTTCTGGAGCCGCAGCATAACGCCCGCTTGCTGCTGGAGCATGTACTCGGGTTGGAAGGCACGGCGTTTTACGCCGCTCTGGGTGATCCGTTCCCTTCCTCCGTCAAGGAGGCGTGGGAACGGATCATAGCCCGCAAAGCTGCGGGTGAACCGGCGCAGTATATTATCGGACGGCAGGAATTTTATGGCCGCCCGTTCGCGGTTTCGCCGTCGGTGCTGATTCCGCGCCCCGAGACAGAACTGCTCGTCGAGGCGATACTCCAGCACGGCGATCGGCTGTGGCCAAGCGGCGCCCCGCAGGCGCTCGACATCGGCGCAGGCAGCGGTGCAATCGCCGTGACGTTGGCGGCTGAGCGACCGCGTTGGCGCGTGGCGGCAGGGGATATTTCGGCCGCTGCGCTAAAAATGGCGGCCCATAACGCTGCTGCGAACGGCGCAGCCGTAGAATTCCGCGAGGGCGATCTACTGGCGCCGTTCGCGGGAACGGCGGTGGACATTCTCGTGTCCAACCCGCCGTACATCCCGGCTGCTGACATCGCTGGCTTACAGCCAGAGGTACGCGATCATGAGCCGCGGATGGCGTTGGATGGTGGTCCTGACGGGCTCGGCCCGTATCGGGCAATGCTGGAGCAGCTCGGACTCCTTCAGGCTCCGCCCCGGCTAATCGGGTTTGAATTGGGGATGGGACAGGCCAGAGACGTGGCTGGCCTGTTGGAACAGGCAGGTCATTGGAAGAACATTATAATCGTTCCTGACCTTGCAGGGATCGAGCGACATGTCCTAGGTGTCTCGGAGTAGTGCTGCATTTTCTTTTTGCGAGTCTTTCCTTTAGAATAAGAGGGGTATGACCGAGAAACGGCTCAGGGGGAAATCATGCTTCAGAAATTGAAAAAAATTGACGGTCCGATTATCTTTATTCTGATTTTGCTCATGGCGATTAGTATCGTAACAGTATACAGCGCAGGTAGAGCTCCTACGAACCTGCCTGATCACGGCAACGATTACCAGAGGATGATTGGGTATTATATATTGGGTTTTGTGGCGATCTTGGGTTTAGCGATGGTCGATTTTCGGATATTTATTAAAAAAGCCTTGTACGTATATGGAGGCGGAATATTCTTGCTGGGTCTCGGATTTTTTGGCGGGACGGTTAACAACTCTCAGGGCTTTTTGAAAATTGGTGGCTTGAACCTTCAGCCTGCTGAGGTATTCAAGCTAGTTCTTATCATTTTTTTGACGTATATGCTGATTAAAAAGCGCAAGAGCAAGCTTTATTTTATTCAGGATGTTCTTCCAGTCGCTCTGGTAAGCTTTGTCCCGTTTGCTATGGTCATGGCGCAAAATGACTTGGGTAATGCGCTCGGATACATCGTCATTGTCATCGGTATGCTATGGATTGGTAATGTGAAGGCATCCCATGCACTGATCGGTTTTACCATATTTGCAGTCGCCGTTGGCGGCGGGGTCAAAGCATATATTTCGTTTCACGATGAGATTGATACCTTTATGAAGGGGATTGGCCGTAGTCACTGGGTAGAGCGTCTGGACCCTTGGTTGGTACCGGAAGAGGCGACCGCGAAGGCATCTTATCATACTAAGAACGCCAAGCTGGCGATTGCCTCTGGCGGGATGATGGGCAAGGGCTTTTTGCAAGGAACCTCGGTACAATCCGGGCGTGTTCCTTATACGTATGCGGATTCTATTTTTGTAGTCGTAGCGGAGGAATTTGGCTTTGTAGGCTCTTCAGTGCTGCTATTGCTATATTTTATTTTGATTCATCGAATGATCCTGATTTCGCTGGAATGCCGGGATCGCGCCGGACCGTATATTATTGTCGGGATTGTGTCTATGTTGCTGTATCAGATTTTTGAGAATATTGGTGCGTTTCTGGGCATTATGCCACTTACGGGGATTACGCTCCCGTTCATAAGCTATGGTGGTACCTCGTTGCTTATTAACATGGCTAGTATTGGCTTGGTTATGAGTATTAAGGTGCACGGCCAAGAGCTGGAGGATGATCTGCCACAGCCTTCCAGACTAAGCTTAACGAAGGCGAAAAAAGCTTAGTAGGGTGGATTGTGGCTAGATACGGATTGGTATTTGTGTGAGTTGAAATGGTGCAACGAAAGAGTCCAGATTGTGAAATCTGGGCTTTTTCATATTCCTAGGTGAGGATCAAGCCTTGATCCTGAATCTTTTACAAGATTCATAGGTTTAGACTCTCCCAAACCGGACAGACTGATAGACATGATAGAGTTTGGGTTTGGGGGGACTAAGATGAGAAGTTGGATAAAGCAAGCTGCAATGATACTATTTTGTATTTCGATATTAATGATGTCTTGGGAGGTTCAAAAAACGGATGCTGCTATGACCACTGGAACAAGAGGAACTTTAGCGTCAGGAGTGAACACAACGGGGCTGGAAGTGATTCCGCACGATTCCATCCGATTGCGCATTTTGGCTAATTCGGATCGTCCGGAGGATCAGTTGGTTAAGCGTGAAATACGGGATGCCATTGTGCAGCAGATGAATACGTGGGTGGGTGAACTGGAAAACCCGCAAAGCCTAAATCAAGCCAGAGCGTTGATTGACGCTCATTTACCTGAAATTGACCGTTTGGTAGGTACGGAACTGGTTCGTCGCGGCATTGCGTATGATCATCAGGTAGAACTGGCAAGCGTACCTTTCCCGACGAAAATGTACGGTGGTCTTGTCTACCCGGCAGGGAATTATGAAGCACTACGGGTCACGCTAGGGCAAGGAAAAGGGCAAAATTGGTGGTGTGTGCTGTTTCCACCATTGTGCTTTATTGATGCAGGCAGTGGGGAAGCAGCAGCACAGACCGTATCGGCAAAAACGAATCACGGAGACAGTCGGACGAATGCCACTGGCAAGGAGCCGGAAGTACGTTTTTTTCTGTGGGATGCACTTACGGGTCTGTGGAGCTGGGTGAGTGGCTTATTTGCCTAATCATTGTGAGTTGTAGAGAATCGATTTACAGTTTGGTGCTCTTTATCAAGGGCGGTATACGTCGGTGCTATGGAAAAGAGAACAACGAGTGTAAGTTTCCCCATATGCTATAATGGGACTTACGGTAGATATACACATGGCAGAGCCAATTGAGCTGATTTTGCAAAGTAGGTTTATGGGGATCAGGTAAAATGAACTGGCCTGTATGACAATAAGATATGGGATGATCTGATATGAGCGATAAATTGAATCAAATGCAAGACTTGCGCGGAGATATTGTGCAAAAGGAGAAACCTGGGCAGGAGCTGGACGGACAGGGAATTCACGAGCTAAAGCAGACGTTGAAGCCTTCTCATACAAAATGGTGGGATGTAAGATGTTTGGTTCCTGAAGAGAACATGAGTATAGCTGCTATACCATCTGCTGATTTGAAGGAAACTGATTCTGTTGTTCCTGTGAGCAAGACTGACGACGGGGATGTTTCTGACGAAATTTGGGCTGGACAGGCTCGGATTGCGGCTGAAAAGGGCATTCGTGAGGCTGCCGTACTGCTCCAAGCTGGGGAGACGGTAGCCTTTCCTACGGAAACTGTGTACGGTCTGGGGGCCGATGCGCGCAGCACAAAAGCGGTGGAGGCGGTATTTTTCGCCAAAGGACGTCCTTCCGATAACCCGCTCATTGTACATATTTCCGATGCTGCTCAATTAGACGGTATGGTAGCGGAAATAAACGATACAGCCCGGGCGCTGATGAATACGTTCTGGCCGGGACCGCTGACTCTGGTATTGCCAGTAGTGCCGCAGACACTGTCATCGCGTGTGACAGCGGGGCTGGACACGGTCGGTGTGCGCATGCCGGATCATCCGATTGCGCTGCGCCTGATCGCGGAAGCGGGTTGTCCGCTGGCTGCGCCAAGCGCCAACCGCTCGGGAAGGCCCAGTCCGACCCTAGCACAGCATGTGCAGGAGGACCTGGAGGGCCGCATCGGCGGCATTTTGGACGGAGGTCCCACGGGGGTGGGGCTGGAGTCCACGGTGGTGCAGGCGGGTGACGACGGAACCGTCACCATCCTGCGTCCCGGCGGCGTGACAGTCGAGCAGCTCGCTGCGGTTGCTCGCGCTGTCGTGCTGGACCCGGCGTTGGCCGCTACGCCCGGCGAGGATGCCGACAGCCCGGCGCCACGTTCGCCGGGTATGAAGTACACGCACTACGCGCCGCGAGGCCGCTC
>NZ_JCBAIQ010000044.1:0-20125 GCF_059772165.1 Paenibacillus sp. TY11 | reverse complement strand
CGGGTATGAAGTACACGCACTACGCGCCGCGAGGCCGCTTGAGCGTGGTAGAAGGCCCGTCGTCCGTTGAGGTGACGGGCTGGATTCGCGCTGCGCTGGCGGAGGCTTCCGCGCGCGGGGAGCGCACGGCAGTGCTCGCGTTCGACGAGCATGTCGCCGGCTACGCCGGAGAACGCGTCTACACGCTAGGCAAGCTGGACGCGCTCCATGAGGCAGCGCAGCGCCTGTACGGCGTGCTGCGCCGCTGCGACGAGGACGGCGTCACCTACATTTTGGCGGAATCATGTCCGCCGAAAGGATTGGGAGACGCTGTCATGAACCGCCTGCTTAAAGCGGCAGGTCACCGAATCGTCCGTCTGTAGCTTCCGTCGAATCGGAGCCTCTTATATTAAATTTCTCCTCTCTCCTTATTCTTGGTATTGGGTACTTTTAGTGCATGCTTGTACTGATTTGCCCCTTGTCCGCATAACGTGTACAAGAACAGACGGATAATGGAGGGATGGAGTATGCTGGCAGCCTCTGCCCATGCCGGGCAGGTTGTAACGATTCTGATCATGGCGGTAGCGCTAGGAATGGATGCGTTATCGCTGGGTGTAGGGATCGGCATGAAGGGGATACGCCTGCGAGACGTGCTGCGCATCAGTACTGTTATTGGCTTTTTTCACATTCTGATGCCATTGCTGGGAATGTTCACAGGCCATTATATGAGTTCTTTATTAGGTCATGTGACGGCCTACTTCGCAGGGGGTCTACTCATCCTTTTGGGCGGGCATATGGTGTATAATTCCTTTAAAGGGGACGGCGTACAGGTATTGGATCATCGTTCGCCTTTAGGCCTTTTGCTGTTTGCACTTGGGGTGA
Organism: Paenibacillus sp. TY11; assembly: GCF_059772165.1. Lineage (NCBI taxonomy): Bacteria > Bacillati > Bacillota > Bacilli > Caryophanales > Paenibacillaceae > Paenibacillus > Paenibacillus sp. TY11. The sequence goes on along the minus strand of NZ_JCBAIQ010000044.1, from coordinate 19,264 downwards.
GCGTTGACTCATTTTCTGTAGGAGTGTCACTGGGTATGTTCCAAAGTGATCTGGTGCTGTCCGTTCTGGCGTTTGGCTTTTGCGGGGGAGCAATGGCGATGTTGGGCCTGCTATTGGGTCGCAAGGTCAGCCGTAATCTAGGAGATTATGGGGAAGCAGTGGGTGGTGCCATTTTGTTGGCATTCGGCTTTATGTTTATGTTTTGATTTTAGCGTAGACAGTGTAAAATAAATGCAGGATTATACTAAAGAATTAAGATTATAGTAATCCTCTGTTTTTATATATTTTTAACATACGGGGGGTGAAAACGTTGAAGAATATCTTATTCGTATGCACAGGGAATACCTGTCGCAGTCCAATGGCTGAAGGGATGCTACGTAAGTTGGCTGCTGAGCATGGGCTAGAACTGGAAGTGCGTTCTGCGGGAGTAGCCGCGATGGAAGGCACGCCGATATCCCGACATGCAGAGGCGGTTCTACGTGATCACGGTATATCCGATCAGATCACTTCAACCCCTTTGAGCGACGGGCTTGCCGGGTGGGCGCATCTGATCTTAACCTTGACGCAAGGACATAAACAGCACGTAATTCAGCGCTTTCCCCAAACGGCGGGAAAAGTATTTACGCTTAAGGAATATGTGGAGAACCGGGATGCGGTGTTGAATGATGTACAGGAGTTGGATGGTTTATATGCTTCACAGCAGTTGATGGCTTCACTCGGACAAGAGCTATCGGCACAGGAGCGTGAACGAATGATTGAATTACACCAACGGATTCCGGGCTTTGATATTTCAGATCCGTTTGGCGGTTCGCGAGAGGACTACGATGTCACAGCTGCGGAAATCCGTACGGCGCTGCATAAGCTGCTGGACAAGCTAAAGGCTTCTTCCGAATAAAATTGGTATTACTCATCTGTTTTGTACGGAATCTGTTGATTTTCGGCGGTTAATCCGTTAAGATAAGGTGGAAAAATGAGAATCCGATGTAACTGGCGACAAAAGTGGGATTAACCACGATGGAGCATCGGATATACGGCCGGTCGCCTGGGCAAAAGAGCAATTCCACATAGGTGTGGACTGCTCTTTTTTTCATATACAAGTTATGCCAGATTTTTAGCTGAGAGTTGATTCCTTTAAAGGTTCTCCATTTTTTCTGCTCGAAATCTGAAACATCGGCTATAATATAGTCAGATTGTGATCAGGAGAGAGTGTGTTGAACTTGGGGCATGAGACCGTGCCTAGTCTCTGAGAGGCTGTTCAACCAAAGGAGGTTCCAATGGTGGGACAATTGGATCATGAGATTTCGCTGGAAGCACAGACCACTTCTGTCGTGCGGGAAATCGCAGAAGCAGCCAGTCTCAAGGCTGGCCGCCTGCTAGTTATTGGCGCTAGCACAAGTGAAGTGGCTGGAAGTCGGATTGGTACGGCGGGAGCGCTCGATGTGGCTCAGCAACTGTTGTCTGGAGTAGAGTCCGTTCGCAGGGAGTATGGCTTTGATGTGGCGTTTCAATGCTGTGAGCATTTGAACCGAGCGCTGGTCGTTGAACGGGCTGTGCTGGAGCGACTGGGACTGATGGAGGTTGCAGCTGTTCCTGTTCGTACAGCAGGAGGCTCTATGGGCACCGTCGCCTATCGTTCTATGAGTGACGCGTGTTTGGCGGCGAACGTGCAGGCGCATGCCGGGATAGACATTGGCGAAACGCTGATTGGCATGCATCTGCGGCCGATTGCCGTTCCGTTTCGCCCAAGCCTTCGCTGGATTGGTGAAGCACGTGTGACAGCGGCGTTCACCCGTCCTCCACTTATTGGCGGACAACGGGCGGTGTACAGTCTGGAACAAGAAGTCGGCGGAAACTGCGATTAGCATTTGGCATGGCGGCATGTTTGTACTAAACTTTTTTTTGCATTGATATGAGGTACCCAACAGAGGAGCAGGCGTTTGCTTGTATACCCAACAATTGACTATGGAGAGGGAGTAATCAATCATGATGGAACACCTGCGTAAAAGTGACCCGGCAGTGATGGAAGCAATGGGACTTGAACTGAAACGACAACGCCACAATATCGAGCTGATCGCATCCGAGAATATCGTCAGTGAAGCAGTGATGGAAGCAATGGGCTCCGTGCTGACGAATAAATATGCTGAAGGTTATCCGAACAAACGCTACTATGGTGGTTGTGAGCATGTAGATATCGTCGAAGACATCGCACGTGACCGCGCGAAAGAACTGTTCGGCGCCGAGCATGCTAACGTGCAGCCTCACTCTGGGGCACAAGCCAACATGGCGGTGTATCTGGCAGCTCTCAAACCTGGAGATACTGTGTTGGGTATGAATCTGGCGCATGGTGGTCATTTAACACACGGAAGTCCGGTTAATGCCTCCGGCTTGTTGTATAACTTTGCTGCTTACGGTGTACGCGAAGATAATTTCCGCATCGACTACGATGAAGTGCGCAAGGCAGCCTTCAAGCACCGTCCTCGTCTGATTGTAGCTGGCGCGAGTGCATATCCGCGTACTATTGATTTTGAAGCTTTTGCTTCCATTGCCAATGATGTAGGTGCTCTGTTCATGGTCGATATGGCACATATCGCAGGTCTCGTGGCAGCGGGCATTCACCCAAGTCCAGTTCCGCATGCCCAATTTGTGACAACAACGACACACAAAACGCTGCGTGGTCCGCGCGGGGGTCTGATTCTGACTCGCAAAGCATGGGCGCAAGCGATTGATAAAGCTATTTTCCCTGGTACTCAAGGGGGGCCACTGATGCATGTGATCGCATCCAAAGCGGTTGCCTTGGGTGAAGCGCTCCAGCCATCGTTCAAAACCTATGCGCAAAACGTAGTTCGCAACGCACAAGTGCTGGCTGATACACTGCTGGCTGAGGGTATTAACATTGTATCCGGTGGTACGGATAACCACCTGATGCTGTTGGATACGCGCAATTTGAATATCACAGGTAAAGAAGCGGAGCATGTATTGGATTCCGTGGGCATCACGGTTAATAAAAACGCAATTCCTTTTGACCCGACTAGTCCGTTCGTTACCAGTGGGATCCGTATTGGTACACCTGCTGCGACATCTCGTGGTATGGATGAAGAGGCTATGGTCAAAATCGGTAAAATCATTGCCGAAACCCTTAAAAACCCAAAAGATGATACTGTATTGTCCAAAGCGAGCCAAGCGGTTGGCGAATTGACAGACAAGTTCCCGATCTATCCAGGAACTCAATACTAATTCATCGACATTTCTATTATTTATGTTATAAGGCTGTTTTCCTTCCGTAAGCTGGAGGGAGAACAGCCTTTTTTGATTCCGGACGACTCGAAACTGACATTTTTGGGTAATAAGCGATTACAGTAAGGATTTATTGCGCTTTCCTTCATGATCTACAACAAAGGAGTGATTGCATTGAGTCAAAGAAAATCCGCGCAATTATTACAACAACTCGTATTTGTAGGACCGATGGCGTTGTTTTTCGTCTTGATTATGGTCATTCCGTTCCTGCTGGGGCTGTATTATTCCATGACGAACTGGGATGGAGTATCTGAAAATGTCCGATGGCTCGGACTAGGAAATTACATTCATATTTTTAGAGATGATCCAGATTTCCGTAATGCGTTCTGGTTCACGGTCCGTTTTACCGTATGTGGTGTCATTCTGACGAACCTGATCGGCTTTTTCCTGGCCTATGCGCTTACAAAGCCGTTGCGTACCCGTAATGCGCTGCGAACTGTATTTTTTATGCCTAATATGATCGGCGGCTTGCTGCTCGGCTTCATCTGGCAATTTATATTTGTGCGCGGCTTTTCTGCGGTGGGGGAGGCGACAGGGCTTTCCTTTTTCAAACTGCCATGGCTGGGTGATGGGCCAACTGCTTTTTGGGGAACTGTCATTGTGTTTGTATGGCAATACGCAGGTTATCTCATGGTTATTTACATATCCTCGTTAAATAATGTCCCTCATGTCCTTACGGAATCGGCGCAAATAGACGGTGCGAGCCGAAGACAGATTTTGCGTCATATCGTAGTGCCACTTATTATGCCGGCAGTAACCGTCTGCTTGTTCCTGGCGATATCCTGGTCCTTTAAAGTATTTGAGTTGAATTTGGCTTTGACGAAGGGTGGACCATTCAAGTCGACAGAGTCCGTAGCGTTGGATATATATAATGAAGCGTTTACAAATAATCGTCTTGGATTAGGGACTGCCAAAGCTATGATTTTCTTTGTGGTCGTTGCGATCATTACCAGCATTCAGGTGCGTCTCACAAAGAAAAAGGAGGTCGAAATGTAATGGAAAAAACGTCAAACTATCGTTTTAGCACATGGGTTGCTGAAATATTGCTTATTGTGATCGGGTTGATCTTTCTGGTTCCGTTCTATTTTTTGCTCGTGAACTCTGTTAAATCTTTTGGCGACATTTTGGCCCATTCCGCTTCGTGGCCGACAACCTTCCGTTTTGAAAACTATGCTAACGCCTGGAATAAAATAAACTTTCCCACAGCGCTGGGGAATTCACTGATCGTCACGATCGTCAGCAATGCGCTTTTGCTGCTAATCAGCTCGATGGCTGCTTACCAGATGGTTCGACATGACACTCCTTTTAACCGGTTCCTGTTCGGTTTGCTTGTGGCTGCGATGGTAGTTCCTTTTCAATCCATTATGTTGCCGCTTATGGAAGTGTCCAACGTATTGAGTTTGAACAACAGTATACCGGGGCTGATCTTATGTTATCTGGGTTTTGGAGCGCCTTTATCCGTTTTTCTTTTTCATGGCTTTATTAAAACGGTACCTATCGAGATCGAGCAGGCTGCGAGGGTGGACGGTTCCTCCCGGTACGGGGTGTTCTTTCGCATCGTTTGTCCACTGCTGTTGCCTATGTTCGTAACCGTACTTATTTTGAACACCTTATGGATCTGGAATGACTATCTGTTGCCTTCGCTCATATTGAATGATCCTGAGCTCCGTACCATTCCAATTGCAACCTATATGCTGTTTGGCCAGTACACCAAGCAATGGGACTTGGCGCTGCCAGCGCTGGTATTGGGGATCACGCCAATTGTTGTGTTTTTTCTGGTGATGCAAAAATACATCGTTTCTGGCATTGCAGCCGGCGCGGTCAAAGGTTGATGGGAGGGATAACCGATGAAAAAAACAGCGCTGCTTGTCATCTCCCTGATGGTGCTGCTCGCATGTACACTTGCAGGTTGTGGAAATACGAAAGCTCAACAGAGTGGGACGAAAACGATACACATTTATCAATTCAAAGTAGAGATTTCGGAACCGTTGAACAAGCTGAAGGCAGAATATGAAAGAACGCACCCTGGCATCAAGCTGGATATCCAATCTGTCGGAGGCGGTACGGATTACGGTGCTTCGTTAAAAGCTAAATTCGCATCAGGCGATCAGCCCGACATTTTCACAAATGAGGGCTACCAGGACCGCGATACGTGGTTTGAGTACTTGGAGGATTTGTCGGATCAGCCATGGGTGAAGGATCTGGACGATTTCGCCCGTAAGCCGATGACGGTTAACGGTAAGATTTACGGACAGCCTATGAACCTGGAAGGCTTTGGTTTTGTCTATAACAAGGATTTGTTCAAAAAAGCGGGCATAACCAAACTGCCTCAGACGATGGATGAACTGGAGGAAGCAGCCAAGCGACTGAAAGCGGCAGGGATTATACCTTTTGCTAACGGGTATGCTGAATGGTGGGTTCTAGGGAACCACTTTATCAATATCCCTTTTGCCAGACAGCCGAACCCGGAAAGTTATGTTGAGGATTTAAACAAAGGAACTGCTCGCATCCCCGGTAACCCTGTGTTCGATCAGTGGGTGAAGTTGCTTGACCTGACCTTAAAATATGGAAATCGCAATCCTCTTACGACGGATTACAATACACAAGTAACATTGTTCTCGACAGGCAAGGCAGCTATGATGCACCAGGGCAACTGGACTCAGCCGCAAATGGATGGAATTAATCCTAACTTGAATTTGGGTATTCTGCCTACGCCTATAGACAATGATCCCTCCACAGGAGGTAGACTCGCTGTGGGAGTGGCCTCAAACTGGGTGGTCAATAAAAATTCGCCTGTGAAGCAGGAGGCAAAGGATTTTCTCAACTGGCTGGTCACATCGGAAACAGGCAAGCATTATATTACCAAGGAGTTTAAGTTCGTTCCCGCCTTCAAAAGTATCACGTCCAGTGACGAGACGACAGGTGATCTAGGTGCGGAAATATCTCGGCATGTGAGGGAAGGCAAGATATGGAGCTGGAACTTCCAACGCTTCCCGAAAGGGCTGAATCAGGATTTAAGCAGTAGTATGCAAGCCTATATTGCAGGAGTTATTACGAAGGACGAAATGCTACAGCAATTTCAGGGAGCGTGGGATAATTTGAAGTATAGATAAAAGAATACCGCTGCATGAGGATGCAAAGGCTATAGCTCAGGCAGAAAGTTTAAAGCTCGTAGGCTTTGACGGTCAAGTGCCGTCAGGGCCTTTTTGATGTGATTTTATGTGACAAAAGTCACCCATAAAGCGGTCTCATTAAGTATTTTACTTATCATATCTTTCCCTTGACAAAAGGTTGCGGTGGCAGGTGTTAAATCAATCAAGGGAATGTTATAATAAACAGGATTTACAGGCACGCATTGCATCTGTGCTTATTTGGTTTGTACAAATAGGTTACATAGATCCTTTCGACTCAGGATGTTCGATATGCTGGTGCGAAAGAACGTGACGATAATACCGGAGGGAATATATCATGGCAAAACTGGTGGTTTGTGATCACCCTTTGATCCAACACAAACTTACATTTATCCGCGATGTGCGGACCAACACCAAGGATTTCCGCGAACTGGTGGATGAAGTAGCAACATTGATGGCTTATGAAATTACACGGGATATCCCGCTGGAAAGCATTACGGTGCAGACACCAGTTGCTGAGACGGAAGGTAAAGTGATTTCTGGTCGTATGCTGGGCCTCATTCCGATTTTGCGTGCAGGCTTGGGTATGCTGGATGGCGTCGTTAAACTGCTGCCCGCAGCAAAGGTAGGGCATGTGGGACTGTTCCGCGATCCTGAGACATTGCAACCCGTAGAATACTATACGAAGCTGCCTACCGATGTAACTGAGCGTGAATTGATCGTGATTGATCCGATGCTTGCAACGGGCGGCTCGGCGATCGCGGCGATTGATGTTTTGAAAAAGAGAGGTTGCACTCAAATTAAAATGATGAATCTGATTGCCGCTCCTGAAGGAGTGAAAGCTGTGCAGGATGCGCATCCTGATGTAGACATTTATGTTGCTGCACTGGACGAGCGTCTGGATGATCATGGCTACATCATTCCGGGTCTTGGTGACGCGGGAGACCGCTTGTACGGAACCAAGTAGACTTCCTTTGGCGGTTCGGCAAAATCTATGGACGCTAAGACAGGTCATTTTTCTGAATAAGGGAAGATCTGTGAAGCGGGCATTTATTTATGAAAAGGGGTTCAACAGAAAATGTCCAAAATCAAAGTGATGACAATTTTTGGAGTGCGTCCGGAAGCTATTAAGATGGCTCCTCTCATTTTGGAGCTTCAGCGCCACCCGGAGCATATCGAGTCCGTGGTATGCGTCACAGCTCAACATCGCCAGATGCTTGATCAGGTTCTGGAAGTTTTTAATATTCACCCTGACTATGATCTGGATGTAATGAAGGATCGCCAGACACTCAATGAAATTTCCATGCGTGTACTTCAAGGTCTGGAACCCGTACTGCGTGAGGTCAAGCCCGATATCGTATTGGTTCACGGCGATACGCTGACGACTTTCCTGGCCAGCTACGCAGCCTTTATGCAGCAGATTGAAGTAGGGCATGTAGAAGCGGGCTTGCGGACGTGGAACAAGCTTTCTCCATATCCTGAAGAAATGAACCGTCAGCTGACAGGAGTACTGTCTGATCTGCATTTCTCGCCTACTTCTTTATCGGCTGGTAATTTGCGGAAGGAAAATAAACCTGAATCGCGAATATATGTAACAGGCAATACAGTAACTGACGTATTTCAGTATACGGTTCGCCAAGATTACGAGCACCCGGTACTGGACTGGGCTCAGGGCAAACGCCTGATTCTCATGACAGCACATCGCCGGGAATCCCAAGGGGAACCGCATCGTCAGATTTTTAATGCGGTTAAGCGAATTGCGGACGAGTTTGAGGATATCGCTATTGTTTATCCGGTTCATCCGAGTCCGGCTGTGAAGGAACCTGCATTTGAGATTTTAGGCAATCATCCGCGTATTAAGCTGATTGATCCGCTGGATGTCGTGGATCTGCACAATTTTTATCCACATACACATCTGATTCTTACGGATTCCGGTGGTCTTCAGGAAGAAGCGCCTTCGTTCGGAGTACCTGTCCTGGTGCTGCGTGATACGACTGAAAGACCGGAAGGAATTGAAGCAGGTACCCTGGAACTGGTAGGTACAAGTGAAGAGAATGTGTACAATCGGACCAAGGCTCTTTTGACAGATTCTGCGTTGTATGAGTCTATGAGTCAGGCAGCGAATCCTTACGGAGATGGACAAGCATCAGTGAGAATTGTCAATGCGATTTTGCACCATTACGGGGTTCAAACTGAACGTCCTAAAGAATTTCACACAATGTTCACAAAAGGTGTTCGTCCGATATAATTATTCTTTACAAGGCAAGCATACAGTTAAACTGTACGGTTACCAAGGGATACAGCATTTTAAGATGCTTTGTCGACTGATTTTATACTTTAGGGCGCTAAAATATCTCAATTGACAAAGCATCTTACATTTAAGTAAAATGGACTGGAATTGCAGGGGTGACATGGAAAAGTGGTCAAACCTTCCAAGCAAAACAACAACCGAAATAACACCGGAAATGCCTTCAAGGCTATAGGACTGGTGAGCGCGATCGGCATTGATTTGGCGATATGCACACTGGGTGGTTTCTATGCCGGAAAATGGATTGATGCCAAACTTGGTGGCTCCGGAATTTGGATTGGCGTAAGCGTTCTCGCAGGCTTGGTTGTAGGCGCATTAAGTATTGCCCTTGTGATCGGAAAGGTACTGAGGGATAACCATGAATGAGATGACCCGTATGCAAAAAATGTTATGGATCGTAGCGCTTGGTATTATGGCTCTGTGTTTCCTGGTCTCCGCCTTCATGCCCCAACATCGTGACATTGCTCACGGAATCATTCTGGGAACGGGAGTAAGCTGTCTTAATGTGCTGTATATGGCCTACAAAATTCGACAGGTTGCGAGTGCAGCTGCCGGTGAAGGCAAGAAGAAAAAGGTTGGCATCGGCTTTGGAATTCGGATTTCGACCTCTATTTTGGCGGTGGTGCTGGCGATAGAATTTCCGGCCTACTTCCATGAGATCGCTGTAATGGCAAGCCTGGTGACTGGTCAATTTCTTCTTTTAATTATAGGCATCATATTCGCGCTTCAGGAAAAATGATGGCTCAACTGAGAAAGGGGTGAGAAAACATGTTGCATGAATCACCGATTATCCAATTGGGCGGGTTTAACATTGACTTGTCCGTCATTATTATGCTGGTTGTGACCTGCGCGATTGTGTTTGGACTGGCTTTTGCTGCGACACGCAATTTGTCTGTGGACAATCCGAGCAAGCTGCAAAACTTTATGGAATGGGTTGTGGAATTCGTTCAAGGGCTCATATCCAGTACGATGGATTTGAAAAAAGGGAAGCCATTCCTCTCCTTGGGGATGACGCTTATCATGTTCATCTTCGTGGGGAATATGCTGGGCTTACCGTTCGGGATTGTGACCGAATTCGATAATGCGCAAAGTGCCCAAGTATTTGGACATGAAATCATTCCAGTCAAAGAAGCTTTAGAACAAGCACAAGCGTCTCACCCGGGCGAAGCTGCCCATGTAGGTATCAGCTGGTGGAAATCACCTACCGCAGATGCAGGGGTATCCATTGGACTGGCATTGATGATCTTTGTCTTGGTTCATTATCTGGGGATCTTCCGTAATACCAAAGCATACTTCAAGCATTACATTCAGCCATTTCCTTTCTTTTTGCCAATTAACCTGATTGAGCAGTTCTCAAAACTATTGACACATGGTATGCGTCTATTCGGTAATATTTTTGCCGGCGAGGTTTTGATCAGTGTTCTGCTGAAACTGACGACGATTGGTGTTGGAGGTTGGATTGCTTCGGTATTGGGACTCGTTGTCTGGCAAGGTTTTAGTATTTTTGTCGGCAGTATCCAGGCGTTCGTCTTTACCATTTTGACGTTCGTATATATTTCACAGGCAATTGACACGCATGAAGAAGAGCATTAGGTAAATTTAGTTTCGGGTTTTTAGTTAAGTTCAGGAGTGCGCTTCGCTCTTAACTGCAAATACATGTACAATACAAATACACATCTCTAAGGAGGATTTTAAAAATGGGAGCTTGGGCATTAATAGCAGCAGCTATCGCAGTAGGTTTGGGTGCGCTCGGCGCAGGTATTGGTAATGGTCTGATTGTAAGTAAAACGGTTGAAGGTATCGCTCGTCAGCCGGAGGCGAAGTCCTCATTGCAAACGGTAATGTTTATCGGTGTAGGTCTGGTCGAAGCCCTGCCTATTATCGGTGTCGTTCTGGCGTTTATTTTTTACGCTAAAGCTTAATGAATTAAACCTAGCAAGGTTTGGCGGGGAAGGCACAGCCATCCGCGCCTTCTTTGTTCGTTTGAACATGAAAGATCCAGAACCGACGTTCACCGGAAAGGAGTGACTTCAATTGAGTTTAAATTGGACAAGTATCGTTTTCACAATCATTGCATTTTTGATCTTGTACTGGTTACTGACGCGTTATGCATTCGGCCCTCTCTTTTCCGTTATGGAGAAGCGCCGTCAGCTTGTATTACAGCAAATGAATGAGGCGGCACAGACGCGTGAACAGGCTGTTGCTTATGTTGAGGAGCAAAAGCAGGCTCTCCAGCAGGCGCGTAAGGAAGCGTACGACATTATTGAGCAGTCAAAACAAACAGGTAACAAGCAAGCGGAGCAAATTATTGTTCAGGCCAAAGACGAAGCTGTCCGCCTGAAAGACGAAGCTGTTCGTGAAATCACAAGCGAGCGTAATAAGGCAGTTGCCGAGCTGCGCAGCGAAGTGGGTAAAGCTTCGGTACAAATTGCTTCCAAACTGATTCAAAAGGAAATCAAGGAAGACCAAGTCCAGGGAGAGCTTGTCGACCAATACCTTAAAGAGGTAGGAGGCAAAGCATGAGCCGGGATACGGTAGTTGCCAAACGGTATGCGAAAGCTTTGTATGAAGTGGCAGAGCAGGAACAGACCATTATGGAAACCGAGCAGGAGCTACGTGCTTTTGTAGAGGCTGTATCGGGGGATGCTGAAATCCGTAAATTCATTAATTCTCCTAACATTACGGAAGCGGTCAAGCTTCAGGTTCTGGCTAACAGTTTTGAAGGCAAGCTGTCTGCCTCGTTGATTAACACGATCAAGCTGTTGATTCAGCGCAGTAGAGCAGATTTATTCGAATCTCTCCTTGCCGGATACCTCGATATTCAGGAATACAAGCTGGGACTTGCTCATGCAAAGGTTTATTCGACTTATGCTTTAAGTGATCAGGAAAAAACAGCGGTAGCCGAGGAATTCGGAGCCCGTGAACATAAAACAATCCGTGTGGAAAATATAGTGGACCCGAGTCTGCTGGGCGGATTGAAAGTGGTTATCGGCGATACACTGTACGACGGCAGTCTGGCCGGCAAGCTGGATCGTCTCGAGAAATCCTTTAACAGACGAGTATAGAAGATAGGGGTGAACACACTTGAGTATCAAACCTGAGGAAATCAGTTCATTGATTAAAAGTCAGATTGAACAATATAAAAATGATATCGAGGTCGTTGAAGTCGGCACTGTTGTTGAAGTCGGCGACGGTATTGCCCGCGTCTACGGACTGGAAAAAGTTATGGCCGGTGAATTGGTTGAATTCGACACTGGCGTATTGGGCTTGGCGCTCAACGTGGAAGAAAGTAATGTCGGTGTTGTTATTTTGGGTCAATTCTCAGACATTCGTGAAGGCGGTCAAGTAAAACGTACAGGTCAGATCATGCAGGTCCCTGTAGGGGAAGCATTGATCGGACGTGTAGTTAACCCACTGGGACAACCAGTAGACGGTAAAGGACCGATTGCTACGACAGAATTCCGCCCGGTTGAAAGTCAGGCTCCAGGCGTTATGGCCCGTAAATCGGTACATGAGCCTATGCAGACGGGGATTAAAGCTATTGATGCGATGGTTCCGATTGGTCGTGGTCAACGTGAGTTGATCATTGGTGACCGTCAAACAGGGAAAACTTCTATCGCAATCGATGCAATTTTGAACCAAAAAGGCAACGGTATGAAATGTATTTATGTCGCTATTGGTCAAAAACAATCCACGGTAGCTCAAGTTGTTGAAACATTGCGTCGTCACGGTGCGCTGGAATACACGATTGTCGTTACGGCATCTGCTTCCGAACCATCACCTTTGCTGTACATTGCTCCTTACTCTGGCTGCGCCATGGGTGAATATTTCATGTACAAAGGCGAGCATGTCCTTGTTGTTTATGATGACTTGACTAAACAAGCGTCAGCTTACCGGGAACTGTCCCTGTTGCTGCGCCGTCCACCGGGTCGTGAAGCATATCCAGGTGACGTTTTCTATCTGCACTCTCGCTTGCTGGAACGTGCAGCGAAGCTGAATGATGAGTTGGGCGGCGGATCACTTACCGCATTGCCGTTCATCGAGACACAGGCTTCCGACGTTTCTGCATATATTCCAACCAACGTTATTTCCATCACGGATGGACAGATCTTCCTGGAAGCTGACTTGTTCTATGCAGGGCAACGTCCGGCGATCAACGTAGGTATTTCCGTATCTCGTGTAGGTGGTTCAGCTCAGATTAAGGCGATGAAAAAGGTAGCAGGTTCCCTGCGTCTGGATCTTGCTCAATATCGTGAGCTTCAAGCGTTCTCCCAATTCGGGTCCGACTTGGATAAATCCACAAAAGCCCGTCTGGATCGCGGCGCACGTATGATGGAAATTCTGAAACAGGGTGTTAACCAACCGCTTGCTGTAGAGCAACAAGTAGTGAGCTTGTATACTGCTGTAAAAGGCTTCCTTGATGATATCCCTGTAGCGGATGTGAAACGTTTTGAGAAAGACTTCCTGTCTTTCATGCAGTCCGATCATCAGGACGTGCTTCAATCTATCCGCGACACGAAAGACTTGGTGGCTGATAACGAAGCGGCTTTGAAGGCGGCTATCGAGAAATTTAAAAAATCATTCGCCACGTCGGTTTAATACATTGGAATTTGCCTGTTTATGATGAAAGATGTCCTAAGGAAGCGTGCCCTCCGGGTTTTGGCTTCCTTGGCATGTTTTACCCTCAATAACAGGCCCTTTAACATATGTCCGGCTGGATTTGAATCTTACGAAGTGCTTGGACCTGGCCCAAGCTAAGGGATTGCTTACGAAGTTAGCTTTGGCTTTGCCAAAGCTTGAAGGTGGTGAAATCATGGCAAAAGGTATGCGCGAGATTAAACGTCAGATTAAAAGTGTGCAAAGTACGAAGCAGATCACGAAAGCGATGGAAATGGTCGCTGCATCCAAGCTGAGAAAAGCTCAGGAGAAAGCGGAGTCGGCTCGTCCTTACTCGGAAAAGCTTAAGGAAGTTGTGAGTAGCATAGCTTCTGGAGCGAATAACATCAAGCATCCAATGCTGGAAACGCGTCCGGTTAAAAAGACTGCCTATCTCATCATTACATCTGATCGTGGTCTGGCTGGTGGTTATAACGCCAATATTTTGCGACAGGTTACGCAGACGATTGCTGAACGTCACCGTTCACAGGATGAATTTGTGATTTTCATCATTGGGCGAAAAGGACGGGATTATTTCAGACGTCGTGAATTTCCTATCGCTGAATCGGTAATAGATCTGTCGGATACACCTGCTTTTGCAGATATCAAAACGATTGCAAGCAAGGCTGTACAAGGCTTTGAACTTAAAGAATTTGATGAGCTTTATCTATGCTATAACCGCTTTGTCAACGCATTGACTCAAATTCCAACAGTTGATCGTCTGTTACCAATGGCAACACCGGATTCGGCTACAGCTTCATCCTCAATTAACTATGAGTATGAGCCTTCACCAGAAGGAGTGCTGGAAGTATTGCTGCCGCGTTACGCGGAAACGCTCATTTACGGCGCTTTGCTGGATGGTAAAGCTAGTGAACTGGGAGCGAAGATGACGGCGATGGGATCTGCTACGAAGAATGCTTCCAAGATAATCGGTGAGCTTTCCTTGACCTATAACCGTGCTCGTCAAGCGGCTATTACCCAGGAAATTACGGAAATCGTTGCAGGGGCAAGCGCTCAGTCTTAATCAGGCTTGTTGCGACTGTTTTAAAGCAGGGTCTACACTATTATGATAAATTGCGGGCGCAAAACAAATCAGAGTGGTTCGGATTTGCGGCTGTGCAAGCTTGTAGGAGGGAAACCAAAAGATGAACAAAGGACGCGTAGTGAGCATCATGGGTCCGGTTGTCGACGTTGAGTTCGAACGTGGACAGCTTCCGGAAATTCTGAATGCCATTCATATTGGGACTGTGCTGGAGAGCGGAGTCAAAATTGATCTGACGCTCGAAGCTTCAAAACATCTAGGTGACAACCGTGTGCGTTGTATTGCCATGTCTTCCACAGATGGTTTGGTTCGTGGAGCTGAAGCCATAGATCTGGGAGCACCTATTTCGGTACCTGTCGGCGAAGCTACCCTTGGACGCGTATTTAACGTGCTTGGAACGCCAATTGATAATGGTGCTGATATGAGTGAAACGGCTAGAAATCCGATTCACCGTCAAGCTCCTTCTTTCGATGAACTGACAACTCAAGCAGAGATGCTCGAAACGGGTATTAAAGTTATCGACTTGCTGGCTCCTTATGCCAAAGGTGGTAAAGTCGGATTGTTTGGTGGTGCTGGTGTAGGTAAAACCGTAACCATTCAAGAATTGATTAACAACATCGCTCAGGAGCATGGTGGTATTTCTGTATTTGCGGGTGTAGGTGAACGCACACGTGAAGGAAATGACTTGTACCATGAAATGAGAGATTCCGGCGTTATCAACAAAACAGCGATGGTGTTCGGACAAATGAATGAGCCTCCGGGTGCGCGTTTGCGTGTTGCCCTCACAGGTCTGACGATGGCGGAGTATTTCCGTGATCAAGAAGGCCGTGACGTGTTGCTCTTTATTGATAACATTTTCCGCTTTACCCAAGCAGGTTCTGAGGTTTCTGCCCTGCTGGGACGTATGCCTTCCGCAGTAGGTTACCAGCCTACGCTGGCTACTGAGATGGGTCAATTGCAAGAACGGATTACTTCTACTAAAAAAGGTTCCGTTACTTCCATTCAGGCGATCTATGTGCCTGCGGATGACTACACTGACCCGGCTCCTGCTACAACGTTTGCCCATTTGGATGCAACAACGAATCTGGAGCGTAAAATTTCCGAAATGGGTATTTACCCGGCGGTTGATCCACTCGCATCTAGCTCCCGGATTTTGGCTCCAGACGTTGTAGGTGAAGAGCATTACAATGTAGCGCAAGGAGTAAAACAAATTTTGGCCCGCTACAATGAGCTTCAGGATATCATTGCCATCCTGGGTATGGACGAGCTGAGTGAAGAAGATAAAATGTTGGTAGCACGTGCCCGTAAAATCCAGCGTTTCCTTTCTCAACCTTTCCACGTTGCCGAAGCATTTAACGGCTTCCCGGGTAAATATGTGCCGGTTAAAGAAACTGTACGAAGCTTCAAAGAAATTTTGGAAGGCAAGTATGACCACCTTCCAGAAGCGGCTTTCCTTTTTGTAGGAGCCATCGAAGAAGCAGTTGAAAAAGCTAAAACGTTGTAAACAACAGGCAGAGAATAGCCGAGCCTTACGAAGTGAGCTGTCTGCGGACAGCTTCCAGGAGGGATTCAAGTGAGCACGTATTTACTAGAGATTGTGACGCCGGAGCGCCTGGTCTATACAGAACAGGTAAACAGCATCAGTGTTCGCGGCTCGGAAGGCGATCTTGGGATTTTACCCGGACACCTTCCCTTGGTCACTCCCTTGAAGATTGCACCGATACGCATTAAAATCGGTGGTCAAACCGAGGTGATCGCGGTCAATGGGGGCTTTATTGAAGTCCGCAAGGATAAAGTGGTCATTTTGGCTGAGAGTGCGGAACGTTCCGAAGAAATTGATGTGGAGCGTGCCCGTGCGGCAAGGGAGCGGGCAGAACTGCGGCTCCAGAGCAAGCAGGAACAGATAGATCATCATCGGGCGGAAGTAGCTCTGCAACGGGCGCTTAACCGATTGAATGCTACAAGTATCAGAACCAATAAGAATTAATATTGGATTTTAAGTGGAATTTTAAAAGGGTTCGGCATAGTATACGGATGGAATGACAAGGAGACCGCTTCATAACTTCTGCCACAGAATGTCCGGCAGAAGGAGAGGGACACCTTTACTTCCTTCGATCACTGTGATCGGGCCCTTTTTTTAGCTATCTTTACCAAAAGTGCAGTTCTATTTCTTGCTTGTCAGCTAGGTATTTAGTACCTTTTAAATTCATGAAACAGAATTGATTATTCACATTCTGTCGAAATAAATGTCCTGAAAACAGAAATAGCACTGGCATATTAGGCGTCCGCCGAGTATTATAAAGAAGTCTGTGACGCAGATGGGAGGAATTATGGATGAACGGGAAACAGCAATTGGCTGAACAGCTAAGTCAATCGGCGAGTATGACCGCGCTGATCTCCATGATCGTGTCGCTCATCTGTATAGCGCTAGCTTGGTGGGCTTTACAGAGCTTGAAGCTGGATTTGTTAATCCGGCAACCCAAAGGACCACAGGGCAGATTGCTGCACTTGTTTCTTGCTATTATTTTGGGACAGTTGGTTTCTGGTTTCCTGTTGAGCTACATCTCTTGGAGCCAGATGCTCTAGAATTTGTTTTAACATGAAGTAGCCGGGTTATATGACCTTATGACTGTGTCTCTGCGGGAATTGTCGAATAACATCGTGTCATATTGTCAACAATGGTAAACAAAAGAACCATACATGTATAACTGGCTGAATCAGTTAGAATACAATGGTTGTCAAGTACAAAAAAACGCTTGTATACTTGTTTTAATCAGTGGTATGATGGCAGTTAGGGTATTAATAAAATCTTGTTTTTTTATGTAATGAAAAAGCAAGGCATGAAAATAGCGGAATATGTTCTTTTTTTCCAGGATGGAAAAAGGAAATGACGCGCGGAGGGAACCATAGATGAGCAAATTTATCGTCCGCGGTGGCAACAGATTGACCGGGAGTGTCAAAGTCAGCGGAGCCAAAAACTCAGTTCTGCCGATCATCGCCGCTTCTCTGCTAGGAGAAGAAGGAGAAAGTGTTATTATTGATGCACCTCCTCTAGACGATGTGATGACCATTAACAAAGTGCTGGAGTCCTTAGGAGCAGGCGTTACATACCAAGATGAGGTCATTCGTGTTGACGCGCGGAAGATAATTTCCTGTGAAGCCCCTTACGAGTGGGTTAGGAAAATGCGCGCATCATTTTTGGTTATGGGGCCGTTGCTTACACGTTTGGGACGTACAAGAATCTCGCTTCCAGGCGGATGCGCAATTGGAACACGACCAATTGATCAGCATTTGAAGGGTTTTGAAGCATTGGGCGCCGAGATTAGCCTAGGTCAAGGTTTTATTGAAGCTAAAAGTAACGGTCGTCTACGTGGAGCTAAAGTTTATTTGGATGTAGCCAGCGTAGGAGCAACCGAGAATATTATGATGGCCGCTACTCTTGCTGAGGGCGTTACTACCATCGAGAATGCTGCTAAGGAACCTGAGATCGTTGATCTTGCGAACTTCCTGAATGGTATGGGTGCCAAAGTACGCGGTGCAGGCACGGGCGTTATTCGTATTGAAGGCGTCGAGAAGCTGCATGGTGTAAAACATACGGTCATTCCCGACCGGGTAGAAGCAGGTACTTATATGGTTGCTGCTGCGATCACAGGCGGGAACGTATATGTAGAAGGCGCTATATCCGATCATTTGGGACCCGTTATTTCCAAGATGGAAGAAATGGGTGTAACCATTCAACCAGATGAAAACGGAATTCGTGTCATTGCGGATAAGCCATTAAAGGCCGTTGATGTTAAAACGTTGCCTTATCCTGGTTTCCCTACGGATATGCAGTCTCAGATGATGGCACTTCAACTTGCCGCTGAAGGAACGAGCATTATTACGGAAACCGTGTTTGAAAATCGTTTCATGCATGTGGATGAATTTCATCTCATGAATGCCGAAATTAAGGTCGAAGGTCGTTCCGCCATTGTAACTGGCAATGCTAAGTTGACAGGTGCAAAAGTAACCTCGACAGATTTGCGTGCAGGTGCTGCGCTAATTCTGACCGGACTTATTGCGGAAGGTACAACGGAGGTATCCGGCGTACATCACATCGATCGTGGTTACGTTCATTTGGCTGAGAAGCTGACTGGATTGGGAGCGGACATTTACAGAGTGACCGTAGAAGAGTCCAAACTGGATCATTCGCCCAGTACAGAGCGCGTAATGCCGGAAGAGACATCGGGAAATCTGTTCAAGAATATTCAGCCTTCCCTCGCCTAAGATTTAACGTATGTAGCTTCATGCAGCATAAACAATTAGGAACCAAGTCCGAAAGGGCTTGGTTTTTTTGTGTTTGAAGCCTGTCTTTTTTCATTCTTTCAGTTCTCTTAAAACGGTTCTATCAAAGTGGACGACCTCATATGATTGAGAATATCTGGGAGTATATCTTTACTTCCAGCCGCACACTTAGCCCTTTGATGGAGGTTTCAGTCTATGAAAGATTCACAGGTTCGCATTCGTATACCGATTCAGCATGCCAAGGAACATCGCGGGGCTTCACTTACGGAGAAAGAAGGCCCTGGCTCTATAGCTGCTCCGACACAGAAAAATAAGCTTTTGCAACAGCAGCCAGGCAGGCGAGGCGTATTGCCGCCTGACGTCAAGCCCAATCGGCGCACAACAGCGGCGACTTCCGCTGTACACACCGTCGGTACGGCGCTGCCCGTCTCTGGAGCAGCGGCCCATGACGCACGCGACTTAAGGGAAGTCATTCCATTTGGTGGAGTGTTTATCAAATAGCCCTGGCATGCTATAATGACAATGCTAAAGCCGTCTGTCCTCGTGGCA
>NZ_JCBAIQ010000043.1:0-20787 GCF_059772165.1 Paenibacillus sp. TY11 | reverse complement strand
AATTTCCAACTTGAATTCCTGACTATACGTATTTTTAATCTTCCCCATGAAAAAATCCCTCCTAAGTATATACAGTAAGGGGCTTATTCCTAACTGTCTACTCAAAAGGGATAATAACATCCCACTTTATTAGTGGAAACAGAGGTTCTTTTCTGTGGATTTAGAGGCATCCTTGTTTATGCAAATTTTTGCGATATCCTTTTTTTATTAGGCGCATCATTCGAAAATCCAAAAAACGTCCTTTTATTCTAAAATATGACATATAGGAGGGATCATGCTAATGAACCAAGGTGTGACTTTACTTCGTGTCGAGAAAGCTAGGAGGAAACTGTACCAAGTCCAGAAAAAGTATGGATTTTTAACACATCCCAAAGTAATTGAGCAATCTAAAAAGCTGGATGATCTATTGAATCATTATCAAACATGCAGAAATGTTCATTGAGAAATGTGACCACCTAATTTTTGAATGACAGCCGTGTAATCAGCTTCATCGTATGCACATCCTGCGGGCGATAGAGACGATGTCGATTGGTTTTACGCTCCGCACGCGGAAGCAGACCGATTTTCTCATAATAGCGAATGGTATCTTTCGATAGTCCGGTTTGCTCCGATGTTTCTTTAATGGAATATGATAGCTTCTCACTCATCTGTGATCCTCGGTCTGTCCGATTCTGTACATGGTGTATAACTTGGAGTCAGCTTCAAGTCAAGTATTCCTATAGCCCATCCTAAAATCTAAAAAGACGATCTTCCTCTTTAATTCCTCGACCGCACCTCTAACCTGCTCTGTCTGTGTCACGGCTGAAATCACCGCCACACCATCTGCACCCGCACGTGCCACTTCCTCAACACGATCCACTGTAATGCCCCCGATCCCAACGATCGGCACATCAATTCCCGCTTTGCGCATCTCATGCAATATTGCTGTTCCCTGCACGGCATGGGCATCATCCTTCGAGAGGGTGGGATAGATTGGCCCGACGCCAAGATAATCCGCGCCTTGTAGGATGGCTTGACGTGCTTCCTCAATGGTATGAGCAGAGACGCCGAGAATTCGATTTCCGAGCCGCTCGCGGACGGAATCGGCGGATTCATCGTCCTGGCCGATGTGAACGCCGTCGGCGTCGAGTTCAAGGGCCAGTTCCACATCATCATTGACGATGAAGGGAACACCAGCTTGGCGGCACAGGTCCTGTAGCTGGCGTGCAAGTTCGAACATAGGGGCGCCCCTTAACGCCCCATGGCCCTTTTCTCGGAACTGGATCATGGTTGTGCCGCCAGCCAGAGCCTCTTGCACGACCCAACTTGGTTCCGCGAGGCAGTTCACGCTTCCAAGAACCAAATACATTTGTAAATGCTGGCGCATCATCTCTGGTAATATTCTGCCGCTCATTGAGGCATCTCCTGACGACGGCGATAGGCCCAATGATTGGTTGGACCGTGCCCCTGTCCAAGATACAGAGTATCCTCAATCGCCGCCTGGATGAAAGCTCTGCCATTCAAGATAGCCTCGGGGGCAGACATCCCTTTCCCTAATTCAGCGGTAATCGCTGCCGAGAAGGTACACCCTGTTCCGTGTGTATGGACAGTTCGCACCCGCTTGCCGCCCAGCTCTGTAAAGGCTGTTCCGTCAAAGAGCAGGTCAACGACCTGTCCGCTGCTTTCGCTCTCCTCATCGTGGCCGCCCTTGATCACAACGAATTTCGGGCCCAGACTGCTAATATGTCTCGCAGCCTCGCGGCGATCATCGATAGTACGAATGCTTATTCCTGTTAAGGCCTCCGCTTCCGGGATATTCGGTGTGACGACCAAGGCCAGGGGGAGCAGGTCATCATTCAAAGCCTGCACCGCTTCCGACTGCAGCAGTTTTGCACCCCCCTTGGCAATCATCACTGGATCGACGACAACCTTCTCCCAGCCGAACTTTCGGATCTGCTCGGCCACAAGGCGGATGATCCCCGCATTAAACAGCATGCCAGTCTTCAGGGCGTCTACTCCAAGGTCTGATCCTACAGCTTCGATCTGTTCCGCTGTTGCTTCCTGTGGCAGCGGATATACTCCATGGACCCCTAAGGTATTTTGTACGGTAATGGCCGTAATAGCCGACATGCCGTATACGCCAAGCTCCTGAAAGGTTTTCAGATCGGCTTGAATTCCGGCCCCGCCGCCGCTGTCCGAACCGGCAATCGTCAGCGCTCTGGGTACACGAACGTCTATCATCGCGCATCACCTGCTGTAGTTGTTCCGGCTTCACGGACAGAGACATGCCCCTCCAGCGATCCTGTATGCAGCTTGGCGAGCTCGTCGAGAAAGGCAAGCTGGAAGCTGCCGGGCCCCAGCTCTGCTGTACGTGAAGCGGCTCGGGAAGCTGCTGCACCGTAAAATGCCAAGCCTGCTGTACCTGCGAGCAGCAGGTTTGGTTCAACAGCCGCAAAGGCACCCAACACAGAGGTCAGCAGGCAGCCTGCTCCGGTTACCTTTGTGAGCAGTGCGTCTCCGCCGCTAATCATGCGCACTTCGGCCCCATCAGTGATAACGTCCTCTTTTCCGGTAATGACAACCATCGTATTGAGCGCCCGCGCAGCCCGAACTGCCAGATCGACATTGTCGCTGCTCGCACTGTCACCGACATCTACGCCTTTAATCTCACGGGCTTCTCCGACAAGATGGGCGACTTCGGCCGCGTTGCCCCGCACTAATGAGATTTTGACTTCACTCAGGATTCGCAGTGCTGCCTCGGTTCTAAAGCTAGTCGCTCCCGCACCGACCGGATCTAGCAGGACCGGAACGCCATGTGCATTCGCCGATTGTCCAGCAATGATCATGGCATCTACCAGTTCGCGGTTCAGTGTACCGATGTTTAACACGACGGCGCCCGCTATTTTTGCCATATCTGCAACTTCCTCAGGTGCATAAGCCATCACTGGCGAAGCGCCCAGCGCATACAGGCCGTTGGCTGTAAAGTTGGTGACCACCATGTTGGTCATATTGTGAACGAGTGGCTTGTTGTTTTGTACCTTTGTCAGGAGTTTTGAACAACCTTTTTCCCATGTACTCATCATGTTTATCCTCTCTCATCTATTAAAATCGCAATTTACGTCAGCATCTGTAGTTCGATGGTCAATGGGGCATTAACCGTACTTTACGCATCGAATCGCCAGGCTGATTATTCCAAGACCGCAGCCTGCATCTGGACTGGCCATTCTTCCTGTTTATAAGCCATATCCCAGAACCTATATTCCAGCTGGCAGCTCAGCATAAAATGCTCAATCATCCGTTCCCGCTCAGCAGCCGTTGCGCCTTCCGCCCAAGCATCTACACGGTCTCGGAACTTGACTGTTGTATCTTCAAGCTGGTTTCCATAGAAGCAAATCCATTCATAGAACGGATGGGACTCATCCGGCCTTACTTCATCCAGCAGCCTGTGGCCAATCTCAACATACGTCCACATACACGGCAGCAGCACAGCCATGATCTCGCCCAGACTGCCCTCATGCGCGACCGTCAGCATGTGACGGATATAATGATGAGCCGACGGAGCGAGCGGATATCCCTGCAACTCTTCATAGGTCACACCTGCGACAGCACAGAAATTTTGATGCGGATGAACCTCGCTGTGGAGAATAAAAGAGATCTGTTCGTTAAATACAGCCATGTCCTCCCGGCTCGTGCATTTGGAGATCGCGATTCCATATATCCGCATGTAGGCATTCAAATATTCAAAGTCCTGTTTTACATAGTGAATCAACTGTTCCCTTGCTAAACTTCCTGCAGCAATACCTCTTACAAAGGGATGCTCAAAAATCGCTTGAAAAATGCTATCCGCCTGCCGACGGAGCTCTTGCGTAAAACTCATTTTCCCCACCTCCAACAAAAATGGAGAACAAGAAGTCCCGTAAGATACAATTCCCGGAACAACGCTAAAAAGCCGCCCCGAAAAACTGGAGCGGCTTCATTATAGGCACAATACGCAAAAAAAGCATGTGAGCTTATATACGAAGGCTCCACTTTCCTACGCTAGTACGAACTAGATCAGGTTCCAAGGGTCCAAGATACGTTCTTGTCTCAGCCATAGTGGCTCCCCTAGTGGACTTCCTATTCTTTTGAGTATTACTGTACATTCGTTCATACGTTATGTCAAACCGTTGCCGGAACGCTGTATCCTGCCTGTCAGAACAGGCAATTCCCAGTGAAGCATTAGTGAGGGTGATGTATTGCACTTTCCACTGCTTTGACCTTCGTATATTCCGGTTTCCACATCGCATCTCGTATAGCTTGTTCCACATCTGAAATGTGTGCCTGAGCTACCTGATCCTGAATCGCGGCTTTCGCAACCGCAACCGCAACAGCGTACGAAACATCACGTAATTTTCGGATATGAGGGAGAAGCGCACCGCCAAGCTTATTCGAATCTACACCATTGGCAACGGCATCTGCTGCGGCTGTAAACATCGCAGGTGTGAACCTTTTGGCTTGAACCACAATCGCACCCAGACCAAGTCCCGGAAAAACAAAGGCATTGTTCGCCTGTCCAATTTCAAATTTCGTACCGTTATAGTTGACGGGCTCAAAGGGACTTCCGGTAGCGATCAGTGCTTTGCCATCGGTCCACCGGATCAAATCCTCGGGTACCGCTTCTGCAAGATTTGTAGGATTGGACATGGGCATAATGATCGGGCGTTCTACATGCTTCGCCATCTCCTTGATGATCTCCTCAGAAAAGGCACCTGCTACACCGGAAGTTCCAATCAAAATCGTAGGTTTCACCTGACGGATGACCTCCAGCAGCGGTATTTTGCCGTCATCCGACCGGGCCCATGAGCTGACTTCTTCCTTTTTACGCACATACGGTTTCTGATAGTCTAATATTTCTTCCATATCTTCCGTTAACAGCCCGCGATAATCAAAGGCCCAAAAGAACTTGAATGAATCTTCCGCGGGAAGGCCGTCCTCGATCATAGCACCCCGAATTTGATCAGCGTTACCGATACCTGCCGCCCCGGGGCCGAAGACAAGGATTTTTTGTTCACGCAGTGGAGTCTTGGTGACACCTACCGCCGAAAGAATCGCAGCCAAGGTCACCGCTCCTGTACCTTGTATGTCATCGTTGAAGGTGAGAATGCTTTGACCGTATTTTCCTATAATATGGCGTGCGTTCACGCTACCCACATCTTCCCAATGTAAAAGCGCCTTCGGGAATTGCGTTAACGTTTTGCTGATAAAAGTATCAATAAACTGATTGTAGGCTTCTCCGCGAACCCGTTTATGGCGGTTTCCGATGTACAGCGGATCGTTCAATAGCTTTTCATTATTCGTGCCCACATCCAGTACAATCGGCAGCACCCGCCCGGGATGAATGCCTGCTGCAGCCGTATACACAGCAAGCTTGCCAATAGCAATGTTAATCCCCCCGACACCCCAGTCACCAATCCCCAAAATACTTTCGGAATCCGTCACGACGATCAGGTCCACATCCTCGCCGCTCAAACCAGAGTTATAGAATGCTTGTCCAATGCCGTTCGGGTTATCTATCGACAAATATACGCCCCCAGGGCGATTGTACTCGTGACTGTATTCTTGAATCGCGGTTCCTACAGTCGGCGTGTAGACTACGGGCAGCATTTCACTCAAATGATCAGTTAGCAGCCGGTAGTAGAGTACGACGTTTCGATTGTGAAGGTCGTTGAGAGAAGCATTTTTACGCAGCATGGTGGGTTGTGCCAGAAATTGCTGATACGCCCGTACGCTCTGTTTCTCCAATGAAAGGACGGTTGGAGGAAGGATTCCTTCCAAGCCCAGTTCTTTACGTTCTTCTTCTGTAAAAGCAACACCTTTGTTCAAAAGGGGGTTCGCCAACACATCCTTTCCTCGTAAGGGAGTAGATAATGACCCATCGCGATTGACATAAAAAGCTTCCATAGAAAGACCTTCTTTCTCTTCGTTTTGATGATTATTCATGACGAAAGATGACATGTTGTCCATAGTATGGACGTGCGAATCTGTTTTATTCGTCTATTTATCTATGACAAAATAACCATATTCATTTTCGTTTTTAATCTTAAAGAACTAGTTTATGGTATGGATTCGCCAAATGGTTCTGATGATTTTAGTTCTAATGAATCAAGCCTAAATACTCTGTTTTTATCAAATATGAAGATCATTTTTTCTTCTCTTATATCCTTATATATCATGGGGTGTCAGCTATTTTGTTAAGAAAATATGAAGTATTTGGACATTAATTTAATCCATTTAAGAAAACATTCTTAATTCCTTTTCAACAAAATAGAACTATTCGGAGGAAAAGGAGAGGTTTGCGTGCAGGGACCTATAGCCATTTTTAGCGATAACGACAGGGCTATTGATTATCCCAATGTGATTTACTTTTACCAATATATACAGTGCGAGGACATGGAGGCAGCTTCAGTCTACGAGGGCGCATGTTGTTGCCTGATTGATTATAGGGAGCCGGGGCAAGCAGTACGGAGAGCCAATCAGATCCGTAGCCAATTTCCGCAAATGCCATTGTTACTGGTGACGGATGTAACATTTCCGTTCAGTGATCAGCATATGGTACAAATCACCGGAGTAGGCCGTTTGCGCCTGCTATTTTGGCAAGCCAATAACACCGAAGAAATGCTTTCGGAAATACAAAGCTTGCTCTATCCCGAGTATTCGACCAAAAGCCAACATATTGCATTCATCTTATCTGTATATAACGAAGAGCAACGTTTTGTCCATGTCAAAACCTTTGCTGAACGACTGCAAGCCTTTATCCGCAGCCATATTATAGAAGGTTCGATTTATCTCATTGATGATGGCAGCCACGATGGCACCCATGCCTTGATTAAAGCGCTGGAGGCAGCAACGGACTTGTCCGTGAACCGGATTAATCAGAAACTTAGTCCGCTGCTTCAAACAAGGGAATTGGGACGAAATACACGTAAGGCAGGGACGTATCTGGAAGGGATGCGGACCATCGGAGCGGATTACTACGTATTTGTGGACGCGGACGACTCCTTTTTTATTGAGGATATTGCCAGAATGATTAATGTTGTTCAGCAGGGCTATTATGATGTCGTGATCGGAACCAAGGATATGACCGCCGAGAATCGATCTTTATTGCGATCTGTCGTTAGCTTTGGTAAACGGGTCGTTTCCCGGCCCTTTTTACCAACAGGTGTGGTGGATTCCCAGACCGGGCTTAAAGTGATGAGTTCGGTTGCAGTGAAGCGGATGTTTCCGCATTTGAAGGAACAGCTCGGACTGGCGCTGGATCTGGAAATGATGTTTATCGCAAAGCGACTTCAGCTTCGTGTACTGCAATTACCCGTCAAATGTATTGACCGGGATGGATCGCACATCCATGTTTGGAAAGATTCCATTCGTTTTTTGCGCTCCATCATTGATATTTGGCGACTGGATCGGCGGGTGAGATAACGACGTGAACAACCGATTGCGTTCGTTGATGTTTCCTCTCTTTAATGTGCTGCTAAACGGATTTAATTTTTTCTTCCACATTGCAGCGAGCTGGTATCTTACCGGACAAGCTTATGGTCAGGCGAATGCGCTGTTGGCGCTCTTTGCACTTTTGTCCGTTTTGGGTTTATCGATCCAGCTATTAACCGCCAAACTGGTCTCCAAGGGAGATAAAAAGCTTCCGCTACGTAGCTTACCGCTCGGTTCTCTATTACTAAAAGCTCCTCTGGTGCTAACCGTGCTTGCCATGGTCATTTTACTCATCTTTCATCCGTTGCTGCGCTCGCTATTAGGCGTCGAATCCGGCCCGCTGTTCATGCTGTATGGCTTGATCGGACTGCATATTCTTGTGAGTTCGTGCCGCGGAGATTTACAGGGGAGGGAACGCATGTTGGCGCTCAATGTGAACTATTACATTGAGGTGTTAGGGAAGCTGAGTCTGTTTTTTGTCCTGGCTGTATTGGGTTTAAAGCTGGAAGCCCTACTGTTGGCGAGCTGTGGGGGAATGTTGCTGTCGCTGCTTCACGGCTGGTTCATTTCCGCCCGGGGCTTGTCCTTATTCAGTTACAGTGGAGAACATATATCTTCTGGGCTATGGAAATCACTAGGCCAGGATTTCACGGATAGCCTTATGACGAATTTATTCATTTTATTTTGTATCTCCATCGACATGTTGTACGTGCAGCATTACTTTCCCGAGCAGGCCAGCGGCTATGCCATTGCGCTGAAGTATAGCCAATTGGTCTATTACGTTTCGTACAGCCTGATTGCTGCCTTTATTCCAAAGATTGGTGCGCAGGGGCATGACCGCCAAGCTTTGAGCAAGTTAATTGCCGTCTATGCCGGATTAATGGCTATAGCCGCGATCTGTGTATATGTGGGCACGACCTTTGTCTTCCCATCATCTATTCCCATATTATTCGGAGCCTCTTACCAGTCGGCCGAGGCCTATATTCCATGGGGAGGATGGGTGTACTGGCTATTTTCCATCGTGCTGTTTTTTGTGCATGTGCACGTATTGGTGGGCAGACGCAAATTTATGTTCAGTCTGATGGCCGGAGCCGTGGCTTTATTAGTAGCCTTTCATATGGCTCACACAGACCCGGCCGATTTTTTGCTATCTGAGTTCATTGTTTACGGGGCTATGTCTCTCTACTTTGTGGTAGATGCCTATGTGTATTTGTTCAAAATAAAGATAAGGGGGGATTCATCCCATGAATACCATACATGAACAGGACGGTAAAACCGTAGTTCTATTGCTTTCCTGGCGTGACATTCGTTCACCTAAAAGCGGGGGAGCAGAAATTTTCACCCATGAAATGCTTAAACGCTCTCAGCAAGACCGTTTTCAGTTCATTCATTTTTCGCCCCAATTTGAGGGGATGCCTGAGCATGAAATCATCGACGGTATTACGTATATTCGAAAAGGGAACATATACAGTGTTATTTATTATGCCATGCGCTATTACCGTCGTCATCGAAGGCAGATTGACTATGTGATTAACCAGGCGAATACGCATCAATTCTTTACCCGATTTTGGGTAGAGGCATCCAAGCGGATCTTTTTCATACATCAGCTAACAAGGGAAATATGGTTTGAGAATGCCAGATTTCCGTTAAATTTTATTGGATTTCATATGGAGTCCTTGATGCTTAAGCTGGCACGTAAGGATCGGACGCTTACGGTGTCCCCGTCTACCCGATATGATCTGCTTAAGCTAGGCTTTCACCCGGATCGTGTTCATCTTTTACCGGAAGGCATTGAGTTTGACCATTGGCCGCGCGAACAATTTTTAACGAAGGAGTCTAATCCGACCTTCATGTACGCTGGGCGCTTCGTTAAATATAAAGGTATTGATCTGGTCGTTGAAGCCTTTGGGCAGCTCAAGGAAAAGTTCCCACAGGCTATGTTATGGATTGCCGGAAAAACCGATAAAACCTATGTGGAAGAACAATTATTGCCGATTATGAAACGGTATGGATTGACTTACGGAGAACCAAATAAACAGGGGCAATCGCAAGCCGATATTACCTTTTACGGATTTGTTTCAGCAGAGCATAAGCTGGAGCTGATGAGTCGTGCCCACGCGCTCGTATTTCCTTCCCTGCGTGAAGGCTGGGGTTTGACGATTACGGAAGCTGCGGCTGTTGGAACCCCCAGCATTGTCAGTAATTCACCCGGTCTGGTGGATGCGACGGATTTTGGAAAAAGCGGGTATCTATGCTTTCACGGCGACATCCGGGGGTTATCTGAACAAATGGAAAGAGCAGCGAAGGGCGGCGAAGATTACATGGCCCTCCGTGAGCGGGCGTATCAGTATGCGTTAAGATTCCATTTTGATCATACGGCTGCTGCGTTTGAGCAGTTGATGGAAAATTGGGTAGAGGAGGCGGAACAGAGTGGACAAAGTGGTCATTCTCTTCTCCACGTACAACAATGAACGGACGATAGAGCCTTGTTTGCGAAGCTGTATGGGGCAAAATTACAAGGATCTGCATATTGTAATTGCTGATGATGGCTCCAATGACCGGACCGTTGAGACGATTCGTATGCTGTCGGCAGGGAGTTCAGTACCCGTAACGGTATTGGAGCTTCCCCATGGGGAGCGGGGAGTCGCTAGGGTCAGGGCGGTTGAGGAAGCGAAACGCCTGGGTGCTGAATACATATTTGTATTGGATTCCGATATGATTTTAGCCGAACATCTGATTCAGCAGAGCATCGACTTTTTTAACGATCATCAGGATATCGGCGCCTTGGTCGTTCCAGAGGAGGCGTATTCGGAAGCGGACAATTTTTTTTCCAAAGTGAAAGTTTTTGAGCGAAATGTGATTAACAACGCGGGTGAGACCTTGGGAAAACGCTCCATTGAAGCGGCACGCTTCTGGCGAATGAGCGCTTATGAATCGACGGGCGGGTTTAATGCGGAGCAGATTGCTTTTGAAGAAATACAGCCGACCTTGCGTTATATAGAGTCTGGTGGAGTCATTCGCCGGGCGGTATTTACACGTGTATATCATGATGAAAAACAGGTGTATCTGCACGATGTATTACGTAAAAAAGCCTACTACTTTTCGGTGATGGATCGTACGATGTCATCTGAAGAGGGCGGATTGCGAAAGGCGCTGGAACGTTGGTACTTCTTCCGTCCGGTGCTGTATACATGGGGAAATTTGAAAAACTATATCCGCCATCCGTTGCTGACGGTGGGGATGTTGTGGATGTATGTATGCCTGACTGTGATTGGGGTAGCCGCCGTGTTAAAGGGCGGCACCCGTCACTCAGGCGATCTCGCTGAAGGCGGATAAGGCGTAAGGAGGAATGGCTGAGGGTCAGCGTATCCAGCGTGTACAGGTCGGGATCGGAAGATTCCAACTCCTCGTCAACAAATAGAATGTTTTGGGGTGTCATAAGAACTGTGCAACTCCAATCAGGAAGTAAGGAATGAGAAACTACATGTATAATATCAGCGTTTTGGCATTTTTGAAAGATGTCAATACAGAACAGGCGTTGCGTCTTTTTTGTGAACGATTTGATTCGGCTGAACATGCGCTCTGGGAAAAAGGTATGCGTCTCCTTCACCAGTATCATGCTGCACGACATACAGGGGTAACCCTGGCTGTCTCCAGCGCACTTCAGCATATGGACGATCGTCATGATATTTACGTTGTTGATCTGCGTGAATACAGCGAAGAAGAGCTGGATCGCTTATATATCGCGAAAACATGCGAGTTGATCCTGCTGACGGACGGGGCAACGGAAACCGCTGCGAGGTTTGCCGCACTCCAGCGCCGCACTCCCCGGTTGCTGTGCGCACGGCTACCGCTGGTCAGCTACGAGCTGGAATGCCTGATGCAGGCTATTTTGAGCCGTCTTGAACAAAATGGAGGGGACAGGGAAGCATGAAGCAATGGGCTTTGTTGAAACCAGGTTGGCAAAAGCTGATCCTGTACCTGATCGTTTTGGGTGTGATAGTGTTTTTGGCCGCTGTGCTTCAATGGTTTGTCGTGCGACAATTCAGTGTTCACTTGGCGGAGATTCAGAACGAACAGCTCCAGTATGAGGTACAGGAACTTTCTAGCAGCATAACCGAGCGTTATGCCGCATGGCAGGCTGAACTGAAGGAGCTGTCGTCCAGTCTGGGCAGAGATATGCTGAATCAGGGAACACGCCAGTATCCTGAGGGGTTTAAGCGTGAAAGCGGGGCCTTTTATGTGCTGGATGAGCAGTATCAGGTGATGGTCGGACTAGACAATCGTGAGATGAAAAGTGCAGTCCAGCAGATTAAATGGCTGCAAAATGGTTGTGCGGTAAGCTCTTTTGCGACAGAGGATCATCAGCCTGCCCAGTATATAGCATGCAGGATTCAAGGGGCGCAGATGGGCGGTTTTATGGTGCGCACGGTTGACGCTGATATGCTCAGCGGGATTATTAAAAGTAAACCGGTCAATCAGCATGAGACTTTATTTTATAACGATCAATTTAAGGTCGTAGCTTCCCGAAACACTCCGGATATCAACCGAACGGACATTACGGGCGTAACCCGTAGGCTGCTGGAGGGCAATACGGGTGTCATTGAAGATGATGGAGAGAAACACGGAATAGGATTCAGCCGCATTGGGGAAGAGGCCCTTTACATATCGGTTCAGGATGTCAGTCAGGACACTACCCAGCGGATCAGCTCCTTTCGCAAACAGTTGTGGATGGTCATGGCTCTGATATTATTCATTCTGTGGGCCATGCTTGTACAGTTCCGCAAACGGATTGTAAAGGATGCCATCGTGAATAATCAGGTTCGTGACCAACGGCGGGATGAAGATATGCGACAGCAGCAGGACACGTATTATTTGCCGTTAATGCAGACGATTGAGCAGCAGCTGCAAGAGCTGCAAGAGCAGACTAGCCGTCTCACCGGCGGTGATGATTTGAAGCTGTTAGGATTCTATCATGATCTAGCAAACCGCTTTGAAGCGGCTTCTAGTCAGGGAAAAGGAGCATCCCATGAAGAACTGGAGTATTTCCGCGAGTTGAATGAAAATTTCATCCAGGGTCGTCTCAGACAGGAATCCTCACTGGGAGAGTTACTGATGGGAGTCCGTGGCTTGCGTGATGAGCTGGAAGTGAAGATGCATGATAATAGCGGAATTAGCTTCACGGATATGAATGACGTATTGTCCGAATCACTGAAATGGGCGAACCGT
Source organism: Paenibacillus sp. TY11 (assembly GCF_059772165.1). NCBI lineage: Bacteria > Bacillati > Bacillota > Bacilli > Caryophanales > Paenibacillaceae > Paenibacillus > Paenibacillus sp. TY11. The sequence goes on along the minus strand of NZ_JCBAIQ010000043.1, from coordinate 8,112 downwards.
TCGTTGAATATGAAGAACATTCAAGTGATCTTGCGGCAAGAACCTGTTCCATCGATTGCAGCACAAGCGCCAATGTTGTACAAAACGATTCAGGGGCTGCTGGAAAATGCAGTGCAGGCAATGGATCAAGTTGAAGAGTTGGCGGAGAATCAGGAGAGAAGCCGAACAGGTTCGCGATCCAAGCGGAAGTCTCAAGTGCTCAAGGTTAGTTCGCGGCTGGAAGAAGGAGAAATTATTATTATCATTGAAGACACAGGCGGCGGGATTGATGATAAGATGCGTTGGAGCTATTTCCAGCCGGACTATTCCCAAAACTCGCAGGAGTATACGTTCAGCCTGTATCATATGGATGCATACCTGAAGACGATAGGTGGTCGCTTAAAGTTGCGTAATACCGATCAAGGATTGCAAGCCATCGTTCGTTTGAGAAGATAGGCCCGAGATAACCAACAGATACCCGAGAAGTTCAAGAGAGGGGGACAAGTATGAAAAAATGGATATTTCGCTACCGTTATGATATGGCGGCAATTTGGTTGATGCTGGTTGCGATTGTTGCATATCTTGCACCCATCTATGGCCCAGGGCAAATCGTGTTCAGTGACATTGCCTTTGGAGCTACCTCTCATCGGTATCTGGAGGAAATAACGGGGGTATGGAACGAACGGTGGTCTACTTCTACCCTGTTCAATGCTCCACGTATCCTGTACATCTTGCCCTTCTATGGACTTTCACTATTATTTGACGAAAGCGGCCCGGTCTTGCTCAAGTCGTTTATCACAGGCTTGTTATTTGTTTCGGCATTTTCGATGTATGCCTTTGCCAAGCGACTGGTCAGTGTGTATTATTCACCAAGCTTTACGAAAACCCGTATTTTTGCCATCATGGTCGGCTCATTGTTTTATGCGCTGAATCCATGGGTTATTTTTCGCATCCAGCATATTTATTTGCTCTGTGGATATAGTTTGTTTCCATTAATGTTGCGATTCTTTTTCAGCGCGGTGGATCCCAAATTTCAAATTCAACAAATTAAAAACTATCATCCCCACAAGTTGTATCAGCGGAACTGGATAGATCTGTTCCTGTTGGCTGCGGTATTCACCGTTAGTGCCGCTGCCATTCATTATTTCTTCTTTGGCATGATTTATTTGGGTTTGTTCACCCTGTTGCTATTGCTCAAACTGACCTGGACCCATCGCAAGGCCGGTCGCACCTATTTGCAGCCGTTATACGGCAATTTTTTGCGTAAAGGGATCATTTTTGGCGTGTTTTTCGGTCTGCTCAGTTTTTATTGGTTGTCCCTGTATGTCGGCAGCATGTTGATGGACGCTCAAGCGTCTCAGCATAATATCAACGTCGTTGATACGTTGTCTCTGTTCAGCCGTAACAGCAGTTTATATAATGTGGGTTATTTACTGAGCTATTGGTGGCCTATGTTTTCCTTTTCCTCACTGCCTGCCATGTTTTATGTAGGAGGGGGATTTTTGTTGCTATTGATCGGGTATGCGATGGTGACACGTTCACATAAAAATCCGATCATTCTGATCTTTTCCCTACTTACGCTGCTGTTTCTGGTTGCAGCTACCGGGACGACGTTTCCGTCCATTGCCAAGTGGTTTGTCATTCTGGTTACGAAAACCCCTGTGATTGGTTCGGTTTTTCGTGATCCTAACAAATTTATTGGACTGATTGCCCTTAATTTCGGCGTGTTGCTGACCTTTGGCGTCATTCAATATATGGAATGGTTCGAATCATCACCATTGCAACGTGTATATAAAAAGCTGGCGGTTGTTATCGTCGTCTTGTGCCTGGGAGTGTACTTTGCTCCTCTGCGTACCCAGTTCATTGAGGGATACTACAAGCCGGTACAAGTTCCAGAGGCTTATAGTCAAATGGCTAAAAAGCTGACTGATCCGGATCGTTTTGATAGCAAGGCATTGTATTTTCCGATTGCTGATAATATGATTCAAAGCTATAACGGAGTAGCCACGCCCAAATGGAATAAAGGGAAGACCGCAAACGAGAAGGCAACCGGAGATTTTCAGGTATACTCTTCTCCCAAAAATACGATCTTTCATCATGAGGGCAATGATCCCGGTATTACATACTATATGAATTTTCTGGAGCATGTCATGGACAACGGATTAAGCTCCCGATTAGGCTGGCTGTTCTCTACTTTTGGGGTCAACCAGTTGGTCTACCATGACGAATATGAGGGACAGGAGAAGCGGCAGGATTTCCACCTGTCTCAGCTGGAAGGTCAAACCGGGCTGAAACGTACGTACAAGAACGGGCTATTTTCCATATTCAATCTCGATCAGGCACCGCCCTATATGAACATCCTTGCGAGTAAAATTGTGACACCTTACGGTTTTAGCCGACTGGAGAGTTACAGTCATCTGCCTGGTTTTGATTTTAGCCGCTTTGGGGTACTGTTCAGTGCGTTAAAGCCTGAGCTAAAAACCATTCAGACGGTCAACAGAGGGGATTATGTGGAAGCGGCCTCCTTTAATGACTTGCTGTTGTCACAGCTTCCGGCAGAGGATTACTTGCGGCCTTTTGATGCTATTGAGGATGGTAATGCTTTTTTAAAATGGTCCAAAACCTTTGCCTCGACCAACGATTGGTTGTGGTATTTATCCTCTCAAAATATACGGAACTTTCCGTTCGATATGGAAATGGATGCAGGGATTGCGGTCACCTTTGCCAGTAAGAAGCTGGATGTGGCCCCGTATCAGATGAGCAGCATCGAGGGGAAGACGGTCGTGGACTTTGACTCCATGTTGCGGACCGAAACCTTTTTCAAACCAGATAATCCGCAGTTGTTCAGTGTACAGGCTAATCCCCGTGAGGAATTGAATGATGTGCCGACTCTGCACGGCGAGATTATGAAGGGAGACCCGAGTAATATATGGCAGGTCGCCAGATCGGGTTTGCTGGAAGCCAAGGAAGATAATCCATATCAATTCCAAATCACCGTTTCCGGTCGTGGGACGAACAAAATGCATGTTAAAATGAGGTTTTATGATAAACAAATGCGTGAGCTGGGGGTTAGCTATGTCGTGGCGCCTTCAGAGGGATATAATTTTGACAGTGTGAAATTTTACGGGGAATACGTTTCGCCGCCAGGCAGCTATTGGATGCGAATGGATTTGTTAACCCTGCAACGTCCACAGCAAAAAAATTACTGGTGGATTCATGATATCCAGCTGCGTGATTTGGGGCAATACAGCAAGCCTAACTCGTTTACGATGCACAAAAAACTGGATCAGTCTCAAACCTCGCATGTATATGCTAGAGTGTTTATGAACAAGGCAGGCGGGAAATTGCAAGTCACACTGCCGGACAAAGTGGTTAATATTAAGACCCAGGATGATGGATTGAACCAATTTCAATGGGTAGATCTGGGAGAGCATGTCTTTCCCAAAGGAGATACTCCGGTCACGGTTAATAACCTGCAAGGCTTTAATGCGGTCAATCAATTTGCGATTGTACCTACAGATCAGCTGGATCAGTTATCTTTTCCGGTCGAGCAGGCATTGAAGCGGAGCAAGCTCTTTTTCATCTTGGAGGCAGAGAGCGATTTTAACGCCCAAGGGAATGTGCAGACGGAACGTGCTTTACCAAGACTTAGTATGGGGCGGGGAATCAGCTATCAAAAAGGGACATTAAGCAGGGATGTGGAAGTCGCCAAAACGGGAACCTATTCCACAGCTATTTTGGCTAATCTACCTACCGGGTACCATGGGTCATTAACGATGAAATGGATGAATGAAGAGACTGGAGAGGTGCTGACAAGAACGATTCGTACGGGTGGGTCGTATAAGCGGTTACCCGTTACCTCTTTATCCGAAAAGCAGGTTATTGAAACGGTGCCTAATCAGGATGGTTTTGCCAAGAAAATCATACAAATTCCCGGTCTGCTGAATGATTATGGCCGAGTAGAATTTAAAAATCTGTTCCTAACCAAGGGAAAGTATCGATTAACCCTTGTGCTGGACAGTCAGGTACCGTCATTGAGCCGTTTTGGAGATATTCATCGAATGGCTGGGCAGGAAGTGACGGTGATGCCTGGGGAGGACACGAAGGAATCATTGAGCACGGATGTCGGGTGTGTAGCGGATATTCGACCTGGCCAGACGAATCTATCATTCATGGATGAAGGATTGTCTATCCGTTACGCACCTAGCTATTCCTGTGACTGGAATATTTATGCGTCCAAGAAAATGAAGGCGGAGCCGCTACAAGAGTATGCCGTTCAGTTGGATGCACGGTCAGAACAAATTGGAAGTCGGCACATGAAGGTCATTTTTTTGAATAAAGCGTCCCAGGTTCTCCAAACCTCCTATATTGATGAGGTGGAGGAGAGAGATAAGGAGCAATGGAATCATTATGATCAAATTGTGAAGGCTCCAGCAGGAACCGCCTTGATGCAGTTTCAGATTTTGGCGCATGCGCACAAGAAGCAGTCAGGCTTATTTCAAATGAAGCAATATTCCATCATCCCTTATCAAGCGATGATTACAGTGGATCAATTTACGTTGTTTGAGGGAACGGATATGGATACCTTTTTTATGGCTCCACCACATGCTTCGGAAAGCATTCAGGCTGCTCGTGAAAATTCCATGGAACGCAGCTTTACTCTATATAATCCAACGCATCAGCAGGTGCTAGTCCGAGAGACAGAATCACCCAATCCACTGTGGGAGTTCAGGCTGGGTAGCGAAAACCAGCGTGCCCGCCTGTCCATCAATGGAGTGACTACCGGATTCATAACTAATGGTAACGGAAACGGGAAAGTCGTCGTTATTCTGGCTTCCGCCTACCGTTTCGGCTGGGTACTGTTCTTCATCGGGATATTGGGTGGAGCAGCTTGTTTTCTTCCTTATAGGCGATGGAAAAAGCGAAATCTTCCATAAGAAGCAAGCTGCTCAGGAGGGGAACTGGTAGCCATATACGGCTACATCTCATATTTGTAGCCTCTGCCCCAGACGGTACGGATATGCTGAGGATTTTTAGGGTCACGTTCTATTTTTTTGCGAAGGCTGGAAATATGTACGTCGATGGTACGATCCAGATAAGCGCCATCTCCGCCTTTGATCCGATCCATCAGCTCGCTGCGGGTAAAGACTTTACCTGGATTGCAGGACATCTCTTTTATAATGGAAAATTCGATTTGAGTGACTTCTATTTCTTGGTCATCGACTAACAGGCTATGACGGTAATCATTCACCCAAACTCTTACCTTTTTAAGCTTTTGGGTTACCGTTTGCGATTCAGTGGGCATGTTGCGGCCGCAGCGGCGCAGCAGGGCCTTAATGCGGGCATTTAACTCTCTCAGACTGAAGGGCTTGCATAAAAAGTCATCCGCTCCGTCATCTAGAGCCTTTATTCTTATATTCAGCACCGTGTTATTAGAGATGATCAGCATAGGAACCGTTGTAAATTGACGGATTTGGCTGATCAGCGCACATTCGACTCTACCGGAAAACACCAGAGCGGTCACAATAATATCCGGCTTAAAACGCATAAGTGTAGGAATTGCAAGTTTACAATCATAGATTAGTTCGGTATGATAGCCTTCCTCCTGAAGATGAAGAGCAATCATATCTGCCAAACTTTTTTGATCTTCAATGACGAGTATTTTTATGGGCATGACTGACATCTCCTGTACAGACAAAGATACAATAGCAGTGCATAATCATGTATTTGCCACGATAATACATACTTATGTATTCGGCAGAAATGCGAAAATTGAACAGTCCTATAATGTAAGAAAAATATTAATTTACAGGAAGAAGGTTGCATCTTTGCGAATGATTTTATTATCTGGAGGTTCGGGTAAACGTCTATGGCCCTTATCTAATGTGAACCGTCCCAAGCAGTTTCTTTCCATACTACGTCACGACGAACGGCCCGAAAGCATGCTGCAACGAATATGGAGGCAATTAGATGAGGCTAATTTGGCAGATGAGGCCTATTTTTCGACGAGTGGAACTCAGGCCGAGCTGATCCGGGGGCAAATTGGCGGAGATGCTGTAGTGATTGAGGAGCCAACTCAGCGGGATACCTTCCCGGCCATTTCCCTGGCTACGGCCTACTTGCATGACGTTGCAGGCGCATCACGCGACGAGATCGTAGGGGTCATGCCTGTGGACGGGTATGCGGGGGATGAATTTTTTGAGCATTTGAGCAGGCTTCCTTCAATATTAGAGCAATCAGGAAGCCATATCGCATTAATGGGGGCTGCTCCAACCGAGCCCTCAGATAAATACGGATATATTGTGCCTTCATCCTCTTCTTCACTTGACCAGCCATATTATAGAGTTAGTTCATTTGTAGAAAAGCCGGATCTGATCCGTTCAGAAGCATTGATCCGTGAAGGGGCCTTATGGAATTGCGGGGTGTTTGCTTTTAGACTGGGCTTTTTGTTGGATATTCTGGAGCAAATGGGTTTACCAGCCGACTACAATTCTCTTTCGACAAATTATGCGGACTTGCCTAAAACTAGCTTCGATATTGCGGTAGTAGAGCATACTCATAAGCTCTCAGTGCTCCCATATCATGGAGAGTGGAGGGATTTGGGGACGTGGGATTCGTTGGTGCGGGAAGTAAGTTCAAAGCTGAGCGGCCCCGGGTATATTTCAGAAGCTTCACATGACTCGCATATCATCAATGAACTGGAGATTCCGGTTAGCATCTGGAATGTCCCAGGCATTATTGTCGTCGCTGGGCCGGATGGTGTGTTGGTTACAGATCGACAATCGTCAACAGGAATTAAGGATATGGTGGCGGAAATTGAAATCGGCCCGCGTTTTGAGGAGCGCTTTTGGGGGAAGCAAACGGTATTATCCCATCAACAAGCGGTAAGCGGGTTACAAACGGTCACCAAACGCGTGGTCATTTCGAACGGGAGATTTATCAGCTATCATGAACATCAGTTCCGTAAAGAAGTTTGGACTATAGTTTCAGGAACCGGAAGCGTCTGTATCAATGGAGTGACACAGACAGTCAGCCCGGGTGAGGTCATCGTCGTAGAACCTGGTACAAAGCATTTTATAAGGGCTGTAGAGGGAGATTTGGAATTCATTGAGTCACAAATCGGACATATCGTATCCGAAACGGATATTATCCGATATGAATTTCCCGATTCGGTTGATGCCCATATCCTATGAAGTGTCTACATATAGGGACTGATAGATATGAACGAGGTTTATGAGAAGGCAGGAAGAGTGGTAAGAACTATTTTTTTATTAGAGCTTGGATGATCTGAGCATTCTCAAAAAAAGGTATTCATGCGTTATGAGCTTGAATACCTTTTTTTGCATGAACAGCTTGTTTTGTTCGTGATGAAATGGATAGAAAAGAGGCTATAAAATAAGTTTCTTGGAAGTCAGCCACTCTTTTACGGCATCTGTACTGAGGTCTCTTTTAGGCGTCCATTCTATTTTATCAACCAGCTTGCCGTGTCTAAATTCTGCAATGGTGGGGGTGTATTTTACGTTGTAATCCGCTTTGAATTTATTCCATTGGGGCTTGTCCTTATGGATTTGGTGAACGTTCAAAAAAGTAATTTTAGAGCCTAGATTATACTGTTCGATCATCTTGTTAAAGTTAGGCTCAAACCGGCTGCAGTCGCCACAACTGGGTCTGCCGACATAGACAAATACACTTTGATCCTGCTGGATCAAACTCTTAAAACCATCAACTGTAACCGCATTCAAGTGATCATATATTTCGGGGTAATTGCTTTTGCTCGCTTGGATCTCTTTGTCTTTCTGCTGAACAACCTGCTCCAGGTCTTGAAATTTAACTACAGCTGAAATAGCGATACCAATGACAAGCAACACAATGATACTTAACCCGGCGATATATCCTTTTTTCACGGAAATCCTCCTTTTTTTACAATCTTACACTTACAATAAATGATATTTCCATTTTTCGCTGTAACACTTGTCTCATTATGTATAAAAAGAAGCTTTCCATTTGGAAAGCTTCAGGCTGTCGAGAAAGTCTCGACAGCTTTTTTATGTTGATTTTGTTTAAGACGACACCGCGTTAATGTTGTATAATATAGGTAACTATTGTATAGAACGGACGGTGTTCGTATGCTGC
>NZ_JCBAIQ010000042.1:0-22197 GCF_059772165.1 Paenibacillus sp. TY11 | reverse complement strand
TCTACAACCAGGAACGCATCCAGCTTAACTTGAACAACAAGAGCCCGATTGAATACCGGACTCAAGCTGCTTAATTTAAGGGCATTTTCTTTACTGTCTATTTGACAGGGGTAAGTTCAAGTTTGAAGGTTCTTTTTTTATATCTGTGATTTTTTGTTCGAGACTTGGGCGATGCGGCATATGTTGAATAGTAAAGCAGATGGATCAATCAAAGGAGGTCCCGGCCCGTGAAATTTCCACAGCAAGGTGAGTATGCCCCGTTTGTCGGCCCGTTCGATCCGTGTCCGCCCGTTCTATGCAAGACTTATGTGCTTCCGCCAAACTTGTTTGTACAATTTCAGCCCCCTGGTCTGCCGCAATTCAGTCCGGATGAGGCGCTGACGAAGGGAACGCTATGGCCTTTGCTTTACAGCCCTTATGAGCCTGTGAGAAACCAGGGGGGAGGCGAGTAGAATGGAGAATCCAAATCAGGGTCAGTCCCCAAACCAGTTCCAACAGCAAAATCAGCATGAGAGTGGGCATCAACAGCAGAATCAATATCAAAGTCCCTATTCAAATTCGTACCAGTACCAAAATCAAAATCAGTACCAAAACCAAACTCAGGACTACAATCAAGCCAGAAACCCGGCCCCGGGCTATGCGCCTCAAACCAAACCGGGGGATGCACAGTTTTATGCGCTGTTGGAGAAGCTTCAAGCAGTGGATTTTGTGTTGGTAGAGCTGAATTTGTATCTGAATACGCACCCGGATGATTTGCAGGCCATTGAACAGTTCAACAAGCTTACACAAGAAAGAACTGCGATTGCTAACGAGTACCAGCTTCTATATGGGCCTTTACAAAACTTTGGCCGGGCCTACTCCAAATACCCTTGGGAGTGGAGCGAAGCCCCTTGGCCGTGGCAGGTATAGGCAGGTACAACCTTTTATAAAGGAGGAACATGAATGTGGGTATATGAGAAAAAACTGCAATATCCCGTACGTGTCAGCAAATGTGATCCTCATATGGCCAAACTGCTTATGGAGCAGTATGGTGGAGCGGATGGCGAGCTGGCAGCGGCATTGCGCTATCTGAACCAGCGATATACGATTCCCGATAAGGTGATCGGTGTATTGAACGACATAGGCACAGAGGAATTTGCCCATTTGGAAATGATTGCCACTATGATATACAAGCTGACCAAGGATGCGAGCGTGGAGCAAATGAAGGCGGCTGGCTTAGGGGAATATTATGCGGCGCACGATCATGCGCTATATTATCAAAACGCCGGCGGTGTTCCTTTTACGGCGGCCTATATCCAAGCCAAGGGCGATCCTATCGCGGATCTGTATGAGGATATTGCAGCAGAGGAAAAGGCAAGAGCTACATATCAGTGGCTGATTGATTTGACAGATGATGTGGATTTGCAGGATAGTCTGAAGTTTTTGCGCGAACGTGAAATAATCCATTCGCTCCGCTTCCGCGAGTCTGTGGAAATTTTGAAGGGGGAACGAGACCGGAAGAAGGTATTTTGAGGGAGTTTTTGTAGCAGCAGGGAGGGCCATCTGCAAGCATCAAGTGCAGGTGGCCTTTCTTTTTTTAGGGTTAAATTTACATAAAAGCACCTGTCAGAGACAGGGCAAGCGGTATACTAGGCTCTAACATCAAACAATCAACTCAAACCTATTTCTTGATTTTATGGAATATTTGCATAGATTAGCAGAAGGATTAATTGAAAAATCAGAAAAGAAGGCTGAGAAAAAAAGAAACTTCAAAAGGAGCGAAGGCATCTGTTGTTCTCTTTTTGGTGGGAGTTTTAGCCATTGTTATTATGGGCATGTTTACTCAGCTACGTCCATCCTGGGTGCTAAATGGCGAGGTTACTAGTTTATCAATACCGCATACCATTGAAATTATTATGTTAGTTTGCGCTACTATGATTATTATCGTATGGCGTTCGGCGATTGAAACGATTCTTAACGGACCCATATTTAGGGCAGGGGCACTTGCTATGGTTTGCGCCTTTGGGTTAGCTTGGATGAGCAGTACCTTTATAAACGGACAAACCGCTTTTATACAAGATCATGTTGCTACTATTGTAAATAGTCATCCATGGATGCTTGCCGTTATCATGTTTATCGTTGCTGCTTTAACTACGAGTCAAGGTGCCACGACATTAATTATGATACCTATTGCCATTGCCCTTGATTTGCCTGCCTACATCATAATTGGAGCGTGGATGGCTGTAAATGCTAACTTCTTTTTACCGGTATCGGCTCAGTGCCTTGCTGCCATATCTTTTGATACAGCGGGAACGACTAAAATTGGTAAATATGTATTGAACCACAGTTTTATGATACCTGGAATGATTAATATTATTGTATCTGTAATATTAGCCACTTTAATTGGAAGCGTTTTAATATAGAGCGTGGTATAAAAAGGAGGTATCTAGTTATTATGATACAGATATCACAAGTTGTGGCTGCAAACTATCATTATAAAAGATATTCTTTGGAGTATTTTTCTATCCGGTAAGTATCAGCCATCCCGATCCAGAATATAGAAAGAAAAGTGTTGAAATTTTTTGCCGGCATATTGAAGCTGCATCTCTTCTGGAATGTGACAAAGTGTTAGTGACCACAGGAATCGCATACTTGGATGTTGATGAGACAGAAGCGTGGAAATGGTGCAGGGAATCTTTAGGCGAAATCTGTAAAACAGCAGAAAAAGAGGGGATTTACCTCCCCATGGAGGCATTTACCTCCTATATCACACAGATGTTTAATAGAGCTGAGCACATTTCCAAGATGATAAAAGAAGTCGGGAGTCCCTATTTAAAAGGTTTAGCGGATACAGATGTAATAGAACCACAGGAAAGGATACCGTTCATTACTTAATAAGGAAACTGGGGAATAATTTTGTTCATGTACATTTTGTAGATGGTAATCTGGAGGACATCTGGTTCCGGGAGAAGGTAAATTAGCGATGACGGAAGCGTTAAAGTCAGTGTTCGTCTTTCTTATCTCTGTTGCTCTAGTTTTGCGAAATACTTCTCGTTATATAACACGCTCGGATGAGTAGGATGGTGCAACTGGGCCATGCGATGATGCAATTTTGCTTTATCAATGTCTCCGATCCGGTCGTAACACAGGCATAATTGCAAGTGCGGCAGCCAGGTGTAATATGACGAATTGGTTAAGGCCATCACATCTTGTGGTGGCTCAATCAGCGTCGCCTGACGAAACCAATAAATGGCTTGAGCATACTTTTCGTCTTCAATCAACAAATTGCCAAAGGCACAGCAGAACTGGGCGCGCGGTACATCGAGGTTAAGTGTGCGAAGCAGAGCCATACGCTGCTCTTCTTTTTGACCCTGGCGATCGTAGCAATCCGCAAGCTTAAAGCAAGCAGCAATCCGATCCTCAATCCATCCTTGATCTAACCCCAGATAGTGTTCGTACTGCTGGATGGCTTCTAGTGTGCGTCCGTTATCATATAGTTCATTGGCGAAGTAGTAGTGATCTCGTTCAGAAAATGCGGTGCCCTGCTCCCGATGCTTGAGATATATATGCAAATTGCGATCAGTGTAAGCGCGTGTCTTTTTATGAGTCACCGCCATATTGCTGTGAAAGGTGCTGCCTGTCACATTCAGGAATTCGTGAACAAATCCGATCCATCTGAATCTACGATCGCGCCGTACAATTCGGTTTCTTTTGAGCTTATACAACGGCTGTCCTTGTTCATCTACGGATAGCACATAATCCATCGTAATGCTGTCATAGGAGAGGGAGGCTTGTTTTTTCCAGTTGAGAAAGGATATCCGGTCTTTCTCTTCCAGTATGTCATCGGCATCCAGCCAAAATTGATATTCCTGTGTTGCCTGATCGAATGCATAGTTGCGGGCTGCGGAAAAATCATCACACCATTCAAAATCGTATATCCGGGCGTTGAACGATGCAGCTACCTCTTGGGTACTGTCAGTAGAGCCAGTATCAACGATAATGATTTCATCCACCAGGTCATGGACTGATTTCAGACAGGTATGAAGTGCTTTTTCTTCATTTTTGACAATCATACATAAGCTGACAGTTACCATGCTCTTTGTCCCTCCCAAAAAACTTGGTATAATCTCCATTTTATTAGGATAGCTTGCTCATTATGTAGTAATTCTGATGGGACGAGTGGAGGATGTGTGATGATCATAAATTCAATCTTGCTCTAATAAATTAGAAAATCAAAGCTGATGCAAGGAGGGAGGGCTAAAAAAGGGATAGGGTCGGCAGTAACTATGTGTTGTACTACATCAGGTGACTTACTGACAGTTCTTGAAACGCGATGCAGGCAAGCAGTGTATTAATGTCGTTTTCCTTGATATTTCTAGGTGTAAGTCCATTCATACCACGCTCACTCCCATATCGCTTGGTCGCATTTAAGGTATGCGTTAGGACATGGAGGGGGAACGGTTATGAGGCTTCCGCCTGATGGAGGCGTTGACGTATGCGTATACTAATCGGCAGCCCAGTGCACCAGAAGCCGGAAATTTTGTCTTTGTTTCTTCAAGCTTTGGAGCGACTGGAGGCACCCGACGTGCTGCCAGATTATTTGTTTGTCGATGATAATGACAATCCGACTTCAAGCCAATGGCTTGCTGACTTTTCCAATCGGCTACCGGGTAGGGTTTTGCCCTTGTTGACAGGCTCACAGCAAGTGGGGAACCGCAGTGATGAGCACACTCATTATTGGCCGCCTGCCCTAGTCTGGAAAGTGGCTGGCTTTAAAAATCGTTTTATTGATTATGCGCTTCAGCATAATTATGACGCGCTATTTTTGGTCGATTCAGATTTGGTTCTCCATTCCCGTACCTTGTGTAGGCTGGTAGAGACGGAGAAGGATATTGTATCTGAGATTTTCTGGACACGCTGGCAGCCGGAGGGGGCGCTATTGCCTCAGGTGTGGGTCAGTGATGAATATAATTTGTTCCATCGTGAAGAAGGCGAAGTGTTGTCGGCAGAGGAGCAAGCGCAACGCGAGTTGCATTTTATACACCAATTGCATGTTCCTGGTTTGTATGAGGTGGGCGGTCTGGGCGCTTGTACCTTAATCCGCAGACGGGCGCTGGAAGCAGGGATTCACTTTGGTAAAATCAAAAACGTCTCCTATTGGGGAGAAGATCGACATTTTTGTATTCGGGCGGCTGCATATGGATTTCCGCTTTTTGTGGATACACACTATCCGGCAATGCATCTATACCGGGAAGCGGACCGGATCAAGGCAGAGCAGCTACTTTTCACCCTGAAGCATTTTACACCGAGTTCTGTTAATACGGACCATCCAGAATATTTAACTCCTACAGATTACTCAAACACTTCTACACATTCTCTGTCCTTCAATCGTTCTACATCATCAAGAACCCCTGAGTTCCCCGAATCTCCTGTTATACCCGAACATCTCCGTGAGTCTGCTGTCTTTGCGAAGTACACTGCGGATTCTTTTGTTGTGCCACAGGCGTTCTCCGGTCCACGACAAAGTGAGCTTCACACACCGCCTGTTTCCAAGCCTAAACTGACACTGACCATGACGGTATACAATGAGGCAGATCGCAAGCTCACAGACGTGCTCCGAAGTCACCGGGAATACATTGATGAAGCGGTCATTATTGATGATGGTAGCCAAGACGATAGCGCCGAATTGTGCCGGGAGATCTTAAAGGGAATCCCATTGCGTCTGATCCGCAATGAAACAGCCTCTTTTACCAATGAAGTGGAGCTGCGAAAGCAGCAGTGGAGAGAAACGTTGGCTTCTTCTCCAGAATGGATATTAAACATGGATGCTGACGAAATGTTCGAATCCCGATTTGCCCAAGGGGTGCATTCTTTGTTAGCGGGAACGAAAGCCGATACGATTTGTTTCAGGTTGTTTGATATGTGGTCTTCCACGCATTACCGCGATGATGACTATTGGCAAGCTCATCGGTATTATCGCCCTTTTTTGATTCGATATAAGGAAGGGTTCTCTTATAAATGGAGGGAGCAGTCCTTGCACTGTGGGAGATTTCCCGATAATGTGCTTGACCTTCCCAGTGAGATCAGCAACTACCGTATCCAGCATTGGGGATGGTATACACCTGCTATTCGCATGGCCAAATTTCAGCGATACCAGTTGCTTGATCCAAGTGCTCGTTATGGCTGGAAAGAGCAATATGAATCTATTTTGGACCCGAACCCCCGACTCACGCTTTGGGTAGATCAGGACAACATAAATGCAGAAAAAGAAACTGCACCAGAATATGAAGCTACCCATCACGTGAACGCCATGGATGTTGCCGAGATTGCGAGTGTCCAAGTTATTAATAATTCCGATCTACAAATAAAAAGTGAAACAAAGGACGTACTTTATGGTAAAGGCAAGGAAAAAGGAGCGGAGCAGGGTATGAAATGCAAACTGTGTGGCTCATCTGACACGGGAGTATTTCATAGTTATGAACGCTTTACCTTGATGGGATGCGGCTCCTGTGGATTGGTTTTTCGTAATGATGTGGATCATATACAGCCCGAGGATATGATTGCAGAAATTTATAATGTCAAATGGGTTGCTATGCGGGATAGTGCAGCAGCGTCAACTTATGGGGATCATGCCCTTTTTGGACTCATGCTGCTGGATATGTTCAGTTCCGGTAAAGGAAAATTGCTTGAGATTGGATCAGGTACCGGAGAATTTATCCATGCTGCCCTTCAAGCCGGCTGGGATGCAGTGGGCATTGAACCTTCCATAGACTCGCGTGCTTACGCCAAATACAAATATGACGTGGATTTATTGCCGGGTTACTGGGGCGATGAAGCCGAAGAAGATACTCAAACCGAAGAAGCACATGAAATACAGGAATTGAATGAAGCAGAAGAAGATACTGACTTATCACTGGATCACAAATACGAGGCCGTAGCATGCTGGCATGTGCTGGAGCATATTGCGGACCCGGTCGCATTTTTGACAGATTTACGCGAACAGCTTCAACCTGACGGGACGATATATATTACGGTGCCCAACAAAAATTCGTTCACCAATGAGGCTTATGGCGTTTATTCACCTTTATTTACGGAGGAAGATCATTTGTATCATTATTCTGAGCATACGCTTACGCTCTTACTGGCAAAGTCAGGCTTGCGCCCGGTGGCTTTGTTCACCCGCCAGCTTCCCTCTGGTTTGGATGCCTTGCTGCAAGCCCATCCTTTGTACGATGATCTTGCCTTTACGGAGCAAATGGGATTGTTGGCCAAACTTCAAGGCGAGAAACGGGGTCATGAACTGTGCTGTGTCGCAAGAGTAATTTAATCATCCCCAAAAGGAGGCAGCATCCATGAACTTGGCTGACCCGTATCTGTCTCGCTTTTTTGTATATTCTGATCCCAACTCCTCCAGCATGATTTACAGACTCCCCCAAAGCTGGTGGAGTCGTCCCTATGAGTATGAGTGGTGTCTCCAATTTATGTCTGGGCAAGATACAGTGCTGGACGCAGCATGTGGAATCCCTCATCCATTCAAATTTGAGTTGGCCCGCCGTTGCGCTCAGGTCTATGCCTGCGATCTGGATATACGTATTGTCTCCGTGGATGCCATTTTGGCCGAGGTGCGGCGGGATATTGGAGAGGAGGCCGCCGAGCGCATTCAGGAGATTTTACCGGTTCGGCTTCACTCCGCACATGCCAATTTGACCGCCCTGCCCTATGAGGATTCCAGTTTTGACAAAATTGTATGTATTTCGGTGCTGGAGCATTTAACGCCTGATGAATCTTTGGCAGCCTTGCGTGAATTTCACCGGACTTTACGGGATGACGGAATGCTTCTGCTGACTTTTGATTACCCTACAGTTGACCTATCAGCGATGGAACAATGGATAGAGCAGGCGGGATTTTCGTATTGGAATGGTGTGGACCTCAAGCTTCCACTGGGTGCTTTACACACGGATATGTGGGGCGGCTTACATTGTTTTAGGACTGTTTTAAGAAAATATAAGAGTTAACGGTATGCGCAATGAGGTTTACACGGACCTCTCTTATTGCTTATCATGAGAGGGGTTGGAGTTGTAAACCTACATAGGAAAGGAATGACTGATAACTACATGAACAATGCACCTGTGTTGAAGAAACCTGAGGCTATGGTATTTGATATGGACGGTACACTTTTTCAGACGGAGACGCTATTGCTTCCTGCGTACCACAAGCTGTTTGATACGCTGCGCGCCGAAGGGCTTTATGAAGGAGAGACTCCTCCCGAGGAGCTTATTTTGAATAGTTTGGGCATGCTGCTGGATGAAATCTGGAGAAGAGTGATGCCGGAAGCCAGCGAAGCGGCCCACAGAAGAGCAGACGAGCTGCTGCTTCAGCTGGAGCTGGAGGGGTTGAAGAGTGGAAGTCATGCCTTGTATCCACATGTAAAAGAAACACTCCAGGCTCTTCATGAGCAAGGTGTCCGATTGTTCGTAGCCAGTAACGGGCTGGAGGATTATGTAAAGGGGATCGCTGCTGCGTATGAAATGGTTCCCATTTTTGAAGGGCTGTACAGCGCTGGGGAGTACAGCACGCTTTCCAAAGTGAATTTGCTGGAAATTCTGTTGAGCAAGCACGATATTTCGAACGTATGGATGGTAGGAGATCGTTCCTCAGATGTGGAAGCAGGCAAAAAGAACGGACAGACGGTGATCGGCTGCGCTTATGCTGGATTTGGTGTGAACGATGAGTTGAAGGGGTCCGATGCGATTATTACGGACTTTACGCAGCTGCTTACACTTTATAAAAACGCCGAGTAACTGTGAAACACAGGTTAATGGTTATAAATAGTTTTGACGTACCATATAGATAAAACATGCAAGCGGTGTCGGGCAGACGACAAAACAAAGGAAGGCAGCCACTTTACGCGGAGCCTTCCTTTGTCTTATTCTCTGTTTTATCTTCTGTTTTATCTTCTGTTTTGTCCGTCTGCGGCTTTGGATTAATCTGTGTGTGGTAGACCCACAAGGCGTATTCCATGGGCTTGGCGATGGCACGGCGATAGGTTTCTTTTTCACCAATACGTGAAAATACCTCGCGGGCTGGCTTCGGGTTGACCTCCAGCACGTATATATGACCGTCCTTATTAATTGCCAAATCGAGCGCAAGCTCACACAATGTTCCGTAGCTTTCCTCCAGATACGCAGCGATGTCCAGTCCGAGCTTTTCCCCCTGCTTGATGATTTTCTCTCTATGGCCTTCATCGCGAATCCATTGCGTCAGCAATTGGTTCATCGGTACCGCCTTGCCTCCGCCATGCAGGTTGGAAGTGACACTCCGATGCGCCCCGATTCGCCCGGCGCATCCGGTTAGCTCCCATACTCCTTGGCTGTTTTTCTGTACCAGCATACGGTAATCATGGACCCTGCCATTCGGCAACTGCACAGGAATGCCTTCCTGAACAATGTAGTTATCCATGTTCCAGCTGCTCAGACGTGGCTCCAGACGGTCCAGACGTACCCGTTGCTGGGGAATAATATGGCGTTTGCGATTACGGCCCTCAATCAGATACAGGCCCCCTTGCTTGTTAACAGGTTCAATGCGTAAAATGCCGCGTCCTCCCGTACCGTTAATCGGCTTGAGGTACACTAGTGAATTCTGTTTGAGCATCCGCTTTACACTATGAAATCCATTGAACAGCTCTGTTGCAGGCAGATGGGGGCGAAAGGCAGCCCTTTTCGCAAGCTGCTGATGAATGGCCCATTTGTTACTCAGCGGTCGGTTTAAATATACAAGGTCTGTATGTTGCAATCGAAACTGCTTCAACTGACGATACCGCTCACTGCGCTGAACCCGGCAACGGTCGAAAATCATATCCGGAAATTCTCGCCATTTTCGGGTCCATTTGCCGCTGTGTGGATCATAGATTTGGGCAAGGAGCAGCCTGCGATCCTTATGGACATCCGCAGGAGTGAATACATACATATCCAATCCCAGTCTTTTCCCTTCTGCAATCATGCGCTCATATATGGCGCGTTCCTCCAATTGCTTATTGTTGTTCAAATACAAGGTCATGATGCCTAGGACAGGTTTTGGCACAGCATTCCACCTTCCTCTGCCGTCTGCTCATCTTCGGATAACTCCCCGCGAAATATCAGCGTGGGCTTCCCGGTCGGTCCAGTCGTCATTTCATGCGCAACAAGTCCAGCGCGGAAACAGGTTTTGAGACTGGCCATATTGTCGGCGGCTACGCTGCACGTCAGACGGCGCAGCTGTTTGAGCTGGGCGGACAGCAGTCTAGCGCCCAGTCTGCGGCCCCGGTAAAGCGGACGAACAATCACGATGCAAGCGTCCTTCCCGTGATTCAGAGCGAGGGAAAATCCCGCAATCCGCAGCCCCTTCTCCGTGCGCACATATGCGCACAGAAGGGAGGAGCCAGGGTTGTTCAGTTGCTCTGGCGTTAAAACAGCCAACTGCCGCAGAGCATTACGAGTAATGCGCATGCCGCCTGAGCTGCGGGCCAGAAACAGCAACTGTCGTCGTCTCAGCAGCCAGCTCCGGGCAGGCAAATGTTGAACATCGCTAATTTGCGGCATGATTCCACTTCCTTGATCATTATTTCATTCGTCCGGCCAAAAAGGAGCTGTACTGGAATATGCGTCTAAGCGATTTTTGGCGGATTTCCGGCTCGTCAAATTTCATCGGTTTGGCATTGGCTTCAAAAAACCAGAGGGTTCCGAGCGTATCCACGCCCAAATCCATGGACATTTCGCCATGAGAAAGACCGGATGCGCGTTCAATTTGACGTGCAATCTGAATGGCCGTACTTTTAACTTTATTCAGCAGATTCGTGCTGTCCTCAGGCCCAAACAGTGAGGACAGTAGCTTGAACGGGTCCTCCACACTTCCGCCACGCGGGACATGTGTCGTAATACTCCCCTTACCCGCCAGTCTGGCACCGACTCCGGTAATGCTCCAGGAGCCACGGACATTTTTTTGTACCAGGATACGTAGGTCGAAGGGTTTTTTCTGATAGGTTGCCAGATCGATACCCTGTTGAATGATATAAGGCGAGTTGCCTGCTTCCCGGCGAATACGTCCCCACAGTCGGGACAGCGATACGGATCTGTAGGTTACGCTTTTTTTGTCATGTTGAATGGTCAGCCTGTAAGCCAATAGATGCTCTGGCCGGAATTTAAGAATCATAATCCCCTTTCCGGCCTTACCGTTTTCCGGCTTGAGATACAGGTATGGATACGTAGACAGCATTTTTCCTAAGGAAGACGGGTTGCTTAACCGTTTGGTTGCCGGAACGAGCTGACGAGTGGATTCCGAGGTACGGAGCCATTTGAACAGTTCCCACTTGTTAAAAAAGCCCGGATTGTACAGCTCAATGCCTGAGGCATGTGAAATTTCATCCAGCTTTGTGCGCACAGAGGTTTTAAGTTCATAATTGCGGTTAGGGATGCGATTATAAATGACCTGTGGAGGTGGAAAATTCTGTTCCTCCCACGTCTGTGAGCTTTTGTTGAAGATGTAGCCCTTAACCGTTTCGGCTGCCAACTTCAGGTCCCTGACGGTAACAATGTACACCTGATAGCCCATCCGTGTTCCCGTTTCAAGAATATCCCTGAAATTGCGCTGATTGCCCTTGAAAAATTGTCCTTCGTCGTGCACTGTCAATACAGCAACGACTGGCTTATGCTCCGCCTGGGTATTCATAGTTCCTCTTTTCTGCGGAATTTACTGAGGTAAAGACAGTGGTCCAAAATATGCTCCACGGATGCTTTACCCTCCGCACGCAACGATGGATGTTGAAAAATGGATCGGCCTGGCTTGGAGTTGGCTTCAAACATCCATACCTTTTCATCCTGATCAATGCCCAGATCGAAGCCGATTTCGCCCAGCAGATGCTGGTGATGGTATTCAATGGCTTCTGCGAGTGTAACTGCTGCGTTCTTGGCACGTTGAAGCACTTCACCCGCCCGGTCTCCGAATACCCGGTTCAGCGCCTGCTCGGGTGTCATAAGAGAACCACCGTTTTTGATATGGGTCGTGACACTGCCACGTCCAGCTTTTTTGGCTCCAATGCCGACGACAACCCACTGGTTATTGCCGTTTTTGTGCATATGAAACCGGAAATCTATCGGGCAATTGTCAATCTCGATCAGCTGAATACCCTGCTGAATGACGTAGCCCTTTAGCGTCTGCCCCTGATTGGAGTGAAGCATCCGGAGCATGGAGTTAAAAGAGGTGAATCGTAGCAATACATTGCTATTTTTCTTGCGGTACCTCACATAATAGCCTTGCTTGGGGACATGGGACAGACGATAGATTCCTTTACCGAGACTGCCTCCACTTGGTTTGTAATAAGCAAATTGATGTCGCTCCAGCATACCTCGGATACGTTCAGAGCTGGGATTCATATATGATTCAGGCACATAGCGGTTAACCTCTGGATTATTTTCCAGCAGATGATAGATATCGGATTTATTGAAAAAGCTCCAGTTAAAAAAGGGAATTCGTTTGCGGGCAAAGCGTTCGCGTAGTTGATTGATCGCTGGGGAAAAATCAGAGCGACGGCTCGGCAAACGATTATAAATCACGTCCGGCAGAGGTACGAGTTTACGCGTAAACTCCCCGCTGGATGACAGAAAATATCCATTAATCGTATCATTTTGCCAGTTAATATCCCGAGGGGTGAAGGCAAAAATATAAGATTTTTTGCTGCCTTCCTTCAGCAGCTGCTTAATAAAGCCTGTGCGTGATCCGAAAGGGCGGGTGGTGGAGCTATTACCATCAGACAGTACTCCAATCAACGGTCCAAGCTGCACATCTCCGTCCAGATTCCGCAAATAGATGGACCCGCTTTTGGGAACACGGATTGCATTACGTAAGCCGGAGGTCAAGTATAGATGTCGTCCCGCCTTCTGAATTGGTTTTACTGTAGCGGGAATCTGATCCTTACCGAGCCGCAGACGAATGGACTTGGCTCCGGATAATTTAAGGCTTTTCAACAAGGCAGTAGATATATACGCCACCTTGTCGGGCTGCTGTGAGAAATGCACATTGCAATGCGTTAAACTCATCTGTTTATCCTCCTATACCGTATGTTCAAGGGAGGCGCCCGCGCCCTTTGGCCCTGTCGCTTTGGAATGGGTCATTAAATATCGGGCATATTCGAGCGGGCGGTTGACCGACCGGAAAGCGCACTCTGGCTGGCGGGTCTGAAAAAAGGAGGCCCGACCAGGCCGGGAATTAACCTCCAATAGCCAGATGTTCCCGCTCCGGTCAATACCATAATCAATTCCCAACTCGCCAAGGCGGCCATAGCGTTCCTCCAGCGCCCCGGTAATGGTCAAGGACAGCGCCATCATCTGCCCGATGATGAGACGCGTGCTGTCCGCGCCAAATTGTTCACGAAGGTAAGGCTCTGCCGGATGGGCTTCGCCCCCACCGTGCAGATTGGAAGTCAGAGTTCCTTTTCTGCCTTCTCTCACGGCAAAGCCCGTCAGGCGCCAACAGCCGTTGCCGTCCTTTTGCATAAGTGCGCGAACATCAAAGGGATGATTGCTTTGGCTTGTTAATTTCAAATAAGGCTGCACGATATAGGCGCGTTTGTGTGCAATCCCGTCGATCCATGACAATCCTGCATCCAATTTGGAAAACAAGCGCCGGAACGGGCGGTTTCGGGAGTCTCTACCCTGTACGAGTAGTCCCTGGCCTCCTTCCGCCAGCCGGATATACAGCGTACCCTTGCCATGTGTTCCGGTCTGTGGTTTCATAAAGAGCTCCGAATGGCGTCGCAGCCACTCCGCAAGCTGGGTCGTGTCCCGGTAAGGCGCCGTAGGCGGCACAAAGGGGCGCACTTTATCTACCGTATGCAGAGCGCGATACACCTGCCATTTGCCAGGCAAGTTGCGCGACCAGTAGATGAGCTTGCGCGATTCTTGCTCCGCTATATCTTCCAGTGTGCGCCTGACATTCTGGTTCTCGTGGACATGGAGACAGCGGTTATAGACAATATCCGGCAAGGGAAAGCGGCCGGATGTCCATACTCCGTCACGATAAAGATAACCTCGTATGGAATGATCTTCAGGCAAAACTCCTTCGGCGGTAAACACCATTACGTTAAGACCAGAGCGCCTGCCCAACAGACTTAGCCTGCGGCAAAAATCGGCTTCGGTAATAGGGGGAGTGGCGGCCTGATTCCGGCTAACAAGCACGCCCAGCGTGCCTGGCACAACAAGAGACACCGACAACAGCTCCTTTGGCAGCTGGACTCTGGAAGAGATGGATTCATTTGAACCCGGCTGAATAACAGCAGTATTCAATCATTTTTTTTACAGACGGGCGGGTTTTCTGATCATTTAACGGCGTGTTGTCATTCTTCGACGGTTTGGAATTGACCTCCAGCAACCAGATGCGTCCCGTGTTGTCAATCGCCAGATCAATACCGAATTCCGCGAAATGGGCGGGAATCTCCTTTTCCACTCCGCTTGCGATATCTAGTGCTGCTGTTTTGAGTGAGGTATGGCCATTCGATTTAACGGTTGCGGGCAGCGTGGTTTTGGCGAGTGCTTCCTTGACTGTACTTAGCGTGCCGCCTCTTGCCAGATTGGACACAAAGTGGCTGCCCCCGGCGATCCGGGCGACAATGGATGTTACGGTCCAGGTTCCGGACGCATTTTTCTGAACAAGCGCACGAAAGTCGACCGGACGCTTACCGTGATCAATCAAGGTAAGTCCCTGTTGCAGCTGAAAGCGTGTTGTTTTCATTTTTCCCGCCAAGCTTTTGTACAGCTTATCGACGTTGGCATACGTTTGCTTTCGAGGCGTGCCCGCTGTCGTGGATAGCACCGAAAAGGTGCCATCGGATTGCTTGTTAATGCGCATAATGCCTTTACCCAGGCTTCCGCGCACTGGCTTGAGAAAAACAGAGGGATACTGGTTGCACATTTTTTTGAAAACGGCAAAGGTTTGCAGCAAGTGGGACTCAGGTAAATACTTGCGCAGGGAAGAATTAGATTTAAGCGCATCAAACACTTCATTCTTATCCAGAAACTTTTCGTTAAAAATGGCCGTGCCGTACTGAGATTTTACTTCTTTCATGAAATGCTGTACGCTAGTTCTGTTCTCGAGTTTACGGGAGGTAAGCCGGTTATTGACGACATCGCCGGCGGGCATGACCGTCTTTTTCCAGCCTCCGTCATACACCCATCCCTGAACTCGCCCGGGCTGACTTCCGATATGGTCCGGGGTGAAAAAATACACATATGCTCCTTGTCTGCGGCATTCCCCGACCAGTTCACGGCAGAACAGGGTGATCGACCCGAAAGGCTTGTCGGGCTGTTCGGGATAGTCCCGACTGACCAGCACGCTAATAAGTGGGCCCACTCGAAGTGTCCGGCGGCCTCGGCTGTAGGTTACTCGCAGATCAGAACTGGCATGAAGCCCCATTTTTCGGGCCAGCACGCTTCCCACACGTAGGCCGCGGTATCGGGGTACCGATATGACGGTCACCTCTTGGCGGAACGAACCGAAGGCGAGCTGAACGGGGTGGCCTGCGGATATTTTCCATTTGCGAAGCAGGGACTCGCCGACCATGAGTACGTCATCCTGCAAGATGCCCGATCCGATGATTTGAATCGTTGTTTTTTTGATGGACATCGTGGATCTCCTTCCGGGCAGCAACTTGATGTCTTGAAAGTAACGGGAAACGTGAATGGGCTGTAATAGCACTGATTCATCATATGAGGACATATATCCCTTGGTGATTGACGGACAATGTGAAATGTTGACACTAAACTTGTATTGGAGGAATGAACAATCATGAATATCTATGACAAAGCCCATGATTTAGCGAAAGCATTGAAGGAAAGCAAAGAGGTAGAGGAAATTACGTCAGCGATGAAGCTGATTGAAACCGATCCGGAAGCCAAGAAAATGCTCGACGATTTCCGTGAACGCCAAATGGAAGTACAGCAGCGGATGATGAGCGGCGATATGCCAGCACAGGAAGAGATGGAAAAGATGGAAAAGCTGTTCGAGGTGCTTAGCTTAAACCTTAACATCCGTCGCCTGTTCGACGCTGAACGCCGTCTGAGCGTGATTATTGAGGACGTTAACAAAATTATTGCAGACAGCCTTCAACATTTGTACGGTTCGTCTCTGTAAGTTTGTCTCATATTCCTTCCTGTCCTCTCATAGACTAGATACATAGAGTCACAGGGAGAGGAAGGGATACGATTGGGTTCTTTTAAAAAATGGAAACACGGTTTGTACACACTGATTGCGCTGGCTATGGTCTTGGTCGCGTTACCACGCATCTCGCTTGCCGGCGGTTTGAACTGGGTTAACGGCTTTGGGATGGTATGGGTACTTTTTGCGCTGCTTGTTATCGGAGCGAACCTGCATTTTTTGCTGGGTGTGGATGAGGAAAAACGAAAAACGCTGGAGCGTGTGCGGCGGGCCAAAATGCAGCAGTGGCAGATGAAATGGGATAAAAAAGCTGACAAAGGCAGCATGCTGTGAGTTTTTCTTTCAGCTTGTCCTGAGCTTGCTACGTTACAAAACAACCACAGTAAGAAGCGGTCTCTTGTAAAAGAGGGGATCGCTTTTTTGCTATTTTCGAAGCAGAGATATCAAAATGAACAAGGGTCTAAAATAAAGGGATTTTGTGCTATAATAGATACAGAATGATACAGATTGAACGTTGGGGGTGTAACAGAGTTGGACGGGCTAGATGAAACAGTTACGAAGCATGAGCAGCTATTGCGTCATATCGAGCAGTTGAAAATAGGCTCCAAAATTTCTGTGCGCAGGTTGGCTAAAGAAATGAGCGTCAGCGAAGGAACGGCCTATCGGGCTGTGAAGGAAGCAGAAAACTTGGGAATTGTCATTACCAAGGAACGGATCGGAACAGTACGAGTGGAGAAGCGTCCACGCGGCTTGTCCGAGCAGCTGACCTTTGCGGATGTCGTGAATATTGTAGAGGGACATGTGCTGGGCGGAAGCGAGGGGCTGGAGAAGCCCTTGCACAAGTATGTCATCGGGGCGATGCGTGAGGAAGCTATGGCCCGTTATATTGACGCAGGCAGTTTGCTGATCGTAGGTAACCGGGAGGATGCGCACTCGCTTGCATTGGAGCAGGGGGCAGGTGTGCTGATTACAGGGGGCTTCGGTACGAGCCGGGAGGTTAAGCAGCTGGCAGACCAGATCAGTCTGCCGATTATTTCCTCACGGCATGATACTTTTACGGTGGCTTCTATGATTAATAGAGCGATATTTGACCGCTTGATCAAAAAGAAAATTATGCTGATTGAAGATATTGCGGCAGGCAAACCTAAGACGCTAACCTTGAAAATCAACAGCACGCTTACCGAGTTTGAAGAGCTTTCGGTGAAGACTGGACAGCATCATTTTGCAATAGTGGATGAATGGAATCGTTTAATTGGTATCGTCAGCCGCAAAGATGTGGAGGGGCTTCAACCTGAGCATACGATGGATAAATGTCTGATCCGCAATCCGATAACGGTCACCTACCAGACCTCGCTGGCTTCAGCCGCGCAAATGATGGCATGGGAAGGTGTAGATTACTTGCCGGTCGTAGACCGCAACCGCAAGCTGTTGGGATCTGTTACACGGCGTGAGGTGTTGGAGGCGCTGCGTAACGCACAAAAGCAGCCACAACTTGGCGAGACGTTCGACCAGCTGATTTGGAACGGGTTTGCTGAGGAGCGCAATGAGGACGGATCGTTATTTTTTCGCGGTTTTATCATTCCGCAGATGGCGACCAATTTAGGTACGATCTCGGAAGGTGTACTGGTCAACGTAATGACACAAGCGGGCTACCGGGCAGCTAGAGACATGAGCGGTAAGGATTATGTGCTGGATAATTTGACGACCTATTTTATTAGACCGGTACAGATTGAGGATGCTGTCGTCCTTCGTCCGTTGCTGCTCGAGATGAGTCGCCGCACCTGTAAGCTAGAAATTGCAATTTCACGGGAAAATCATTTGGTATGCAAAGCAGTGATGACGCTTCAATCCATTGAACATGGGTAGTCTAGCAATGGATCGGAGCAGGGAGTGGAGTCAACATAGATCGACTTAGTGACTTTCAGGCAGTCTTTCTTTTGCCTCCAGCCAAATTTGCAGCACACCTTCCATTACAAGCATCGTTTTGACCTGGATCGTATACTCCTTGTCACGAACGGTGTATTTTTTTTGGTGCAGCAACATACGTACCAGCTTGCTGTCAGAGTCAATCTCGAACATATCTCTGCCACGCAGCACCTCCAGATCACGACTGACGCGACGAAGAAGCTCCTTCAGGTTAATAGAATCAATTTTTTCAGCCGAAGCTTCCTCCGCGATCAGCTTGATTTCTTTGACAACGGTTTGGCGCTTGCTGTATTTGCGCAATGTTTTGTTGTCTTCCTCGGCTTGTTGGAGCTGGAATTGAAGATCCTGGTTGTTCGTCCACAGCTGATTGAAGCTGGCATGCCAGATGGCATTGTAGATCATTGCTCCCGTAATCATACCGAGTACAAAGACGGAGGATAATTGCATAAAAGGGCGCAGGCGCTCAAAGGGGGGGACTCTCATAGTCGTTTCACCTCACGGCCGTCCGTTGCCGCACACCCACTTGACCAGCTCTGCACCCATATGAGCGCCTAAAAAGGCGAAAATCAAATACAATATCTGCTTAATGGCAGGTGATAAATTACCATCCAACATATTGCTCTCAATGACCCGGATCGGGTCCATCGTTCCCCCCACAGCCGCGGCAAGCGCCCATATTTTAATCCTTCCGGCAACCTCCAGCATCGTCTGGGTAGGCGGCTGAAGCGTTACCACAGCCCCCATTCCGCCGAGCATGGCTCCCCCGAGCACGATGCCGAAGGCAATGAAGAAGTCGAGAATCGCTTTGGATATAAAAGTGCTCATGCTCTTTTCCTCCTTAGGTGTACGAATCAGGACCGCGCTTGTCCGCCCGGGTCTGTACTTTTATTGTATGGGCGCTACTAACGCGGATATGATAAAATAGTTTGAAGAAAAACAAGCGGTGAAAGGAAGAGAAGCGCATGAGTTCATTTGTGCATTTGCATGTTCACAGCGAGTACAGCCTGCTGGACGGCGCGGCTCGTACCGCGGAGTTGGTCAAACAGGCATCAGCTTACGGAATGAAGGCGCTGGCCCTCACGGATCATGGGGTCATGTACGGCGCCATTCCTTTTTATAGAGCGTGTGTAGAGAACGGCATTAAGCCGATTATCGGGTGTGAGGCCTATATGACGGCAGGATCGCGCAAGGAGCGTGGCAGTCGGAAGGATCAGCCCATATATCATTTAATTTTGCTCGCCAAAAATAAAACAGGATATCAAAATCTGATGAAGCTGTGCTCCATCGGCCATTTGGAGGGATTTCACTATAAGCCGCGCATCGACTTGGAAGCTTTGGCTGCCCATCATGAAGGCATCATATGCCTGAGCGCTTGTTTGGGCGGTGAAGTGCCGCAGCATTTGCTGCATGGCCGGGAAGCCGAAGCACGACGGGCAGCGGAACGATATCGTAACATTTTTGGCGACGATTTTTATCTGGAGCTCCAGGATCATGGTCTTTCGGAGCAAAAACGTGTAAATCCTCTCTTGATCGCACTGGCGAAGGAACTGGATATTCCGCTGGTGGCGACGAATGATGTGCATTATCTGACCGAGCCGGATGCGGATGTTCAGGACGTTCTGATCTGTATCGGGACAGGGAAGACGGTTGATGATGAGGAGCGCCTGCGTATACCAACACGTCAGTTGTATCTGAAAAGTCAGGAGGATATGGCTCGTTTATTCCCGCATGTGGCAGAAGCCATCGCCAATACGATACGTATTGCTGAAAAGTGCGAACTGGAGCTGGAATTCGGTCAATCCATTTTGCCTGAATATCGCCCGCTGCCGGAAGGCATGACTTCTTCGTCCTATTTGCGCAGTCTGTGCGTGCAAGGGCTGGAGCGTCGCTACGGAGACGATTCCGGATGGGAGCAGCCGGAGGAACGGGAAAGGCTGAACCAACGGCTGAACTATGAATTGAATACGATTGACAGCATGGGCTTCAGCGATTATTTCCTGATCGTATGGGATTTTATTGCTTTCGCTCATAAGCATAAGATTGCAACGGGACCGGGGCGGGGTTCCTCAGCAGGCAGTTTGGTTGCCTATGTGCTTAACATCACGAATGTCGATCCGATAAAATACAACCTGCTCTTTGAACGGTTTCTGAATCCCGAACGGATCAGCATGCCGGATATAGATATTGATTTTAGTGATGAACGGCGCGACGAGGTTATCGACTATGTAGTACAGAAGTACGGAAATGAGCATGTAGCGCAAATTATTACCTTTGGAACGCTGGCGGCAAGAGCCGCAGTTCGTGACGTCGGGCGTGTGTTGAACGTACCGTATGGCGAGGTGGACAAGGCGGCCAAGCTGATTCCGGCGCAGCTCGGAATTAATATTCGTCATGCGCTAGAAATCACCCCGGAGCTGAAGGCGCTGTATGAAACCAAGCCCAAGACGCGTGAACTGCTGGATATGGCAATCAAAGTAGAAGGGATGCCTCGGCATGCTTCGACCCATGCGGCGGGTGTCGTCATTTCTCGGACTCCGCTGACTGACGCGGTTCCGCTTCAGGAGGGGAGCGAAGGGGTCCCTTTGACGCAATACTCAATGGAAAATTTGGAGCGAATTGGTTTGCTCAAAATGGATTTCCTTGGATTACGTACGCTCTCCATTATTGAACGGTGTATGCGCTGGATTGCGGAAGAGCATGGAGAAACGCCTGATTTTAGCCGTATCCCTGATAATGACCCGCATACCTATGATATGCTGGGCAAAGGCGATACAGGCGGTGTATTCCAGCTGGAGTCGGCGGGTATACGTCGGGTACTCAAAGATTTGAAGCCGAGTGTCTTCGAGGATATCATTTCTGTAGTGGCTTTGTATCGTCCGGGCCCGATGGGCTTTATTCCCAACTTTATACAGGCCAAGCATGGACAGATTGAGATTACTTATCCGCATCCTGATCTTGAACCGATCTTGAAGGATACGTACGGCATTATTGTGTATCAGGAACAAATCATGCAGATTGCTTCGCGTATGGCGGGCTTTTCCCTGGGAGAAGCCGACCTGCTGCGCCGCGCTGTGTCCAAGAAAAAGCGCGAAGTGCTGGATCTGGAGCGCGGTCATTTTGTCGAAGGCAGTATCAAGCAGGGTTACACAGAGGAGGAAGCCGGAAGGGTTTACGATATGATTGTCCGTTTTGCTGACTACGGCTTCCCGCGTGCCCATGCAGCTGCTTATGGCGTGCTGGCATTCCAGACGGCTTATTTAAAGGCCCATTATCCGGTACAATTTATGGCTTCAATGCTGACAGCCGTGATGGGAAGCCACCGGAAAGTGGCTGAATATGTCGTCGAATGCCGTCGTATGGATATCGCAGTGTTGCCGCCCGATGTGAATGAGAGCGGGGTGCTGTTTACCCCGTTACAGCAGGGCGACATCCGATTCGGACTGGCCGCGATTAAAAATGTCGGCACACAGGCCATGGAAAGCATTCTCGCTGTTCGCAAGGAACGGCCTTTCGACAGTCTGCTCGATTTTTGTCGACGTGTCGATTTGCGGGTGTGCAATAAGAGAGTGATTGAATCGCTTATTCAGGCAGGGGCATTTGATTCGTTGACGGGTCATCGGGCACAGCTGCTTGCCATGTTAGATGAAACGGTGGATGCAGCCGTCAAGTGGCGCAAGGAACGTGATGACTTGCAAATTGATATGTTTGGTTTTGTGGAAATGCCCAATTGGGATATCGAATATCCCAATGTACCCAAATTCAGTGCCAGCCAGCAGTTAGAGCTGGAACGCGAACTGCTGGGACTGTATTTGTCCGGGCATCCGTTGGATGATTTTGAGTCGTTGCTGGAAAGCAGCGAGGCGGATCGTCTGATGGAATTGGGCGATGTGCCGGATGAAACGGTTGTTGTGACCGCAGGTATGGTGGTGTCACTCAAGACGATTACGACCAAGCAGGGTAAGGCCATGGCCTTCATTGAGCTGGAGGATCAGATTGAGCGCTGTGAGGTTGTACTGTTTCCTGAGGTGTGGAAGCGAAGCCAGCAGTGGATTGAAAAGGGTGCTTTGCTTACGCTTCGTGCCAAGATGCAGCAGCAGGACGAGCACTTCA
>NZ_JCBAIQ010000041.1:0-22759 GCF_059772165.1 Paenibacillus sp. TY11 | reverse complement strand
GGGGCGCTGGCGGTGACGCGCGATGCGCGCTACCGCGTGATCCTGCCCGACGCAGACATTGTCAGCGCGCTCGGCAGCGGTGACGCCATGATCGCCGGGCTGGTCACCGGCGCGGCAGCGGGGCTGGATCTCCCTGCCATGCTACGGCAGGGAGCGGCCTGCGGCACAGCGGCAGCTCTGCACGCCATGGCCGGGAAGATCGAGCTCCAGGACGTGAAGCGTCTGGAGCAGGGTATTACGGTGACGCTGTTGTAATTCAGCGTCACTTTTTTTATTTCATCCAAGCATTCGCTTATCTTCATTTCACAAATACAGTTATTCCGAATGCTCTATATTCCAAATGTGGGTTTTCGAGTTGCTTACAGCAAAACCCTGTTTTCCAGTATATTTTTCATACAAATATGCGACTTCGAAGGCCCCAGCTTAACTAATGAATCCTGAAGCTCTGCAATTTCCTCTACCGACGCGGTTTGTACCTTAATGAGATAATTAAATTCCCCACTGATGCGAAATAAATCGGTGACTTCCTTCGCCTCTCTACAAAATTCAACCAACTCTTGGCAATGTTCTGTCTTTATTAGAATAAACGTAGTCGTCCCTCGATTCAGTTCCCGTAAATTAAATACAGTACTATATCCCGAAATAATCCCTCGTTCTTCAAGCTTGGTTATCCTTTCTTTAACAGACGGCTGTGACATCGAGATTTCTTTACTGATTTGGGAAATAGTTATCCGAGCGTCACGCTGTAGCAATTTCATGATTTTGTGATCTATATCGTCAATGTGATGCTGCATATCGAGCCCCTCCTAACCTGAATTTAAAAAAATAATATTTTTCACCCAAATTAACTTTTTTTCAATAATTAATATAGTATAAAAACCTTACTTTAAATATATAAGCACCACATCATTATTCATATAATAAGGCTTACTCACATATAAAGGAGGATCTGAAATGAGTGTAAAGGGACTAGCGCATGTTGCCATACAAACTCGTGACTATCAGGCAACTATTGCATTTTATACCAAGGTATTGGGATTTAAAAGAGGACATCACTGGAGTCTTCCGTCTTTTCGAATTCAAGAGGCTTCCATGCTGATCTCACCCGATCAGAGAACCTGTCTCGAAATTTTTGATAACGATGCTGTCATTCCGGCCCAAGGAAAAAAAGCTGCATCCGAGCAAGATATTGCTCATGGAGCTCTATTACATTTGGCATTTTACGTAGACAATGTGGATGAAGTATATCAAAAGGCCCTTGCCCACGGAGCAAGAACCTTTGTGGAACCCAATCAGCTTACACTTGGCGAACCCCCTTTAGTTGTAACAAATGCATTAGTCCACAGCCCCAATGGTGAGGTTATCGAATTTATCGAGGATGTTGATTTTGATATGTCCCTATCGAGCAAAAAGTAATCCACGCAGCTATTAAAAAGATCCACTTCCCGGTGAAGTAGGATCTTTTTATGTTCCATCCATCTCTGTCTTTATCCCTATGGAAGAATTAAACTATTTCTAAAAAAGTCCGATATATTGATTACCGCGTTGGTGCAGGCTGTCTGGCCTTTATGCTATTTTTGATCGGTGTTCCCTTTGCTTTGAGCGGAGTATTCGCTTTATTGAAGTTTTTCTTCTAACAAGGTTTGGATCACATACCCGTAATAAAATTTTTCGCCATATAAATAGCCAGGCCTAAAATAATCAGTGCCGATATTTTGTTAAGCACAGTACCAAACTTTCCTTCTGAATCCATACGTCCTACGAGACGCCCCGCCGTTGCCAAGCCGATAAACCATATCCACGATACTGACACGGCGGCCAGGCCGAAAGCCCATCGTTCCCCGCCGTCATATTGAAGCGAGCTGGTTCCAATTACACCAACAGTGTCGAGTATGGCATGTGGATTCAATAGCGATACCGAAGCGGCAAAAACCATCTGGCGTTTCGGCAGCATCGCCTGGCTTTCTCCTGAGGAAGCTGCCTTTGATCTCCATAGAGTCCAGGCCATATACAGCAGAAACAAACAACCCGCCGCATAGAGCACATTCGTGAGCCATAGAAATTGCTGCAAAACAAGAGATACGCCCCCAACCGCAAGCGTGATCAGGATTGTGTCACAGACACCCGCCGTAACGACAGCAGGCAGTGCATTGCGAAACCGTGACTGGGACGCCCCCTGATTAAACACAAATACATTCTGTACCCCCAAAGGCAAAATCAACCCCATCGCCAATAAAATGGCATGGATAATAGCTTCCAGCATGTTATGTACTCCCCCCGAAATCATTCCATCATATTTTCTCTGGTATTTTCTCTCCTAAACAGTTCTCGAACGGGAAGCTTGTACGTTCCTAATCCTCCCGTATTTCCTTTACGTTCTTCACGTTCTGCGTGTTCTGCTGTACGCTACGCTTCAACTGCTCTATAGCAAGCTGGTAGTCCTGCGGATTGTTCATGTTGAACGCGGCCTTATGCCACATGTCTTCACTCACCCCCGGCAAATCCTCTACCGTCGCATAACGAACGTTCAGCTTGTCCAACCAATCGGTGAGGCGAAGGCGTTTACTGCGCAAACATTCCTCGACAGACGGCAGCACACTCCGATGGTACACAGCCAGCAATGGGTGTATACGTCCATCCACAGAAGAGATTACTGCTTGCAATCCTGGTTCCGTCGTTCCTTGCAACTCCGCCCATTTCTCAGTTACGGCGAGCAGGTCATGCAGCACCTCTGGCTGTACAAAAGGCATATCACAGGCGACAACCATTCCCCACTCCGTAGTAGATGCAGATAATCCTGCATGGATGCCGCTCAAGGGCCCCATACCCGGATAAACATCAGGCACAATTTCCATACCACTCAGGCCATATCCTTGGCTGTCACGAGTGACGACAATAACCCGCTCGGTCACCTGCTCTAAAGCGGCAACCGTCCGTTCAAGCACAGTAGCTCCCTCAATCTCTAGCAGAGCCTTATCCTGTCCCATTCGGCTGGAACGTCCTCCTGCGACGATAATACCAGTTACCTTCACGAATAAATCCTCCTTTTTTTCTGAAAACCATTACAAATATGCATATGAATTTTTGAACAAAATTTAATATTACATAATTGTTAATTTATTGGTTTGTTAACCCTTTCAACACATGATACATTGGAATAAAGAACCGTCCCACAGATCGACATCGATGCGTAGTTCTCTATCGGGCTAAGAAAGGAATGGCTTGTCTTGCAAAAGAGAGAAACTCAAGAGACTCCTCTATATTCCTTAAAACTGTATAATTTTTTTCTATATGGAGCCATGGTCATTTTCTCCAGCTTCTTCCCGTTGTATCTGCAAGATATCGGCATGGACAAGCTGGAAATCGGGAGTCTGATGGCCATTGGACCTTTTGTATCCGTATTCGCAAACCCTTTTTGGGGCTATACAAGTGACCGGAGCCGTAACCTCAGGCGTATTCTGCTATTTATGATTATAGGCACCTTGTTATTGCTACAAGCTTTATTTCATGTCCATACGTATGTCATGATTTATGTGTCGATGATTGGTTTTTATTTTTTTCAAAGCCCATTATTCGCCCAAAGCAACAGCCTAATTCTCAGCTATATTGAGGGCACGGACCGGAAATTTGGTTCATTCCGCATATGGGGCTCCTTCGGCTGGGCTGTGACTGCGGCAGTTGCCGGCATAGTTGTTGACCAAACGGGGATACCCAGTATATCCACCATCTTTACGATACTTCTTCTGGCTGCATTGATCTGCACCTTGACAATTCCACCACTGAAAAGCACTGTGGAGACGGCAACCATTCATTTGCGTGGCTTTGGCAGTGTTTTAATGAACGGATACTTTATATCCTTTATTTTATTGGGCATCCTTGTATCCATCCCGAATTCGATCAACAGCGCCTTTATGTCCCTGTACATCACCGAACTGGGTGGGTCCAAACAGATGCTTGGTTTTGCTGTTTTTATGTCATCGGTATTCGAAATTATTGTCTTTTTGCTGTTTGATCGCTTCTTAAAGAAAAAAATGACCGTGATGGTCGGCTGTTTGGCTCTCGTCAGTGTGCTGTTTGCCTTACGTTGGGAACTGATGGCCCTGGCCACAGACCCGATTCAGATCGTGTTCATTCAGGCCCTTCATTGCATCACCTTCGGTGGATATTTCTATGTAGGCACCCAGCTGACCGTCCTGTTCACTCCTGCAGCTTACCGTTCATCCGGACAGGCCGTATATACCTTGACCTGGAGTGGTATATCCGGTATCGTAGCAGGTTTTGCGGGAGGTTGGCTATTCCAGAACTTCGGCGGTGAAATGATGTACCATGCAGGAGTCTTCTTCGCCCTGCTTGGTTCAGCGGGATTTGCTATCATGTGGTATATGCTGTACAAAAACGGTTATCAGCCAGGACATACCGGCGAGCACACACGAATAGAAGAAGCCCCTTAAACAACAACAGAGGAATGGGATATGCCTCTTCCCTCTGGCTTGTTAGCAACGACAATAGAGTATCGTCAAGTCAATGATCATGTATAAAGAGCGAGTGTGCGTAAAATAAAGGAGTCTGCCGACGGCAGACTCCTTTTCAATTTGGTCGCACGAAGCTACTCTCTATCCCACTCTTTCCAACAATCTATTGCTTAGGCAATTGGAAAGAGCTTTTCAGCGATACAACACGGTTAAACACAGGCTCACCTGGCTTGGAAAGCTTCGGATCGACACTGAAATAACCATGACGGAAAAATTGGAACTTATCCTGCGATTGAGCTTCTTTCATGTTCGGCTCCACATAGCCATGAGCAATTTCCAAAGAGTTCGGATTCAATTGGTCAAGGAATGTTTTTTCCGATGCATCCTCTTCAATCTCTTCCGTATCCTCTGCGTTAATCAAAGGCTCATACAAACGGAATTCGGCAGGAACAGCCTGAGTAGCCTCTACCCAGTGGATTGTGCCTTTCACTTTACGTCCAGTAAAGCCTGATCCGCTCTTGGTTTCTACATCATAGGTACAGTGAATTTCCGTTACATTTCCGTCTGCATCCTTAATCACATCGTTGCATTTAATGAAGTAAGCATGCTTGAGACGTACCTCATTACCAGGGAACAAACGGAAGTATTTGCTCGGCGGATTTTCCATGAAGTCCTCACGCTCGATATAAATTTCACGGGAAAACGGAATTTGACGTGTACCGAGTTCCGGATTTTCTGTATTGTTTTCCGCTTCCAGCATTTCAACTTGTCCTTCAGGATAGTTTGTGATAACCACCTTCAACGGATCTATGACTGCCATGGTGCGTGGTGCCTTAAGCTTCAAATCCTCACGTACAAAATGCTCCAGCACTTGCAAATCAATGACTCCGTAGGCTTTGGAAATGCCTGTCTCATACACGAAGCTGCGGATGGCCTCCGGCGTATAGCCGCGACGACGTAAACCGGATATCGTCGGCATACGCGGATCATCCCAACCATCTACATGCTTTTCATCGACCAGAAGCTTGAGCTTACGTTTGCTGGTTACCGTTTGAGCTAGGTTCAGCCGTCCAAATTCGTATTGGTGCGGTACCTTTTCCATCTCACATTCAGCTACAACCCAATCGTACAGCGGGCGCTGATCTTCGAACTCCAGCGAACAGAGCGAGTGCGTTACGCCCTCAATCGCATCTTCCAGCGGATGAGCATAGGAGTACATTGGATAGATGCACCATGTGTCGCCTGTATTGTGATGTGCTGTGTGTGAAATGCGGTAAATAACCGGATCACGTAAATTAATGTTTCCCGAAGCCATATCAATCTTGGCACGCAGTACCTTTTCACCATTTTGATATTTGCCTGCACGCATCTCTTCAAACAGCTTGAGGTTCTCTTCCACGCTGCGATCGCGATAAGGACTATTTTGTCCCGGTTCAGTCAGTGTGCCACGAGTTTCGCGGATTTGGTCC
Source organism: Paenibacillus sp. TY11 (assembly GCF_059772165.1). Lineage (NCBI taxonomy): Bacteria > Bacillati > Bacillota > Bacilli > Caryophanales > Paenibacillaceae > Paenibacillus > Paenibacillus sp. TY11. The sequence goes on along the minus strand of NZ_JCBAIQ010000041.1, from coordinate 16,818 downwards.
GCGCTTTGGTCATCCACGTAGGCCTTACCCTTCTGAATCAGCAGGATGGCACGCTTGTACATTTCTTCAAAATAATTGGAGGCAAAATGTTTTTCCTCCCATTCATAACCGAGCCACTTCACGTCCTCCTGAATGGAGTTCACATATTCCGTGTCTTCCTTCGCCGGATTGGTGTCGTCAAAACGCAGGTTCGTGCGTCCTCCGAATTCATCTCCCAACGAGAAATTGATCCAGATAGCTTTGGCATGTCCAATATGCAAATATCCGTTTGGTTCAGGCGGAAATCGTGTAACAACCTCCTTGACCTTACCCGTACGTAAATCCTCTTCAATAACATTTTTAATAAAATTGGGGGGAGTGATCGGCTTCTCCACGCTAATCAACCTTTCTTCCGTATAATCTGTGTAAAACCTGTTCCCTTAAATATACCCTTTCACACCGCATAACTCAATAAAATGAAAATCCTTATGCTCTCTTCAGCAAAAAAAGTAACAAGTTATGAAAAAGAGTTAACATTTTCGGCAAATAAATTCGTTATAGTGTATATATCTTTTATTTTGCCCGGAAAAGGAGACCCACCCGTGTTTAAGCTGCTCATTGTGATCCTGCTGTCTATGCTTTTGTCCTCTTCCGTCATGACTTCCGGTCATCCTTCACCAAGCCCGGTGACCGAACCCGTACTATCTCATCCGCTAGCCAGCGCCCCAGAAGACTCATCCGTCCATTTATATGCCGTGAATCCGTCCCAGGGATTATTCCACTCAGCCGTGCTGGAAATCGGCCAGCAGCGCCGCACATTCCGATGGTCGGGCTCGGCAGATATCTCCACCGCACCACGGTTATATTACAGGGATGTAAACGGGGATGGTGTCCGTGAAGCCGTCGTGATCCTCACGCTTGCCTCGGGAACGGGTGTCGAATTGCAGGAGCTGCATATTGTTAATGCACAGACGATGGAAGAATATGCGGTCGAATCGGCAACAGATGCTGTGTCCCAGCGCGTACACAGCTCAGTGGAGCTACGTGACCACAACCGCCAGGTGCATATTGCTGTCACGATTGACGGTGCTACACACACGATGGACCCTAAAGCATCAGTATTTTACGATGATCCAGCCCAATTTACAAAGCATCTCGATTTTAGTTCCGTCGTAATGTATGATGCCGAACAGTCCCCTCTGCAAGCCACTGTATCCGGCAGTGTATCGCCAAGCGAATTTGTAGGGGATTTGGATCTGAAATATGTATACGAGCATGAGCGGTTCCGGGTGGGACCTATAGAATTTGAAGCTTCTTCTTCCTTTTGACGACTCTCGCAGAATAAGGTAGCATGGGATTAAATGCTAGACTGGCTGGTTTAGCGATTTTCCGAGTGAAAGAGGGGATCAATCATGTTTACATATGCGTTGGACGAACGCACAGTCCTTCGGCCGCTCACCAAGGAGCATGTGCAGCCTCTGTTTGAGCTGATCGAAATGTCCCGTGATCGCCTGCGTCAATGGCTTCCATGGGTAGACTCCACCACGGAAATCAGCCACACAGAGCAGTTCGTGCAGGGCGCCTTGAAACAAGCCGCAGAAAACGGTAGCCTGACCGCCGGAATTTGGATAGACAACGAGCTTGCTGGCATTATCAGCTACCATGAGATCAATTGGACTCACCGTTCGGTTAGCATCGGATACTGGCTTGGACACGGATACGAAGGACAAGGTCTCATGACCAGTGCCTGCCGCGTATTCGTTGAATATGCTTTGATGGAGCTGGACTTGCATCGGGTCGAAATCCGTTGCGCAACTACGAACCGCCGCAGCCGCGGTATTCCGGAACGTCTGGGCTTTGTGCTCGAAGGCATTGTACGCGAAGCGGAATTGCTGCCCGAAGGCTACATGAACCACGCAGTGTATGGTATGCTCCAAAATGAATGGAAGCAACTTCGGTAACATTGTACTGTACAACAACGCCGCAGACCTGATCAGGTCTGCGGCGTTGTTTGTTATGAGCCGGACATTAAAACCGAATGTTGCTGTCTGTAGCCTCCGGCCTATTTTAAGAAATAGGCCATTAACACATCATCCACGAATTGACCTGCTATATAAAACTCCTCATGCAAACGTCCTTCAATCGTGAAACCGCATTTTTCATAAAACATAAGGGCTTCCGTATTACACGAGAGTACCCGCAAACTTAATTTGCGTATGCCCTCGGCAGCCGCAATGTCCTTCATGGAGTTCATGAGCGCCGTCCCAATACCTTTACGATGATAGGCTGGATGTACAGCTATATTTATTTCCAATACATGACAATTACTAGCCAATAGCGTTGGAGGACGAAATCCAATATACCCGCAGAGCACTTCCTGTTCGATGGCGACCAATTGGGAGCCCGGAGGCGTATTGCGTAAAAACTCTCCGCGCGACTTCCATGACAGCGAAGCGGGAGCCGTACGTTCATTCCATACCAATTCGTCCAGCGCAATCAGATCAGGAGCATCCTTCATCTCCGAATGACGTATCGTCAAGGGTTGACTTGTAAACAATTCCTTTCAATCCTTCCTGTGAAGGCTTTCCTGATGCAATAACTGCAGCCATCCATCACTATTGTACCATAATCATAGCTCATTACTGAACTTTTATTAGGACTTAAGAACTGGAAGCGTCCGCCTTGGAAGTAGTAGCATCAAAAGTATCCAAAATATGCCGGGAACGATTCAACCAGCTATGCAGGATGAAAAACAGGATCGACAACACCGCTACGCCCGATGCCAGCCAAAGTGTGGGCGGTAACCCACCGCCATCATACAACTTCCCCATAATATAAGGTCCCATTACCCGTCCGGCTGCGCCAATGCCCCCCACAAGTCCAATGTAAAAGGGTGCACCCCGACCTCCATGATCAGACAGGAATGCGGGAACCGCAGGTGCAATCAGCATTTCTCCCAGGGTCGCCAGTACCATGGCGAATATCATCCCCGTATAGTTCTGTGTACCCAGGATGACGATATAAGCCGCCAAATAAAATCCTCCGGCCCATGTCATTTGCGCTGAAGCATGATGGGCATACAGCCGTTTTATCCAAAAAATAATGGGTTGTGCAGCAAAAATAAGAATACCATTCAGCGTCCATAGTAACCCATACATCGTTTTAGGCAAGCCCTGCTCAATAATATAGGGGGATACACCCGTATTCCAGATTGAATTGCCAAACCATAAAAAAAGCGAGCCTAACCCCACGAAGAGATACAGCCTGATATCACGAAACAGCAACCGAGCTGGTATTTCTTCTCTTTTCTTCACAGACTTGCTGAGTTGAACTTCCCCCTCTTCCCGATCCACCCTGCTCAGATAAGACCAAAAGAATCCGGCAAATACCGCAGAAGTCACCCCGTTCATCACAAAGCTGAGCTGATAGGAGAGGTCCGCCAGAACGCCGCTCAATCCCGTTCCCAATGCCACCCCAATATTATTGGCGACATAAATAATATTGAACAGCTCGCCACGGCGATCAGCGAAGCGAAAGCCTACAAAGGCCTGAATCGCAGGCACAGATACCACATTAAAAAAGCCGATAAAGCCCATCATGATGACAAATGCTACCCAATGACCACTGGTAAATGGAAGCGTGAGAAGTCCCAATGCGTTCATGGCCAGTGAGCCGACAATCAGTTTCTTGGCTCCAATACGGTGATAAAGGGCTCCTCCCAGCACCTGACCAAAAATTCCGCCCAGAGACTGCACTAAAATCGCAATCCCCGCATCTTCCATACTACGGTTCAGCTCGTCAAATACGTACATGCTAACCAACGGCCACATCAGGGAACTTCCGGCGGAATTAATCAGGCTGGCAACGAGAAACACCTTTACTTCTTTCGGATAAGACTCCAACCATTTCATATCTTTTGTTTCTCCTTTTGCATCTGACGCCATAAAAGGCATAAGCTCATTGGCGCTTCACATTCACCACCGTTGAGAAGAAAGTAGCCCCCTGTCCCATATCCGACAGCCGATCAGAGGTTAACGCATTGGCACGCTGTCTGCGCCCCTTACCTTCCCACCATAACCCTTGGCTAATCACTGTACCGGGCAGCATCAGATCGGTGACTTTGGCTTTCAGCTCATACGTCCCACGATCATTCCATACGGTAACCGGATCCCCATCCGCGATGTCCCTTGTCTGTGCATCCTCCGGATGAATTTGTAGCAAGGGCTCCCGCTCCAGTCGCTGATGCTTGGGCAAATTAGCGAAAGTAGAATTCAGAAAATTATGGTTAGGCGGTGAAATAAACATCAATGGAAACCGCTCGTCCGCTTGCGGTCGATGTTCTCCGTCATACCCTTCGATTAGCGGCACATATGAAGGCATCGCGGGCAGACCTGCTTGTTTCATTTTTTTCGAATATAACTCAATCTTGCCTGAAGGCGTGGTTAGACGATCCAGATAAGTAGCCTTTGGCGTCATATCGAGCTTTACAAAAGGTGACTCTTTCAAGGCTTCCAAGGTCACACCGTTGAGATAAGGATTCGTTGGATTATCAAGCGCGCCCACGATCATGTCCTCTTCACTTTCCGTAAATGCAGCTTCGTCAAAGCCCATAGCCCGTCCGAGCAGGCTAAACAGCTCATAATTGCTTTTGCTTTCTCCGAGCGGAGCAATGACGGGTTCCTGCATCTGGATATAGTGGTGCCAGTAGGATTTGTATAGGTCTGTACCTTCAAAGGAAGACGCTGCAGGCAGCACAATATCCGCATAACGGGCCGTATCGGTAAGGAACAGGTCATGAACGACCGTGAATAGATCCTCTCGTTCAAACCCCTCAGTCACCCGTTCCGTATCCGGTGCTACAACCACCGGGTTACTACAATATACGAATAACGCCTTAATCGGCTGTTCCTTCTGTAGCAGCGCTTCTCCGATCCGGTTCATGTTGATCACCCGGGCATCCGGGTTCTGTCGCAGATCAGGACGCGCCAGATGGGCACCGTTAATTTTGGCGTAAGCGCCATTGGAGCGCGACGCTCCCCCACCGTGCTTCAGCCATTGTCCAGTGAGCGCGGGCAAGCATGTAACCGCGCGTACGTTCATACCGCCATTATCATGATGCTGAAGCCCATTACCGATATTGATATACGCCGCTCTTGCCTTTCCGTACATTTCCGCCAAACGGATAATATCCGCTTCCGGCACGCCAGTAATCCGCGAAACCCGCTCTGGTGTATACGACTTAACATGCTCGCGTAGTTCCTCATGACCTACCGTGTAGCGACGTAAAAATTCGTCGTCCGTCAGTCCCTGATCGAACAGCACATTCATAACACCCAGCGCGAGCGCCGTATCCGTCCCCGGATATAACGGAATGAACCAATCCGCCCATTGCGCCGTCCGGTTGCGATGAACGTCAATAACAACCACCTTAGCACCTTTTTTACGTGCCTTCTCAGCCAATACTACCTGATGCATGTTGGTGCTGATGACATTTCCGCCCCACACAATAATGAGGTCTGCATTCTCTGTGTCCTCCGGGCTGGTGCCGCCCTTAAAACCCATAACGGATGCCCAGCCTTCATTCCCGGCCACGCTGCAAATCGTCTGATCCAGTTGGCTTGAACCCAGTGCATTGAAAAATCGGCGATCCATCCCATCCACACTCAACACGCCCATATTGCCATAAAAGCTGTAGGGGAGAATGGATTCCGGTCCGTCCGTACGCATCAGCTCCTTGAACCGACCTGTAATGGTATCGACCGCCTCTTCCCAGCTAATTCGTTCAAACTTCCCTTCCCCTTTAGGGCCTACACGCTTCAACGGATAGAGCACCCGATCAGGATCATATACCCGCTCCGTCATATTGCGAACTTTATTGCAAATAGCCCCTTTGGTAATGGGATGATCCGGGTTCCCAGTCACCTTGACAATCTTTCCATTTTCCTTGTGAAGGAAGAGCCCACACGTATCCGGGCAATCTAACGGGCATACAGCCGGAAAAATACCGTTCTTCTGCTCCGTCATCCGCTGTCCTCTTTGTAAGTTTTGTTGAAGCGTGGCCTCAGGAGGCGCGCTATTGCGATGATCCATTTGTTGATGCTCCTTTCCGTTACCGTTTCCAAAAATTACACTGCTCTTATCATATCCACAGCTATAGCCTATGGCAAGAGAAGGATTTCCCCACACAGCCGCTCTCCAAAATATTAAAAAAATCCGTCTGCTGCATAGAGCAAAACGGATTTTAAGAATCATAATTTTTTTTTTATAATTCTGTTTCATCATTTCTTACCGAGGGTAAAAGAGATCAAGGCATTATGGACGAGAGCACACTCATCCTCCATGCCAAATCATGGACCACTCCCAAAAAATCCGCCATGACAGGTTTCGTTCCCCCGGGCCTGTCATGGCGGATTTGCTTTGTTCATTTCTGCTCAAAGTTACGTCATTAAGCATGATCACTTAACGGTTTTGATGCAACCGAAGAAGTGGTTTGAGATTCATTCACTGGATGTGCGTTGGTTTGAGGCTTTTTTAAATAGGCCAACCAGTAGGCTCCAGCCACAAACAGGCTTCCTCCTACCAAATTCCCTAGCCAAACCGGAATGAAGTTCATAACATATTCTGCCCATGTAAAATGGCCTGCAAAAATAGCCGCCGGAATGAGAAACATATTGGCTACAACGTGCTGAAATCCTATAGCGACAAAGGCCATAGTCGGGAACCAAATCCCCATAATTTTGCCGCCGATGGAGTCTGTGCTATATGCCAACCATACAGCCAGTGCTACGAGCCAGTTACATCCTATACCCGATATAAACGACTGCAAAAAGCTTTCATGCAGCTTATGTCCTGCCATATCCACCACTTTATCCAGGTAAGGACCCGTTTCTGTCAAACCCAGCACATGCCCAAAGAAAAATGCAACAAATAACGCACCTGCAAAATTACTGAGCGTAATAATCGCCAAATTACGAAGCATGGCCCCCGTCTTAATCCGTCCTGCCCATCTCGCCAAAGGGACAGCCATCATATTGCCGGTCAACAATTCTCCGCCAGCAATTAAAACTAATACCAGGCCTACAGGGAACACGGCAGCTCCAATAAAGGTAGCAATGCTTCCCCATTCTTTAGGCGCACTTGCAATAACACGTATATCCAGCAAAAACCCGAGTGCAATAAATGCACCTGCCAAAAATCCCAATACTACCGCCACAGTCCACGGGTTGTTTGCCTTGGCCACTCCTGTTTCTACCGTCTTTTCGGCAATTTGCCCCGGTTTATAGCTCGCCATATATCCCCGCTCCTTTAATATCTTTTCACTAAAATATTCTTCTTTCATATTTTATTTAAAATCAGTGATTTTGTTTGTGAAAAAAATCACTTTCTTGAGTATTAAAAAAACAGCCCTTGGATCAAGGACTGTCTTTCTGTATTATTACATTTACTGCGCTACTACACGCTTTACATTTAATTGTATTCTTCCTTTTCAACTGCTCTCAAGAACCAAATAACTCCGCCCATACCACTTGCTGCGACCACTACAAGAAAAAGGATATAAAACAAATCCATAAGCTACTTACCCCCTAATCCTTATGCTACTCTATATTGTACTATAAGGATTCGTCCGTACGTCTCAGATTGTTGACAAACTTATGAACAATGTCACAGACAAATCTAATTATACAGTAACTGGGTTCCGTTCGGATATTGTAGGCAATGCTTGTAAACCTGCTGCATTCAGGAAATTCCAAGGCTTGTTATAATGCGGCTGGAAGAAGAAATCGACAAAGGCCAACTGGTCAATGGTCATATGATTTTGAATGGCTACGGATAGTGTGTTAATGGATTGCGTCAAATCCACTTTCGACATAATTTGAGCCCCCAAAATTCTTCGTGTCTCCTGCTCATATACCACTTTCAGTAATACCTTTTCGGAGGTTGGCATAAATTCAGGCCGGTAGCTGTCCTCAATGGTTACAGCTTCTACAGTCATGCCTTCGTCCGTTGCTGCCGCTTCCGTCATGCCTGTTCCTGCGATATTGTCTTCGTAAATTTTGATACCCGAAGTTCCTTGTGTTCCCATGTAGGCAATGGTCGGTTGTACCAGATTACGTGCCACCAGCGTACCCATACGAACCGCGTTGGTCGCCAATGGGATATAAGCCATTTTGCCTGTCGGATTATAGCGAATTGCACAACTGTCGCCTGCTGCAAACACGTCCGGGCAGCTACTTTGCATATAATTGTCCACAATGATCGCACCGTTAGGCAACATATCTACCTGGCCTTTGAGTAGATCCGTTTGAGGACGGAAACCGATACAGAGAATAACAAGCTCTGTTTCATATTCTCCTTTGGAGGTCACGACTTTATTCACCTTACCGTTCGTACCCTCAAAACGACTCACCGTCTCGCCAAGCACCAGCTTAATACCATGATCCTTCAGGGAATTTTCAATCCGGTCTGTATACTCATGGTCCAAATACTTATTCAATATACGATCAGCACTGTCGATCAGCGTTACGTTTTTACCGTTCATTTGGAAAGCCTCTACCAGTTCAACACCGATGTATCCAGCTCCGACGACTGTAATGTTCTGTACGTGCTTGGCTTTCTCAATGATATCATTCGAATGATTATAGTTTTTACAGAGCAAAATATGATCAAGTTCAATGCCTTCCAGCTTCGGAATAATTGGCCACGATCCCGTGGTCACAATCAATTTATCAAATGTGTCCGTAAATTCTTCACCTGTTTGGAGATTACGTGCATGCAGCGTCTTGCCTGCGGTATCCACACTCGTTACCTCATGAAGCATCTTGGTCACTACACCCAGGTCAGACAGTTGATCCGGGGACGAATAAAACAATCCGTGCGGATCCTTGACGACACCACCTACGTACAGCGCAATACCACAAGATAAAAACGAAATATTGTCATTACGCTCGTAAACGGTAATTTCGGCATCTGGATAACATTTAGCTGTGTTGACGATAGCTGCCGTGCCTGCGTGTGTACATCCGATAACTGCTACTTTCATGTTGAATTCCTCCTTGGTGTGTGGGCATAAAATGTATAATAATTGTGAATAGTTTCACGTAAACAACTTGCCACTACTTGTGATTTATTTCACTTCATGCGCTTATTATAATGTGATATTTTTCACATTACAATAGCTTTTTATGATATTCACAATTTGTCCACATTTAAAAAAGAAAGGATATACGAGATCAGCCGTTTGCTGAAATGTCTCTTTGCTCCATTCAGTTTTCCCTGTATGCCCCTTGATTATGCCCTTGGAACAGACTTTCACATGATGCGATGACCATTAGGCGAATGCGTATGTAGAGAACAAAAAAAGGGTCGGTTTCCCGGAAACATGCCGGAAATCAGACCCTTTTTAAACATATACTTTGGAATTAAAGCGAAGCTATTATAGCAATTGCTCAATGGCTGCTTTCATCGCTTCCGGTGACTCCTTAGGCTCAAAACGACCCACAGGCACACCTTCACGATTCACAATAAATTTCGTGAAATTCCACTGAATTGTACCATCTTCCTGTTCTCCAGGTTGCTGCTTCTTCAAATATTCAAACAGAGGCGCTGTATCCGGTCCGTTGACATCCACTTTGGCGAATACCGGGAAATTAACCCCGTAATTCAGTTGGCAAAATTCAGCCGCTTCCTCGCTGCTGCCCGGCTCCTGACCGCCAAATTGGTTGCAAGGAAAGCCTAATACAACTAATCCCCGATCCTTATATTCGTCATAAAGCTTTTGCAAATCCCCATATTGCGGGGTAAGTCCGCATTTACTGGCGGTATTCGCAATAACCAGCACCTTACCGGTGTAAGTATCCAGAGAAACCTCCTGATTCGCTGGTGTTACGGCATTATGTGAATAGACAGACATACAGCATCCTCCTTCGTATCGCTTGGTTTAGGTTTCATAACCTATTTTACCCATAACGCGACGGACATGCCAACCTTCACAGATACTTTACCATGATGCCACCACTTCGAGTCTGCGTTCTTCACGTTCGGAAGCGGACATTCTTGGGCAAGCATAACAATAACGCTGGCCTCCACCTGTTTTGTAATATTGGCAACAGGACGGTTTCATGTAAGTATTTTCACCAGGGCGGTAAGGATTGTCCAGTTCAACGAGACGAACCGTAAACGGGTTTCTTTTACGCCCGAATACCTCTCCCTCCAGCTCACGCGTCACATAAACATAATCTTGTTCAAAGCGCTCTACATCCTGAGGATCAGTCAACGATGGCAGTACTCTGTCCTTAAAATACAGCAAAGTCAACGGAAACTGTCCCCACATTTGTCCAATAGATGCGCTTCCCACTGCAGCCATCGCCTCCAATATCGGCCGCATCTGCAAGCTGTAAAAGTCACGGAATACTTGCTGAGCCTGTTCGGCAGAATGGTGGTCCCCATTGTCCCGCGTATTGTCCAGCTCCGTTTGATCGATGACTTGGAGGCTAATAGAAGGATATTGGCCTTGATAACAAATATGAAATCTGAGATTAGAAACGGACAGATCCAAACGGCGTTCACACAGAGACACCATAAAATGCTGCGCAAACACGAGGCCACGCAACTGGTTCACAAAATAAACAGCTGCGGTCAAATCGTCTTCAGCACGCAGAAGATCGCCATAGTACTCCATCACAGAGCGGATCTCCTCTGGTTCAAGCCATTCTGCCACTGGTCCGGAATATACTGCATCCTCCGGCGTGACTCTAACTATTTTCGCTAATTGCTGAAGCTGATCATAATCCAGTGGTCTCATGGTGTGTCCCCTTTAACCTCTTGCCGCTACTTGTGGTCTAGCATCACGTCGCTCGGCAACAGAACCCACGGGTTGCTTCTCTTCCACGTTCATTCCCTTTACTGCCTGGCTTACCGCAGGCTGTCCAGCCAAAGCATACGGAAGACAGAGCGGTACACCCGTACGAGGATCTGTTACAATATCCGCCTCAATCCCGAACACCTCACGCAGCACATCAGGAGACATAACCTCATTTGGGGTTCCTACCGCCTCAGCCTTCCCTTTTTTGATCGCAATCATATGCTGAGCGTACCGGGCCGCATGGTTCAAATCATGCACGACCATAACAATGGTGCGTTCCGCCGAAGTATTCAGATACTCTAGCAAATGCAGCACTTCCAGTTGATGTGCCATATCTAAAAATGTAGTCGGCTCATCCAGAAACAAAATATCCGTATCCTGCGCAAGCGCCATAGCAATCCAGGCACGCTGACGCTGACCACCAGAAAGCTGATCAATCGGACGATCGTGGAACTCGCTCATTCCTGTTACTTGAATTGCCCACTCTACCATTTTGCGATCTTCCGCTTTCATGGAGCCAAAACCTTTTTGATAGGGAAAACGTCCGTAAGATATCAGTTCCGTCACGGTCAATCCTTCCGGTGCAGTCGGATTTTGTGGCAAAATAGCCAACTGCTTAGCTACTTCCCGGGTGGATTGCTTATGAATGGATTTACCGTCAAGCAGAACACTGCCGCCTTTAGGATTCATGATGCGAGCCATCGTCTTCAGAATGGTGGACTTACCGGAGCCATTTGCGCCCACCAATGCTGTGATTTTCCCTTGCGGTATTTCAACGTTCAGATCTTCTACAATCAATCGATCTTCATAAGCAATATCCAGATTTGCCGTTTTCAGACGAAACATTTGGAATCATCCCTTTCCCTTATCCAATATATATAGTCACGGGCTTAACGCACGACTTTCATCAAAACTTCATTCTATCTTTATATAATAAAGATATTGATAATCATTATCAAGTGTTAACTGGCATATTCCCTCTATCCTACAATGTATATCATCAAATATTCCCTCAAAAATTCAAAAAAAGATCACAGCTCCTCAAAGCTGTGATCTTCTGAATCCCGGCAAATCCCATTAAGACTGTACAGAAGACAGCCCAAATGCTTCAGCCATGAGACGTATAGATTTCATTTTGGCATCAAAGTCGTGAATAATGCTCGCAACCATGATCTCCTGTGCATTATAGTCCTTACATAATTGCTCAATCTGACACTTTACCTGTTCGGGCGAACCGACCACCATACGCTTGCGATTCTCACGAATCCGCATCCGGTCATATGGCGTATACGGATACGCCAGTGCCTTTTCGACGGAAGGTGTTCCAGCTGAGCGCATTCCCTGCTCTAATAGTACAAGAGACAAGTCCATGCTGGAAGCCAACCGATTCGCCTCCTCTTCGGTATCCGCACAGATAGCAAATACGGCTACAAGCGAACGCGGTTGGTCACTATGCTGGGAAGGCTGGAAGCTTTCCTGATATCCCTTCATAGCGCCTGTGCCGCCTTCACCGTTAATGAACTGCGCGAACGCAAAGCCCACGCCACGCTCGGCGGCCAGACCTGCGCTATCACCGCTGGAGCCAAGCAGCCACATTTCCGGTACAGTTTCTACGAGCGGCATCGCCTGTAGCGAACCGAAGCGATGCCCGTTGCCTGTGCTGTCATGCAAATAAGCTAGCAGGTCATCCAACTGCTCAGGGTACAGATCAATGCCACCCCGCATTTTGCCTTCTTGCAGGGCTCTGGTCGCAATCGGCATCCCTCCGGGCGCTCGTCCCAGACCCAAATCAATGCGTCCCGGATACAATCCCTCCAGCACGCGGAAGTTTTCCGCTACTTTATAAGCGCTATAATGGGGCAGCATCACACCACCCGACCCCACTCGAATGGTTGAGGTCCGGGCGGCCAGGTGTGAAATCAGTACCTCCGGACTGGAGCCTGCAAGATTCGAGGCAGAATGGTGCTCTGATACCCAAAAGCGATGATAACCCAAGCGTTCCGCCTCTATAGCAAGCTCAGCGGTCTTTTGTAATGCTTGCGCATGCGTCATGCCTTCCGATACCGGAGATTGGTCAAGAATGCTGAGTTTTATCATAAAAGTCTGACCTTTCTGTTTTGGAATAAGAATAGACATTAATTATAGCGCGCGAAGCCACAGTTACCCAAGAGAGGCCCACATAGATTCTATAGTGGAAAAGTTTATTTTTCGTAAAGACTTGTGTTCACTTTATCCGCCTCATAGAGATGCGAACGCTTTTTAAAGAAACTGTACAGATGTGTAACGATTACTTTCAGGACAGCATACCCTGGAACCGCCAGTACAATTCCCACCACACCAAACAAATTGCCTGCGGTCAGAATAACGAAGATAATCGTGATCGGATGTACCCGAAGAGATTTGCCCATAATTTGTGGAGAAATGAATTTACCCTCAATGAGCTGTACGACTGTCCACACGATAACCATCTTGAGCAGCATAATCGGTGAGGTGACCAAGGCTACAATTAACGCAGGTGTAATGGCAATGACGGGACCTAAGTAGGGGACAACGCTCGTAAAGGATGCAATGACTGCAAGCGTCAGAGAGTAGTCCAGTCCAATGATTAGGTAACCAATATACAACAGTGCCCCAATACAGAAGCTGACAATAATCTGCCCACGAATATAGGAACTGACCTGATGGTTCATCTCGGTCATAATGCGATCTGTTTCTTTACGAAACATAGGCGGGAGCATTTTCAGGATAAACTGTGGCAGTTTGTGTCCATCTTTTAGCAAGTAGAACAGAATAAATGGAACCGTGGCAATCGCAAGTACCGTTTCTGTAACCACGCCCAAAAGGCTTCCCACACCCGTCCATGCATTATTAATAAAGCTAGATAACTTCTCAGAAGCTTTGGAGGCCAGTTCAGATGGATTAATTTGAATTGTGTTCTGGAACTGATTCACAAAATCGCTGCCGATCAGTTTCTCGAATTGTCGTTGTACTTGTTCGCTATATGCAGGCACATTTTGGATAAGCCCCTGTATTTGATCGCGGATTACAGGTACCACCGATGTAATCACAATAGCAATAACCCCTATAATGAGCAAAAACAGTACAATAATGGAGTATATTCGTTTCACCTTATTGCGCTCCAGTACATCAACCAATGGATTGAGCAGATAGTACAAGACGCCGGATAAAATGACAGGGAGAATTATCGTTTTCAGCAGCACGATGACAGGAGTGAATATATATGAAATTTTGGTAAGCACCAAGATATTCAAGCCGATCAGCAGCAGTATCAGCAGGAATAACACAAACTTGTTGTTCAGAAAAAACTTCTTAAATCGGTCTTTCCATGCTGGAGTTATTTCCACATGACATTCCCCTTCTCTTTAGACAAATGAGTATACAGTCTTCATAGTTACGATATATTTTTGGAACAAAATATACAAGGTTATACCCAAATAAACATAAAAGCAAACAAAGTTGTACGTCATCGTACGAACTTCGCTTGCTTTGGATTGTTATGGAGTATCATTTGTCTTGGTGGCAGCATCCACCGTCGTGGTCACAGGTTTGTTTTCTTGTTCAAAAAGATTCTGTATGAATCCCTTGAGCTTTCTTTCGTCCACACCCAACACCTGCGCACCCTTGATGTTTTCCCCGCGCACCAGTTCATTCGGCGGGATTTGCTGCTTTGCTACTGTTTTTGCATCAATATTAAAACCCAATGAAGCCAGTTGCAGCATTTCCGTTGTACTCAGATTCGTTTCTATATAAGGAGAAATGCTATTTAAAATACTCGGCAGTTTGATTAGAGACGAGGTTGACTGAATTTTACCACCCAGTTCGGTAATGAATTTGCGCTGTCGCTCCGTACGCGTAAAATCGGAAGTCGCATCATGGCGGAAACGCACATATTGTAAGGCTGTTTTGCCGTCCATATGCTGCATTCCCTTTTTCAAATCAATATCAAACTGGTGTTTGTCCGCTTTGGAAGTATAATGCATATCTTTTTCGACATCCAGGTCAATACCACCCACAGAATCAACCAACGCAATAAAGCCATTAAAATCAGTATATACATAATATTGAATCGGTATCCCCAGCAGATCGCTCACGGTCTGTCTGGTCAAATCCGGTCCACCGTAAGAAAAAGCAGCATTCAATCGACTTTGCCCATGACCTGGGATATTGACGTACGTATCACGAAGAATCGACATAAGTGTAGCCTTTTTCGTAACCGGATCAATAGAGGCAACCATAACAGAGTCTGAACGCCCTGAATCCTCTCCACGGGAATCGCCGCCTAGCAGCAGAATATTCACTCTTTCTGTCCCATCCCATTCCGGTGGGAGCGATACCTCTACAGGTTGTACATTTGTTTGGGTTTGTGTTTGCGGTTTAAATTTCGAATCCTGTCCGGAAGCAACCGAAATTTGATTCGTAAAATGATATATAGAATAAGTATAATATCCGCCCACTAAAAGAACCGCCGCAGTCACAGAAATGCCTAGCCATTTTAAAAATTTTCGCATTTTCGGGTAACCTCGCTTTTATTCATCATCGTTCGGCTTTTAAAAGCATACCCTTCCTGCAAGTTATCTGTCAATTCGTGTCGTCTGTTCTAGTGGTCGTCCGCATACCATGGATTCAAATGGACAAGCACCTCATAAACCCGCGGTTCCCGCTTCATGACAGCCCCCTTGATCAGCCGAATAATATCGTGTCCCTGCTGAATCGTCAAAGAGGCATCCACTGAGGCGCGAATATCCACGATAATATAATGGCCGTGCTCCCGGGCACGGATACGGTCAATACGCTGAACCTCGGCTACACTTAGTGCGGCTGCGGCGTAGCTTTCAATTTCCTCAGTTGCAATTGCCTTCTCCATGAGCACATCTATGGATTCACGGCCCATTTCCCACGCCAATTTCAAAACGAGCAATGCTACTACGAACCCCGCAATTGGATCGCCGTAAGATAAGATCGGAATACTCCAGTGCTCCCCGATCAGCCCCAAGCCGATACCCAACACAGCAGCCCCGGAGGCGTACACATCAGCCAGATGATCTTTTGCCGTCGCAATAAGACCCTGACTATTGGTCGCTCTCCCGATACGAATCGTGTAGATATATAGCCACTGCTTCCAGAGCAAGGAAATAATGGCCGCCACCAATGCTAATATATGCTCCTGTGGCATCGGATCGAACAGTGCTGCAATGGAATGATAGCCGATAAATATGCCCGCTCCGAACAATATGACCGCCACCACACTTGCACCGATCACTTCTGCCTTGCCGTGACCATAAGGATGATCCTCATCCGGCGGTTGGCTGGATATACGCATCGCTCCCAGTGCCGTTGCAGAGGCAATTACGTCCCCGGCGTTATGCACACCATCGGCCACCAGCACCTTGCTGTTGAACATGAGTCCTGTAATAATCTTAATGCCGGTTAATAGGATGTTGCTAATCAGGCTGATCCATGCTGAGACCATGGCGCGCTTGCCCATATCCTGTTCCTGCATGATGTATAACCCCTCCAAATTTATCTTTTGAAAAATGTACCTACACGCTAATCGGTTATTTCAAGGCATCTCCGTTGCTCATTATCTTATGATGCTGCTCTTTCAGCGGCATGGATAAAGATTACAATAGCCCCGGAAGATGAGCCTCCCCGGGGCTATTGTAATAACCATAGTGGAGCATTCTATGAGAATACTCCTATCTTATCTATCTGGACCGTCCGCGACGGCCTCCTTGTCCTTGACCACCACGCGGGCTGCCTTTGGCTTGTCCACCGCGACCACCTTGGCCTCCGCGTGCAGAACCGCCACTGCTGCGGTCGTATCCACCACGTCCGCTGCTTTGCCCTGCGGAGCGGCCTTGACCTCCGCGCGCGGAACCGCCGCTGCTGCGGTCATATCCGCCGCGTTCACTGCTTTGCCCTGCGGAGCGGCCTTGGCCTCCGCGTGCGGAACCGCC
>NZ_JCBAIQ010000040.1:0-22892 GCF_059772165.1 Paenibacillus sp. TY11 | reverse complement strand
GTGCGATGTCTCCGCCCTCGCTGCCAAAGCAGAGCGCGTCGACGATGCCCGTCGCGCGGAGCAGGGCGACCGCTCCGCGGGCAAACCATTCTGCGGGCTGAACGGCATAGGCCACAGGCAGCTCCAGAACCAGGTCCACACCCATGGCAAGTGCCATTTCGGTGCGGGACCATTTGTCTGTAATCGCGGGTTCACCCCGCTGAAGGAAGGGACCACTCATTACAGCCACCGTGCGCTGTGCACCAGTGATGCGAAGAGATTCCTTCCAGTGATGGACATGTCCGTTATGCAGGGGATTGTACTCTACAATCATACCGAGTGTTTTCAAGATTGTATGTCGGCTCCTTTCTTAAAGTAG
Source organism: Paenibacillus sp. TY11 (assembly GCF_059772165.1). NCBI lineage: Bacteria > Bacillati > Bacillota > Bacilli > Caryophanales > Paenibacillaceae > Paenibacillus > Paenibacillus sp. TY11. Next base: position 22,534 of record NZ_JCBAIQ010000040.1, on the reverse strand, counting down.
CTTATCTGGTAACTATTTTGAAAATAATGGCTAACTACCCACGAATGATTGTTTTCAGGGCAGCTATACTGATTTTTCATCATTGGTATGAACAAGACCATTGAGACATGAACCAAAAAGCTTTATACTCGCATTATTGTACACGAAGAGTGGCGGGGGTACGAATACTCACAGGTACATGATTAGCACAACGCATTTTTGCTTCCGCATAAAACTTGCCGAACCATTGAAAAACCGATGGATTTGTAAGTGGTGTAAAGTGAAAGGTGTTGACAAACGACTCGATCAGTCGGTATAATAATTTTTGTTTGTTTGGAGTGATAGTGATGCAACTATTTTTTCGCAAAGTAGCAACAAGTGACGGTCCTTTTCCTATCCGTGAATCTCTTAATGTGAGTGAATTGGTGGATGATCGTGCTGATGTTACGGCCGTTTCCCCGCTGGAGACCGACTTGGTCGCCGTTAGTCTGGGTCAAGGCTTGATGAGCGTGGAAGGCACGTTGACCGCAGGTCTGGACATGCTGTGCTCACGCTGTTTGAGCCCGATGCACGAGGATTTGAAGATTGAATTCCGTGAGCGGTTTAAGCAAACCTCTTCGAGTGTTGAAGAGGAGGATGAAGATGGCGATTTTATCGCAGTGACGGAGGATTCCTTCGACATTGCACCGTATTGTGAAGAATTGTTTGTACTGCATGTGCCGTTTGCGCCTGTGTGCAGTGAGGATTGTCAGGGGATCGCACCAGCGGCCGGACAAGACTGGAGCATTGGCTCCGATGACAGTAACGATGGCGATACGGAAAAGATTGATCCGCGTCTGGCAGGGCTTAAGGATTTTTTTAAATGAGAATTGAGTTCAATTCTGAAAAAATCATCATCCGCTTGTGCCGGGGAGTTACTGAACCGATACGTGGATGTTGCAGGCTTGATTCACCGGCTGTAAGATAATTGCTTCTAGCATTTTCTTTCGGTCTTGAATGAGATAAGAAGTCATACCCGTTATGCGGGGTTGATCTGGTTAAGGAGGTGGGAATAATGGCAGTACCTCAACGGAGAACATCCAAAACTCGTCGCGACAAACGTCGTACTCACTTTAAACTGGCAGTACCAGGTATGGTGAAATGCTCCGAATGCGGCGAATTGAAACTTGCTCACCATGTGTGCAAAGTTTGCGGAACGTACAAAGCTAGAGAGATCATCTCTCAATAATGTTCGATAAGCGGATTCTTTGGAATCTTCGCAGGGAGAGTAGCGCTTCACTTCAGTGAGGCGCTACTTTTTTTTGTCTGCATGCTTTCTTTTTGCGTCAGCATGCTATATACTGTTTTAGTACCAGGTTCTAAGAAAGAAGGGCCGAAGGGGTTCCTTTATACATACAAGAAGACAAACCGGCTTGAAGTTTCGCCGTTAGAACGTGAAGTAACCCGAACTGTTGGCTGAACGGCAGTTTATTGCAGGGAAAGGAGGCGTCACTGATATCGAACGTTTGCCGAAGAGACAGAGACAGCAACGGCTGACTCAATTAATTGATGATAATCCGTTCGTAACGGATCAGGAATTGACAAGACAGCTGAAGGTAAGCATTCAGACCATTCGGCTGGACCGGATGGAGCTGGGGATTCCGGAATTGCGGGAGCGGCTAAAGCTGATGGCTGAGCGCTCCTATGATCAGGTTCGTTCCTTGCCTTTGCATGAAGTGATCGGGGATATCGTTGATCTCCAGTTGGATCGAAGTGGTATTTCGATTTTTGAAATCAAAGAGGAACATATTTTTTCACGTACAGGTATTGCGCGGGGGCATTATGTGTTTGCCCAGGCTAATTCATTGGCCGTTGCCGTGATTAATGATGAGATAGCATTGACCGCTTCAGCGGATATTCGCTTTGTCCGCCCGGTTCATTTGGGTGAAAAGTGCATTGCCAAGGCATATGTACGCTCAAATCCAGAGCAAAAAGGGAAGGCAAAAGTGGAAGTGTTTGCCTACGTAGGAGAAGAAATGGTGTTCCAAGGCAACTTTGTCATTTATCGCTCCACGGAGGAAGAGTATAGCGAAGGAGGAAGTCAGCATGCGGATCGCCATTGATGCCATGGGGGGAGATAATGCTCCTGAGGCGACAGTAGAGGGCGCGCTATCTGCGGCGGCGGAATGGAAGGATACTGACATTACGCTGGTTGGTGACCGGGAACGGATTGAATCGGTTCTGAACGGCAGGGCGTTGCCGACGAACCTCAGCATTCGCCATGCATCCGAAACGATAGATGCGCAGGACGAGCCTGTAAAGGCAGTGCGGCGTAAAAAGGATGCCTCAATGGTCGTAGCTGGTCGAATGGTCAGAGAAAGCGAAGCGGATGCCATGATATCCGCAGGTAATACAGGCGCGCTAATGACCACAGGGTTGCTGGTGGTTGGAAGAATGGAGGGCATTGAACGTCCGGCTCTCGCGCCGATGATACCGACGATTGATGATCAGGGTGTTCTGGCGTTGGACTTGGGAGCGAATATGGATGCCAAGCCTGAGCATCTTGCCCAGTATGCACTGATGGGGAGCCTGTATCGTCAGAAAGTTCACGGTGTGGCTTCTCCAAGGGTGGGTCTGCTGAATGTCGGGACCGAAGCTGGGAAGGGCAATGAACTGACGAAGTTGGCATTTCCTCTTATTGAGCAGTTACCTGTCAATTTTGTGGGTAATGTTGAATCCAGAGACGTGTTAACGGGGAATTGCGATGTACTGGTGTGCGACGGATTCGCCGGGAACATCATGCTAAAATCGCTGGAGGGTACAGCCGGAGCCATATTTTCTCTCCTAAAAGAGCAGTTCACCAAATCCTTAAAGACCAAGCTTGCGGCGGCCTTGATTATGCCTGAACTTCGCAGTTTGAAAGGTAAACTGGATTATAAAGAGCACGGCGGGGCTCCTTTGCTGGGGTTGAGCGGACTCGTCTTGAAAAGTCACGGTTCATCTGACGGCATTGCCGTCAAAAATGCGGTAAGGCAGGCTCGTACGGCCTTGCAAAACCGGTTGGTGGAAAGTATATCCAAGGAAATCAGCAGGAAGTGAGTGACGATATGAATAAATTACGGCCAGTTGGTGTTATCGGAACAGGGAAATACGTACCTGAGAAAATTCTGACCAATAAAGATCTAGAAGCAATCGTAGAAACAAGTGATGAATGGATTGTTAGCCGTACAGGGATTCAGGAGCGCCATATTGCGGCTCCAGAGCAGGCTACATCTGATTTGGCTTATGAAGCGGCGATTAAGGCATTGGAGTCCGCGGGTATGACGGCACAGGATCTGGATCTGATTATTGTAGCTACGGTTACACCGGATATGGCGTTTCCGTCAACTGCCTGCATTCTTCAGGACAAGTTGGGGGCCAAAGGCGCAGCAGCTTTCGATCTGTCTGCGGCATGCTCGGGTTTTGTGTACGGGCTGGCTACGGCAACGAGCTTTATTAAGACAGGTATTTATAATAATGCGTTAATCATTGGGGCAGACTGTCTTTCTCGGATTACAGATTATACCGACCGCAATACCTGCGTTCTTTTCGGAGACGGTGCAGGAGCTGTAGTGATTGGTGAAGTGCCTGAAGGTAGGGGATTCCAATCTTTTGATCTCGGGGCTGAAGGCGCGGGAGGCAGCTTGCTTAAGCTGGAAGCTGGTGGCTCACGTTTGCCTGCGAGTGCGGACACACTGGAAAATAAACAGCACTATATTTACATGAATGGACGCGAAGTGTTCAAGTTTGCGGTTCGTGTTATGGGAACGGCAACGGTTGATGTGCTGGAAAAAGCAGGGCTGTCCAAAGATGACATTGATCTGTTCGTTCCACATCAAGCCAATGTTCGCATCATCCAATCGGCGATGCAACGTCTGGATTTGCCAGAGGAAAAGGTAGTAGTTAATGTTCATAAATATGCGAATACATCCGCAGCATCAATCCCTCTTGCTCTTGTGGAAGCAGCTGAGGAAGGCCGCATGAAGGAAGGCGACCGTATATTAATGGTGGGCTTCGGCGGCGGTTTGACTTGGGGTGCGTCGGTTCTTGTCTGGTAAGAAGTCGGCGGGTTTGATACAATATTGAATTTGTCTGGTACTTTACAGTACAAGCATTGGATACAGAGAGGTGCATACACGATGGGCAAAACGGCATTTATATTTCCCGGTCAGGGTTCACAAGCTGTAGGTATGGCTAAAGACGCTTATGAAGCGGTTCCAGCTGCAACAGAAGCATTCCGCCAAGCGGACGAACGGTTAGGTTTCGCGCTAAGCACACTGATTTTCGAAGGGCCGGACACAGCCTTGAAGCAAACATCCAATACGCAGCCTGCACTGTTAACGGCGAGCATTGCGTTATATGAAGCGTTTAAGGTAAATGGCATTCGCCCTGATTATGTGGCTGGGCACAGTCTAGGAGAGTACAGCGCGCTAGTTGCTTCCGGTGTTCTCGCATTTGAGGATGCGGTTGAGACCGTTCGTTCACGTGGCGAGTTCATGGAGCAGGCCATTCCTGATGGACAAGGCGGGATGGCTGCTGTGTTGGGCGCTGATCGTGAAGCATTGGCAGTATTGTGTCGTGATATTACGGAGTCTGGTCAACTGGTCGAACTGGCCAACATCAACTGTCCCGGGCAAATTGTTGTATCCGGTACGAAGGAGGGCGTAGCTGCTGTCGCTGAACGTGTAAAGGAAGCAGGCGGCAAGCGTGCTATTACATTGGAGGTCAGCGGTCCTTTCCACTCGTCATTGATGAGGGAAGCAGCGACCAAGCTCTCCGACAAGTTGGAGGCTGTGACTTTCTCCGAAGCTCAGATTCCGGTTGTGGCCAATGTAACAGCAAAACCTGTACGTGAGGGGAGCGAAATTCGCCAACTGTTGGTGGATCAGGTCTATTCCCCGGTACTGTGGGAAGACAGCGTATTATGGCTGCTGGAACAAGGTGTTGACACCTTTGTTGAGATTGGACCAGGAAGTGTTTTGACCGGACTGGTTAAAAAAATTGACAAAACGGTTAAGCTGTATAATATAAGCAGCCTGGAGTCGTTTGCTTCTGTAACGGAAGCCTTGGAGGCCCGTTAAAAGTAATAATCATTACCTTAACGGGTTATATACTTGCAAGGGGGTACTATGATGTCTAAGCCATTAAGTGGAAAAACGGCACTGGTTACGGGAGCGTCGCGCGGAATTGGCCGTAGTATCGCGCTGGCGCTAGCTGAAGCAGGCGCTAATGTGGCGGTAAACTATGCTGGTAGTGAAGCGGCTGCGACTGAGGTAGCAGAGCAGATTCGTGCCAAAGGTGTGGAAGCTATTACAGTTCAGGCTAATGTCGGTCGCGCTGACGAAGCAGATCGGTTGATCAAGGATATGATTGGCGCTTGGGGCAAGATTGACATCCTGGTGAATAATGCGGGCATAACAAGAGATAATTTAATCATGCGCATGAAGGAAGAGGAATTCGATCAGGTGATTGAAACGAATCTGAAGGGTGTGTTTAATTGTCTCAAGGCGGCAACACGTCCAATGATGAAGCAGCGTTCCGGCCGAATTATCAATATCTCCTCCGTTGTCGGTGTACTTGGCAACGCAGGACAAGCCAACTACGTTGCTGCTAAAGCGGGAGTGATTGGCCTTACCAAATCCTCTGCTAGAGAGCTTGCTTCGAGAGGGATTACAGTGAACTGTGTAGCTCCTGGATTCATCGATACTGAGATGACGCAGGTGCTGGCTGATGATTTGCGTGACAATATGCTTAGCGGTATTCCGCTGGCCCGTCTTGGACGGCCTGAGGAAATTGCTGATGTGGTGCTGTTCTTGGCCTCGGATGCTTCCTCATATATGACGGGCCAGACTTTGCATGTGGATGGCGGTATGTATATGTAGTTGCATGTTGCCATCCGCATGCCCCGATGAAGAGTTGTAAATGAAAACTCTCTTCTATGGCATTTTAATTGTAATTTTCGTATAATACCTAAGGAGGAGGTGAGCCGGATGTCCGATGTATTGGAGCGCGTAAAACGCATTGTCGTTGACCGTTTGGGAGCCGACGAAGCCGAAGTTACACTTGAAGCATCTTTTAAAGATGATTTAGGCGCTGATTCTCTCGATGTAGTTGAATTGGTTATGGAATTGGAAGATGAGTTTGATATGGAAATCTCTGATGAAGATGCAGAGAAAATTACAACTGTAGGTGAAGTTGTAAAGTACATACAATCTCATACCTAATTCATGTCATCAAAAGTCCCGTTCTGTTACAGGCGGGACTTTCTCCTAATTATACAGATTGAACTAAAGACGGAATTGCCGCGTGTTATTTGAGTTTGGCTCAGCTTCACTTAGTCAAAGGCTGAGGATTATGCGGCATTACTAACTTTAGTTGATTCTATATTATTTTTGCGCACAAGAGTGTGCTCTGTCTTAAAATACAATATGCAGTAGACATAGAGGTGATTATCTTTGAAACAACGTGTTGTCATAACAGGAATGGGTGTAATCACTTCGCTGGGACAGGATTTGAACACACTATGGGATAATCTGATGGCTGGGAAATCTGGCGTCAGTGAAATCGAAGCTTTCGATACAAGTGAGTACACTACGAAAATAGCCGCTTCCATTAAAGATTTTAATCCAGAAGATTATATTGAACGCAAGGATGCGCGTAAAATGGACCGCTTTGTGCAGTTCGCGGTTGCTGCTAGTAAATTGGCGCTTGAGGACAGCGGACTCGTAATCGGAGAGAATGCGGATGCCGAGCGTGTTGGTGTATCTGTCGGTTCCGGTATTGGCGGATTGGGTACTTGGGAAGATCAGCACAATGCACTGATCGAAAAGGGACCTAAACGCGTAAGCCCTTTCTTCATCCCGATGATGATTGCTAATATGGGTTCCGGTCAAGTGTCGATTTCACTCGGTGCTAAAGGCCCCAATACATCGCCAGTTACGGCTTGTGCCACGGGCAGTCATGCCATTGGCGATTCCTTCCGCATGATTCAGCGCGGTGACGCTGACGCCATGATTTGCGGCGGAGCTGAGGCGACTATTCGCCCGATTGGTATGGCTGGATTTTGTTCCATGCGGGCGATGTCCACACGTAACGATGAGCCTGAAAAGGCAAGTCGTCCTTTTGATACCGAAAGAGACGGGTTTGTTATGGGCGAAGGCTCTGGTGTTCTGATCCTGGAATCGTTGGATCATGCTTTGAAGCGTGGTGCGCGTATTTACGGCGAGGTGATTGGCTACGGTCTTTCTGGCGATGCCCATCATATGACGGAGCCTGATCCAGAGGGAGCGGCACGCTGCATTAGAATGGCGATCCGTGATGCTGGATTGAATCCTGAAGATATTGATTATATCAATGCACATGGTACATCTACGCCGGTCGGTGATAAATCGGAAACGGAAGCAGTCAAGAAAACGCTTGGAGAGCATGCCTATAAGGTAGCGATCAGCTCAACCAAGTCGATGACAGGGCATTTATTGGGTGCAGCGGGCGGCGTTGAAGCCGTGATCTGTGGTCTCGCACTTCAACATCAGACGATTCCGCCAACGATTAATTTGGATAATCAAGACCCGGCTTGCGATCTTGATTATGTACCTAATAAGCCGAGAAAAGCGGAACTGAATGTGGTTATGTCCAATTCCTTTGGTTTTGGCGGTCACAATGCCACGGTTATTCTAAAAAAATATGAAGCGTAAGGGGTCAGTTCGTTGAGTGGAGACTTGAAGCAATTACAGCAGAAACTTCATATTCAATTCAACAATCGGCAGCTTCTGAAGCAGGCCTTTACGCACGCTTCCTACGTAAACGAACATCGGTTCAGTCAGCATGCAGACAATGAGCGTCTTGAATTTTTAGGTGACGCTGTTTTGGAACTGACTGTGTCCGAGCAATTGTACAACCAGTACCCTAACCGACCCGAAGGCGAATTAACCAAGCTGCGTGCAGCTATTGTCTGTGAGCCTTCTCTGGTGAAGTTTGCTGTCGGGCTTGAGTTCGGGCAATATGTACTGCTTGGAAAAGGTGAAGAGCTGACAGGCGGACGTACTCGTCCGGCTCTTTTGGCTGATGTGTTCGAAGCGTTCGTAGGCGCGCTTTATTTGGATCAGGGTCTTGAGGCCGTCCGGTCGTTTCTGGAACGTTATATTTTTCCTCAAATTGTATTAAACGGTAAGCTTCAGATGAGTGATTTCAAAACAGAGCTTCAGGAACTGACGCAGCATCATAACATGGGGATGCTTGAATACAAGATTGTGGAGGAGCGCGGACCTGCCCATGAACGCGAGTTCGTAGCCGAGGTATATATGGACAGCGAACGGCTGGGGGCAGGTACAGGACGCTCCAAAAAAGAAGCTGAGCAGCAAGCGGCGGCAGTAGCTTTAAACCGTTTGAAGCTGGCAGAATCGTAATCGGTACCTGAGCAGCCCGGACGGGTTACGCAAGCAAGGGGCACAAAGTAAGAGCAAAGGGCAGTCCGCGGGGAGTCCCGGCCCGTAATGGCGAATGGACTGCGTTTTGCTCTTTTTTCGTGGCTTTGCTGGTGTAATGTGAGTGTCGGTACTGTGCTTTATACAAGCTAGTTTATGCTACAATAGGGATAATTCATATCAATCAGGTATACGGTGTTGTACAAGCATATTTGAAATGTTAGAGGTGAGATTGAGCATGTTTTTAAAGCGCATTGAGCTGGCGGGCTTCAAATCGTTTGCAGATAAAACGGAAATGGAATTTGTCCGCGGCATTACGGCAGTCGTCGGGCCCAACGGAAGCGGAAAAAGTAATATTTCCGACGGGATTCGTTGGGTGCTGGGCGAACAGAGTGCCAAATCACTGCGTGGCGGCAAAATGGAGGACATTATTTTTGCGGGTAGTGATGCTCGTAAGGCTGTTAATTACGGTGAAGTATCGCTTACGTTGGATAATGAAGATCAGGCGTTGCCTCTGGATTTTGGTGAAGTCACGGTAACGCGACGTGTACATCGAAGTGGGGATAGTGAATATTTCATTAATCGACAATCATGCAGACTCCGAGATATTACAGAGCTGTTTATGGATACAGGGATTGGTAAAGAAGCTTATTCAATTATTGGGCAGGGACGCATTGAAGAAATTCTGAGTACCCGATCTGAGGATCGTCGAGGTATTTTTGAGGAAGCTTCGGGTATCGTAAAATATAAATCGCGTAAAAAAGATGCGGTTCGCAAGCTGGATGAAACGGAGCAAAATTTGTTGCGTATTCACGATTTGGTTAGTGAACTGGAGGATCAGATTGGACCGCTTAAGGAGCAGTCTGAAAAAGCGATTCATTTTAAAGAGCTGCGCGGTGAATTGAAATCAAAAGAAATTTCAATGTACGTCCATCAAATTGAACAAATTCATACTTCGTGGAGCGATGCGACTTCCAAACTAGCTTTGTTGCAGCAGGAGCAGCTTCAGTTGTCTACGGTGGTGTCCCACCACGATGCGATGCTGGAAAGCGACCGCAACGAATTACGCCAGCTGGAAGAGCAAGTAGAGCGTTTGCAAAGGGATCTGCTGCAATACAGTGAAGCTACGGAAAAAAGTGAAGGCTACGGCGAATTGCTGAAAGAGCGCACACGCAATCTGGAGGCCAATCGGGAACAATTGATCTTATCACTTAGCACAAGCGAATCACGGCATTCCGAGCGCAAGAGTGAACTGGATCAGCTGAACGAAAAGCTGTCTGCGCTGAATGTAGAGCTTGATGAGTTGCGTGCGCGATTGTCTGACGAAGAGGCCAAACTGATTGGCGTCACAGGCGGAATCAGCCAGGAGCAGGAAGAAAGCCTAAAGGGTAATCTGCTGGAGCTGATGAACCAGATGGCGCAGGCGCGTAACGAAATTCGTTATACCGACCAACAGAAGGAAGCATTAGAACGGCGAGTGACTCGTGTAAGTGACGAATCCGGCAAATGGGAAGCCCAGAAAGTCCAACTTGAACAGCGCAAAAAGGGATTAGAAGTTGCTGTTCAGAAGCTGGGGCAGGAAATCAGTAGTTTGCGCAGTGGCTATATTCAGGGAAGTGAAAAGTACCAGGCCCTGCAAAAACTACTGGAAGAAAACCAGGGTACCGTTCGTAAATGGGAACAAAAACGAGAGGCTCAAATTTCACGTCGAGATACAATGAAGGAAATGCAGGATGACTTTGACGGCTTTATGCTGGGTGTTAAAGAAGTATTGAAGGCTGCACGCAAAGAAACTTTGCACGGTGTGCATGGAGCGGTAGCGGAGCTGATTCGGGTACCTGAGCATTTAGAGCAGGCGATGGAAACCGCTTTGGGTGCTTCAGTTCAGCATATCGTGATGGAAAATGAATCAGTATCCAGACAGGCGATCAGTTTTCTGAAGCAACGCCAACTGGGCAGAGCGACATTTTTGCCTATGGATGTTATCCGCCCGCGTCAAATCGGTGCGGGGGAACGCCAAATTGCGGAAGGCGCTGAAGGCTTTGTCGGGATCGGTGCAGATCTTGTTCAGTATGATGATCGATATGCCGGAATTGTAGGCAGTCTCTTGGGGAATGTGGTCATTGCCCGTACGTTGGAAGATGCAAACCGTATTGCGGCCCGCTGCCAATATAGATATCGCGTTGTTACTTTGGAAGGCGATGTTGTCAATGCAGGTGGTTCCATGACTGGGGGAAGCCAGTTCAAGAAAAATGCTAATCTGCTTGGACGTAAACGTCAGCTGGATCAGTTGGATCAAGACATTGTAGATACGGAGCAGCAAATTGCAAGGTTACGTCAGAGTGCAATAGATACCAAACGCCAGCTGGAGGAGACACAGACCCGTTTGGACGAGCTGCGTCAGGGCGGCGATGTGAAGCGCGGTGAAGAGCAGCAGATGGTAATGGAGCTCAAGCAACTGGAGCATGAACTGCGTCATGTTCTGGAGCAGGTAGCTGCGTCTGGTCAGGAGAAGAAGGGCTTTGATCAGGAAATCAAGGAACTGGAAACTTCCCGTGAAGAAGCGTTGGTAAAGTTGGCTGCGCTGGAGGAAGAAGAGAAGAAAACTCATCAGGCCATTCACGCTGCTGAATTTGCCCGTAAAGCCAACGAATCTGCCAAAGAGCAGCTACAAGGAGAGCTCACGAATCTCAAGGTAAGAGAAGGAAAGCTGGACCAGGAGCGCTTTTCATTGGAAGAGCAGCTGCGCAGATTGCGTGGGGATTATGATACCCTTGGTAAGGATTCAAGACAAAACAAGACCTTACTTGCTTCCATCGAAGCTGATCTGCTGACCAATGAGCAGGAGACCGTGAAACAGATTGAGAATCTCAATCAATACCGTTTGAAAAAGGAAGAAGCCGCGCAGCAGCTGGAATTCAAGCGGGCTGCACGCAGCAGCTTGTCCAAAAAGCTGGAAGTGGCTGAGAACGACACGAAAGAACAGCGAATTCAGCTCAAGTCGGTGGAGGAGCTGCTTCGTCAAACGGAAATTGGAGTAAACCGGCTTGATGTAGAACTGGAAAACGTTCTGAAAAAATTAAGTGATGATTATGAACTCAGCTATGAGCTGGCCAAGCAGCGTTATCCTATACCGGAAGATATTGAAGGTACGCAGAGCGAGGTAGAAAGGCTCAAACGCGGTATTTCCGCGCTGGGCGAGGTGAATCTGGGCGCCATTGAGGAATACCAACGTGTGCATGAGCGTTATACGTTTCTTGATGAGCAAAAGTCTGATTTGGTGGAGGCCAAGACAACGCTCTATCAGGTTATTCGAGAAATGGATGATGAAATGTCCAAACGCTTCAAGACTACGTTCGATGCTATTCGGCGTGAATTTGGAACGGTTTTCTCCAAGCTGTTCGGAGGCGGACGTGCTGATCTCGTGTTGCTTGACCCGGAACGTTTGCTGGAGACGGGAATTGACATCGTAGCTCAGCCACCGGGCAAAAAACTGCAAAACTTGCAGCTGCTGTCGGGCGGTGAGCGGGCGTTAACAGCGATGGCGTTATTATTTGCCATTTTACACGTTAAACCTGTTCCATTCTGTGTACTCGATGAAGTAGAGGCCGCATTGGACGAAGCAAACGTGGTGCGTTTTGCCCAGTATTTACGAGAATTCTCAGAACAGACACAGTTCATCGTAGTTACACACCGTAAAGGCACAATGGAAGAATCCGATGTGCTGTATGGGGTTACGATGGAGGAGGGCGGGGTTTCCAAACTCGTATCTGTCAAGCTGGACAACGATGAAGCTGAGATTGCCTGACATCAAACAACATACTTTCAGATCAACGGAGGGAATCCATGAGTTTCTTTAGGAAATTGAAGGAAAGCATTGCAAACAAAACTGAATCCGTCACAAAACAGTTCAAGGACGGTTTGGAAAAAACACGCAAAGGTTTTGTTGAAAAAGTAACGGACCTGATGATTCGCCGTAAAAAAATTGATGAGGAATTTTATGAGGAACTGGAAGAAATTCTGATCGGAGCGGACGTAGGTGTCAACACGGTTATGAACCTCATTGAAGACCTGCGAGGAGAAGTGAAAAAACGCAAAATCGAGGACGCATCCGAGCTACAGCCTGTATTGTCGGAAAAGCTGTCCGAGTTGCTGCGGGGCAATGACAATAGTCAGCTCAAAATGAGCCCTGATGGGATCACAGTCATTCTATTCGTAGGCGTCAATGGAGTCGGCAAAACAACAACTATTGGCAAGTTGGCTCACCGTTTTAAACAAGAGGGTAAAAAAGTATTGTTGGCTGCTGGAGATACATTCCGGGCGGGTGCGATTGAACAGTTGGAGGTATGGGGCGAACGGGCAGGTGTAGAGGTTATTAAGCAGCAATCCGGTTCCGATCCGGCTGCGGTTATGTTTGATGCTGTACAGGCTGCCAAGCAGCGTCAAGTAGATGTGTTGTTGTGTGATACTGCAGGACGTCTTCAAAATAAAAGCAATCTGATGGAGGAACTGAACAAAATTTTCCGCGTTATCCAGCGTGAAATTCCAGATGCTCCTCATGAAGTGTTGTTGGTACTTGATGCGACAACTGGACAAAATGCACTTAACCAAGCCAAGCTGTTTGGTGAGAAAAGCGGTGTAACCGGGCTGGTACTGACGAAGTTGGATGGTACAGCTAAGGGTGGGATTGTTGTGGCCATCCGTCAGGAGCTGAATTTGCCTGTTAAGATGGTTGGCTTAGGTGAAAAAGTGAATGATCTTCAACCGTTTGATTCCGAGCAATTCGTTCATGCGTTGTTCGCGGGTTTGATTCAGGAGGAGACTGCCGAAGCAACTGCTACGGGCGAGGAAGAACAGAACTGATACGGTTTGAGTAGGCTTGCTTGTCAGACTTGGGGCTCAGAAGCAATCAATGTTGCTGCTCAAGTTCGCCCAGATGTATAATGAAAGGAACAGCTCTGTCGATGCCGGATATGTTGGTTGTATAAAATATTACTCAGGAAGCCGGGTGAAAAACCGATGGCAAACACCTATACCTACTCCCGACGGGAAGAAGTAGCCAACGCCATTACACATGGAATTGGAGCCGTTTTAAGCGTAGCAGCGCTTGTGCTGCTCATTGTTTTTGCTAGCTTGAAAGGAACTACTTGGCATGTCGTCAGCTTTACGATTTACGGGATTACGATGCTGCTGTTGTACACCAATTCCACGTTGCTTCATAGCCTGCGTGAAGGAAAAATGAAGGATTTGTTCGAAATATTCGATCATTCTTGCATTTACCTGTTCATTGCAGGTAGCTACACCCCTTTTATGCTCGTTGCACTGCGAGGTACTCTGGGATGGACGCTGTTTGGAGTGATTTGGGGGATCGCACTGTTCGGTGTGCTGTTCAAGGCGTTCTTCACCAAGCGCTTCCTGTTTATGTCTACTGTGTTTTATATTGTGATGGGCTGGCTCATCACAATTGCCTGGAGTCCTCTGGTTGCGACTGTTCCCGCCGGAGGGATGACGTTATTGTTCGTAGGTGGTCTTATGTATACGTTGGGCACGATTTTCTATGTGTGGCGGGCATTTCCATATCACCATGCGATCTGGCATCTGTTTGTTCTGGCAGGCAGCGTACTTCATTTTCTGGCTGTTCTGCTGTATCTTACTCCGGTAAGGGTTTAAGTAACAGTGGGTAAAAAAGCCGATCCGTACTTCCGTTTAAGGACAGTGGATCGGCTTTTTTTTGTATGACAAGGGATAACGCTTGACATCTTCTTTTCTTTTATGTATCATAAGGAACGTTGAAAAGAACTGTAAAGTGTTTTTCCTTGACGATGGAGGTATACACGATGAGTCAGGAGAATCGGCTGGAAAAGACAAACCGGATTAACCGACTGTTTGACTTCTATGAACCTCTGCTTACAGAGAAGCAACAGATGTTTTTAAAATATTACTTCCATGATGATTTTTCTTTGGGGGAAATTGCATCGGAATTTCAAATTAGCCGTCAGGCAGTATATGAACATATTAAACGTGCTGAACAGGTATTGGAAATGTACGAGGAAAAGCTTGGATTGCTAAGTAAGCATGAACGTAGAATTCAAGATCTGGAAGAACTAAATACAACGTTGTATGAGGCATTCGGTAAAATCGGTGAGTCCGATGAAGGCACTCTGCAACATGTTCAACAAATTGTAAATCGCCTGCAAGAATTGTAGGTCATATAGAATAAGAATAAACAACCCTGGTAGACAAGGAGGTGCGAAAGTATGGCATTTGAAGGATTATCGACTCGCTTGCAAAATGTATTCAGTAAACTGCGCGGCAAAGGAAAAGTGTCTGAGGATGATGTAGCTCAGGCGATGCGCGAAGTACGATTGGCTTTGCTTGAGGCGGACGTTAACTTCAAGGTTGTAAAGGACTTTATTGCCAAGGTAAAGGAGAAATCCGTTGGTAAGGAAGTGATGGACAGCTTTACGCCAGGTATGGTCATCATCGACATCGTGAACAAGGAACTGACCGAGTTGATGGGTGGCAGTCAGGCCAAGCTTGCCAAAGCAAACAAACCGCCTACGGTCATTATGATGGTGGGTCTCCAGGGCGCAGGTAAGACGACGACGTCCGGTAAACTGGCGAAGTTGCTGCAAAAGCAAAATCATCGTCCATTGCTTGTAGCTGGTGATATTTATAGACCAGCCGCGATCAAGCAGCTTCAGGTCCTTGGTGAGCAGATTAATGCTCCTGTATTTACACTGGGAGATCAGACAAGCCCAGTGGAAATTGCAAAGCAGGGTTTGCAGCATGCTAAGGATAATGGTAATGACTACGTTATTATAGATACTGCAGGTCGTCTTCATGTTGATGAAGAGCTTATGGAAGAGTTGCGCCAGATTCATACAAACGTCAAGCCGGATGAAGTTCTACTGGTTGTAGATAGCATGACGGGCCAGGACGCGGTTAACGTTGCGGAGCACTTTAATAGTAGCCTAGAGTTAACAGGAGTTGTACTGACGAAGCTGGACGGCGACACTCGTGGTGGTGCAGCCTTGTCGGTTAAGGCTGTGACAGGATGCCCGATCAAGTTTGCTACATTGGGTGAAAAGCTGGATGCGATGGAGCCGTTTCATCCCGAACGGATGGCTTCACGGATTTTAGGCATGGGTGACATGTTGTCCCTGATTGAAAAAGCGCAGTCCAATATCGACGCCGATAAGGCGAAGGAAATGGAACGGAAAATGCGTAATGCCGAGTTTACTTTCGAAGATTTTCTGGAGCAAATGGATCAAGTTAAAAAGCTTGGCCCAATCGACCAGATTCTCGATATGATCCCCGGTATGGGCAACATGAAGCAAATGAAAGATATCAAAGTGGATGACAAACAGATGGGCCGGATTGAGGCTATCGTTCATTCTATGACTACACAGGAAAAGCAAAACCCGGACATGATTAATCATAGCCGTCGCAAACGTATTTCTGTAGGCAGTGGAACATCACTGGCTGAGGTTAATCGTCTGATAAAGCAATTTGACGAAATGCGCCGCATGATGAAGCAGTTCTCAGATATGATGGGACCTAAGGGTGGCAAAAACAAGGCTATGAAGCAGCTGAAGAGTATGGGTAAAGGTATGAAGTTTCCTTTCCGCTAAGGCCATTAGGTCCTTGGAATTTTGGGATAACAATATACAGTCTACTTTTTGAAGGAGGTGAATTTTCGTGGCAGTTCGTATTCGTCTGAAACGTATGGGTGCACATAAAGCTCCTTTCTATCGCGTCGTGGTATCTGATTCTCGTTCCCCGCGTGACGGTCGTTTTATCGAAGAAATCGGTTACTACAACCCTATCACAGTACCAGCGGTTGTAAAAATTGATGAAGATAAAGCGCTGAAATGGTTGCAAGATGGTGCACAAGCATCCGACACAGTCCGTAACTTGCTTAGCAAAGCGGGCGTGATGAAAAAGTTTCATGAGTCTAAACAACAGAAATAAGGTGCTGATACGGAGGGTCAACCATGGAAGAATTAGTGATAATCATTGCTAAGGCTTTAGTCGATCATCCGGAAGATGTAACCGTGAAGACCTTGGAGAAGGATCGGCTTGTTGTATATGAACTAAGTGTGCATCCTGAGGATGTAGGCAAAATTATTGGCAAGCAGGGTCGTATCGCCAAGGCGCTTCGCACTGTGGTTGCATCAGCAGCCGTTAAGATGGATAAACGGGTTACCGTAGACATCATATCTTAAAGATATACGAAAGTGGGTTAGGATGTATGTCCTAACCCTTTTTCGTACATGATGAAGATGATATGGAGCGGAACCGATTACATGCAGGAGGAACACGATGCAACAATTGTTTAATGTCGGAAAAATTGTGAACACTCACGGAATCCGTGGAGAGCTTAAAATATTAACGACGACGGATTTTCCAGAGGATCGTTTTGCTAAAGGCAGTGAGCTTTTGATTGTTCCGGCGGAAGGTAAGGCACCAATCCCCGTAACTGTTGAAACAGCGCGTTTTCAAAAAAATATAGTTATCGCTAAATTTAAGGAATATCACAATATCAATGATGTTGAAAAATATAAAGGTACTTTGTTGAAGGTATCTGCTGAGCGGTTAGGCGAATTGGAAGAAAATGAATTCTATTTTCATGAAGTAGTCGGCATGGAAGTAGTGACGGAAGACGGAAATGAGCTCGGCGTGGTAAAAGAAATTTTGACTCCGGGAGCCAATGATGTATGGGTAGTCAAAATGCCTAAAGGCAAGGAACTGCTGTTGCCGTATATAGAGGATGTTATTTTGGATGTAAACGTGCGTGAAAAACGGGTTACGGTACGGTTAATGGAAGGGCTGCTGTAATGCGGGTGGATGTGTTGACCCTGTTTCCAGAGATGTTTGATGGAGTATTTAATGCAAGCATTCTAGGAAAAGCAAGGGATAAGGGAATTGTATCATTGCAAGCGGTTAATTTTCGCCAGTATGCCGGCAACAAGCATGGACAAGTGGATGATACGCCCTATGGCGGTGGGGGCGGTATGGTATTGAAGCCTGACCCCATTTTTGCTGCGGTGGAAGCGTTGTTGGATGAATCAGAGCAACCAACATTAGAGAATGCCAATGAAGTTATCCAACATGAAGAGGTCGAACGTAACGCAGACATAAAAGCTCCGCGTATCATTTTGATGTGTCCACAAGGCGAGACTTTTACGCAAAAGAAAGCGGAAGAGCTGGCCAAAGAGGACCATCTTATTTTTATATGTGGGCATTATGAGGGTTATGATGAGCGTATTCGGGAGCATTTGGTGACGGATGAGCTTTCTATCGGAGATTATGTATTGACTGGTGGCGAGCTACCAGCCATGACCGTCATTGATAGTGTGACACGGTTACTACCAGGAGTGTTGGGTAATGAAACGAGTGCGGTAACGGACTCGTTTAGTACGGGGCTGCTGGAATACCCCCATTATACCCGGCCCGCTGAGTTTCGGGGCTGGAAAGTACCTGATGTACTCCTGTCAGGGCACCACGTCAATATTGATTCCTGGAGACGACAGGAGGCGTTACGTCGCACGATGGAACGCCGACCGGACCTGTTGGAACAGGCTGAACTGACAGGCAAGGAGCGCGCGTGGATTGAGGTGCAGGGCAAATCAGACTGTTCGGGGGACAAGTGATAAAGCGCTTTAGACATGAGTGGATTTGAAAGCAGGTAGTGACCTGTTCTATAATGAAGTCAATTAAATAATGTTTGGTCAAATCCCTTTTTGTTGTTGCAATGCGGTAGCCTCCATGATACAATACATCTGTTGTGTGTAATACGGTGGTCCTCTGTGGATGATGAAGGAAACGGTTGGGTTTCTAGAAGAAGCATGAACACCTGTACGGAAGGA
Source organism: Paenibacillus sp. TY11 (assembly GCF_059772165.1). Lineage (NCBI taxonomy): Bacteria > Bacillati > Bacillota > Bacilli > Caryophanales > Paenibacillaceae > Paenibacillus > Paenibacillus sp. TY11. The sequence continues at coordinate 4,242 of NZ_JCBAIQ010000040.1, read as the reverse complement.
GGGAGTCATAGATGAATATCGTCCAAGCGATCACTGAAGAACAACTGCGTAAAGATTTGCCTAACTTTCGTCCTGGTGACACTTTGAAAGTGCACGTGAAAGTTATTGAGGGAACTCGTGAGCGTATCCAGTTGTTTGAAGGTGTTGTAATTAAACGCCGTGGTGGTGGAATCAGTGAGACTTTTACAGTTCGTAAAATTTCTTACGGTGTAGGTGTGGAAAGAACTTTCCCGCTTCATTCCCCAAAAATCGATAAAATCGACGTGGCTCGCCGTGGTAAAGTGCGTCGTGCGAAGCTTTATTATCTTCGTGAACTGCGCGGTAAAGCAGCGAGAATTAAAGAAATTCGTCGTTAATACAACGAATAACGAAAGGGGCTTGATTACAAGCTCCTTTCGTTTTTTCTACGTACATAGGGAACTGTGGATTATTGACCGTAAAGAGAGGACAGTGAGCTATGGAGCAAGAAGTAGGACAAGGAGCTGTGCAGCAGCCAACTGATCAGGATGGTACGCCCAAGCGTAAACCAAAAAATGAGATTTTTGAGTGGCTCAAGGCCATCATTATTGCGTTAGTGCTTGTCTTTTTAATCCGCTGGCTTCTCTTTAAGCCGTTTATTGTGGATGGCCCGTCGATGCAGCCTAACTTTCATACCGGAGAACGCGTCATTGTGAATGAGATTTTATATGATTTCCGTGCCCCTAAACCAGGCGAAGTGATCGTGTTTCATGTGCCGGAGGAAGGAAGAGACTTTATCAAACGCGTCATTGCCGTTGAAGGAGATACGGTCAAGGTAGAAGGTGACACGATTACAGTTAATGGTAAGCCGATTCAGGAATCTTACCTGAAAGCTCCTTTGGAAGAAGCGCATCAAAATGGCGAGCTTTACAACAAGTTTACAAATTTTCCAAATGAGAAGTTTAAGGATGGAAAAGTTCCGGCAGGGCATATTTTTGTAATGGGAGATAACCGTTCCAATAGTACAGACAGTCGGATGCTTGGATATATTGATTTGAAGGAAGTCGTGGGCCGGGCTGATGTCATTTTCTGGCCAGCGAAAGATATGCAGTGGATTAACCACTAGAATAACTAATAAGCAGCATAGCTGCCGTAATCCTAACTATGAGCCTAAGGCTAAAAGTAGGAGTTACGATCAATGGGGTGATGACGGTGACGATTCAATGGTTTCCTGGTCATATGACCAGAGCGCGCCGCCAAATTGAAGCAAAATTAAAGCTGATTGATTTGGTCATTGAACTGATTGATGCTCGATTGCCGCTTTCCAGCCGAAATCCAATGATTGATGATATTTTGCAAGGCAAGCCGCGAATGATTATTTTGAATAAGGCAGATTTGGCGGACCCGATAGTATCACAGCAATGGATTGCCTACTTTAAGGAGCAGGGGCATGTAGCCTTTCCGGTGGATGCCACAACCGGGACGGGGTTAAAAGAAATTCCGATTCAGGCCAAACTGCTGCTTAAGGAAAAGATAGATCGGCAGATTAGGAAGGGAATGAACCCGCGTCCTATGCGTGGGTTGATTGTTGGTATTCCGAATGTCGGTAAATCGACACTGATCAACCGAATGGCGGGACGTAATATTGCAGCGACGGGTGACCGTCCAGGGGTAACGAAGGCACAGCAGTGGATCAAGATCGGAGAAATTGAATTGCTGGATACACCAGGGATTCTATGGCCTAAATTTGAGGATCAGAATGTAGGCTATCGTCTGGCAGTTACAGGTGCGATCAAGGAAGAAATTCTGAATGTCGAGGATATTGCCTTTTTTGCGACTAAATATTTGGTTCAGTACTATTGGGACGCACTGGCAGAGCGCTTTGAGCTCACCGAACGTCCTGAAGATACAGAAAATCCTGATGAAATTGTTAACGTCATGGAGGCGATCGGACGTAAACGTGGCTGTATTGTTAGCGGCGGACGTGTGGATCTCGAAAAGGCGTCAAAAATCATTTTGCGTGAGCTGCGTGCAGGGAAGCTGGGACGGTTCAGTTTGGAAGCTCCTTACTGACTCTACTGGTACACCGATAGAGAACATAGCATTTTGTGGCAAGGAAGAACCTTCCCCATCTCTCCGGAGAGGAGGAAGGTTCTTTTTGGTATTTGAAGGCAGTTAGAAAAGGGTTTTGGACGATGAAGGTCTGTGGTAAGCTGAATTCAATCGCAAGAGCTACGGCATGAATGACGCGTTAAACTACATATAGATGGGCAGGTATTGAATATGGAAGACAAAGAGATTGTAGTGAAGGACATGCTACATTATGAAAAAAAATGCTGGGAGCAGTCTTGTGAGCGGATTGCAGGTATTGACGAGGTAGGTCGTGGATGTCTGTTTGGTGATGTTGTGGCCGCCGCAGTCATTTTACCAGTGGGTGAGTTACTGGAAGGTGTGGATGATTCCAAAAAATTGACGGACAAGAAGAGAGAAGCATACTACGAGCTGATTATGGAGAAGGCCATTGCTGTAGGAGTTGGCTATGTAGACGCGCAGACGATTGATGATATCAATATTAAGCAAGCAGCCCGTTTGGCTATGAAGCAGGCTATTGAGGCTTTACATGTGTCTCCTGATTATTTACTGGTGGATGCAGAAAAGGTAGATGTGCCTATTCCTCAACTCTCTATTATTAAAGGAGATGCCAACAGTCAGTCTATTGCGGCGGCCTCTATCATCGCCAAGGTAACCCGTGATCGGCTGTGTAAAGGTGAATGGGATGCGAAGTATCCGGAATATGGGATCGGTATACATAAAGGTTACGCTACCAAGTTACACAGGGAACAAATTTTGGCGCTAGGACCTACAAAGATGCATAGACGTAGCTTTCTGGGCAATCTGTTGACGGAGCAACCGACGCTGTTTGATCTGTAGTTACTTATTATGAATCGGGACAATGCCGATATAAAGTATAACTAATACCATAAGCCCCTTTGAATGGGGGAGAGTGAGAGGAGGGGCGATATGAACATCGGAACTGTATTTCGTGGATTACTTGGAGATGTGAAGGCTGGAGAGGCAAAAAAACTTGATATGCAGCCAGGTCAGGTCGTACGAGGAGTCGTGCTAAAGGTGTCTGAGGACGGCGGCGAGGCTGTGTTGCAAATACAAGGTTCTCAGGTCAGGGCAAAGCTGGAGACCCCTCTTCAACCTGGACAGACTACAATGTTTCAGGTTCAACCGGCTTCCCCCAGCGGAATGACGGTGCTTAAGCCTCTGAACGATGTGGCCAATACAGTACAGCAAACCGTAGCGCTGACAGATGTATTGGAATCGGTGGGACTGCCGGATACAGCTCAGAACAGGGAGCTTATACAGGCAATGCAAAAGAATGGTGTGCCGTTGACATCTGAAAATGCGGCCTCTTTGCGAGAAGCTATGGCGAAGCAAAGCGGCAATGTACAATTGGGAACGTTTGTGCAGGCGGCGGCAGTTGCCTTTCAGCGGGGACTTCCATTGACGGCCGAAAGCATAAACGGATTGCGCCAAGCGATGTTTGGTCCTCCTTTAAATGATCTGTTGTCATCGCTGGAACATGAGCTTGAAGCGGTATTAAAGCAGCAAGGACAGGGAGTATCCACTGACCGTTCAGTGGGGGGATCGACAGCTATAAAAAGCGCTGACCGAATGTCAGCTAGTCCAACAGGTGCTTCTTCCATTGTGGTTGGAGATGGACAGGAAGGCCAAGCTCCTATATTGTCCAAGGATGCCTCTACCGCTGCAAAGCAGGCAGAAGCTGGACAAACCACAGGCAGCAAGGAATTGTTAAAAGGGACTCAAGCAGCCAATCTTGCTGCAGCGGTGAGTGAAGCGAGTGCTTTGACTGCAGATTCGGATACTCCGACGGGGGCTACATCTGTAGCCAAAGGGACTGCTTCAGGAGAACCGGATGCAGTCAATGGACGCGGAGCGACAATGGTATCGGAAGCTGGCGCAAATGCGCCTGAATCGGAGACTGATGCATTAAACGGCTCCCGCGCCAGAGTGGAGCAATCACAGCAAGCTACTGCGGTAAGCACGCAGCTTAAGGATGCGGATGGCGCTCCAGTGTCGGCCACGGCAGAGCCTGCGGGGGCGAAGCCTGCCTTAAGCGCAGTCACAGCTGACCGTCCCTCCGCACAGCCGGCTGGTGGCCCTGTGCCACAATCCGCGGCGGGCAATGCTGCTGCCCCAGAAGTGCCGCTCCAGCGGCTGCGCACGCTGCTGCAAGAGCTGCGCGCAGCAGTG
>NZ_JCBAIQ010000039.1:0-25435 GCF_059772165.1 Paenibacillus sp. TY11 | reverse complement strand
ACATTCCGTCAGTACGTGGAGGACGTGAAAAAGCGGGCCTTGCAAGCATATGAGCATCAGGACTATCCGTTTGAGGAACTGGTGGAAAAGCTGAACGTGAAACGGGATATGAGCCGCAACCCACTGTTCGACACGATGTTTGTACTACAAAATAACGAACAAGGGGAGCTGAAGTTGAAAGGTCTGAGCTTCCGTCCATATGGTATGGAGCAGGTTCCGGCGAAGTTCGACCTGATGCTGGAAGCCAGCGAGGAAGAAACAGGCATCTATTTCGGATTGCAATATGCAACATCGCTATACCGGCGGGACACCATCGAGCAGATTACGCGTCACTTTGTACGTTTGGTAGAAACAATTGCAGCCAATCCAGATATCCCGCTGGGTGAACTGGAACAAATCACGGCAGAAGAAACGGTATCTGTGCTGAAAGTACATCAGGAACGTCAAAAAGCTACACGTTACTGGAGTGCATATCTCGACGGATATGAAGAACAGGCCCATTTGCCACAAGTCAAGATACAGTCAAACGCGGGGGATCAGGAAGAGCAGCTTAATACTGTTCTGAGTGTGCGTCTGACGACCAAGATTCTTCGGATTGCCAAGCGCCATCAGGTGACGCTGACTACATTGATCCAGACAGTATGGGGCATATTGCTCCAAAAATATAATGGTACGGATGATGTCGTATTTGGTAGTACGGTTTCCGTACATTCGCCTGATCCTCTGAATGTGGGACCAATGCTGAGTCTGTCTCAGAATACGATACCTGTAAGAATTAGAAGCGATGAGAACATTCTGTTCTTGCAGGTTATGAAGCAAAACGAGGAGCAATCTATAGCTGCGCATATGCATACTGCGTATCCGCTGACTGAAATTCAGGCGTTGTCGGAGCTGATGCAAAATTGGATCAACCACAGGATTATTGTTGTAAATGATCCGGCAGTGAAACCAATGCAGCAGTTTGGTGAAGGCAAGCAGACCAGTCTTAGCCTGACCGAGGTCGAAGCAACGAGCTATGACTTTAATCTGGTGGTACAGTCGGGGAAAGCCATTCACATGAGCTTTAATTACAATGCTCTGGCATTTGAGCGGGTAAGTATAGAACAGATTCAGAGACATCTGGTGCGGCTGCTGGAGCAGGTAACGGCGAACCCGAATATTCCTGTACGTGAGCTGGATGTATTGACCGAGCAAGAACGCGAGCAAATCCTGCACGTGTGGGGAGATACGGCGGCAGCGTATCCAAGCGAGCAGACAATTCACGGTTTGTTTGAAGCGCAGGCTTTGCAAACACCAGAGCAAACGGCCTTGTTCTTCGAGGGAGAAGAGCTGACCTACCGCGAGCTGAATGAACGAGCCAACCGATTGGCTCGTACCTTACGGAGTCATGGCGTGACGAAGGATCGTCTGGTGGGTCTGATGACGGAGCGCTCGGTAGATATGATCGTGGGGATGTTCGGGATTATGAAAGCCGGAGGCGCGTATGTTCCGATAGATCCGACGTACCCAGAGGAACGTATCCGCTACATGCTCGATGACTCGGGTGCGGAATTGCTGCTAACGCAAAGCCATCTGGTGGAAAAGGCCACTTTTGGCGGCAAGGTACTGGTGCTGGATGGGGTGCAGGAGGTCTACCACGAGGACGGTTCGAATCTGGAGCCGTTGTCTGGCCCGAACGATCTGGCATATGTGATTTATACGTCGGGTACGACGGGACAGCCGAAGGGCGTTATGATCGAGCACCGCGGGCTGTGCAACCTCAAAACCTATTTCGATGAAACACTACAGATGAACTTGTCGGATCATGTCTTGATGTTTGCCAGTTATTCCTTTGATGCCGCTTGCTGGGAAGTGTTTCAAACGCTGTTCTGCGGAGCCACGCTATATATACCGACGTCGGAAACGATTTTAAACTATGGACAGTTCGAGCAGTACATGGCGAAACACCAGATTACGGCCGTGTTACTACCACCGACGTACGCGGTGTATCTAGAAGCAGAGCGACTGCCAGACCTGCGCATCCTGCTCACGGGGGGATCTGCGACATCGACAGACCTGGTAAACAAGTGGAAGCATCAAGTGGCCTACTACAACGCGTATGGTCCAACGGAAAATTCGATTATTACAACGATTTGGCCAGTGTCTGAGGACGCGAATGCGGAGGGACGGATTTCTATCGGACGTCCCGTCCCGAATCACCGGGTCTATATCGTGGATGCACAAGGACATCTGGCGCCAGTGGGTGTAGCTGGAGAACTGTGTGTATCAGGTGTAGGACTGGCACGTGGATATCTGCATCGTCCCGAACTGACGAAGGAGAAATTTATACCGAATCCGTTTACGGACGGAGAAACCGGATATGAACGGATGTACCGGACAGGGGACTTGGCGAGATGGATGCCGGACGGGAACATCGAGCACCTGGGACGGATAGATCATCAAGTGAAAATCCGGGGCTACCGGATTGAACTGGGTGAGGTGGAGGCGAACCTGTTAAAAGTAGAACATGTGCAAGAAGCCATCCTGCTAGCCCGAGAAGACGGGCAAGGGCAAAACCAACTGGTAGCCTACTATGTGGCAGAACAAGAAATGAATGCAGGTGTGCTGCGCAGCCTACTGGGCGAAAAGCTGCCTCACTATATGGTACCTTCATACTTTGTACAGCTGGAGTCCATGCCACTGACACCGAACGGCAAAATAGACCGCAAAGCACTGCCATTGCCGGAATTAGCGAATAGCCCGGATGCAGGCTACGCAGCTCCAAGAAATGAAATGGAGCAGCAATTGGCGAATCTCTGGCAGACGGTGCTTGGTAGAGAAAAGGTAAGTATCGACGAGAACTTCTTTGAACTTGGAGGTCATTCTTTAAAGGCGATTCAGCTCGTCACCAAAGCACAAGAATCAGGTATTCCATTGGGCATACACCAAGTGTTGCAACATCAAACCATTCGAAGCTTGTCCGATCTGTTACCCCTTAATAAAGTTGCCACCAAGCAAGACACTTCATTGCTTACAGATTTAACGGAAGCTGAACAATGGATTAGCGAAACCTTTGGAGTACAGGCCATGCTTCAATTCGTAGCCAACGATGAGCACGACTATTTATTTTTACAGGTATATCCGTTCCGACCAGATCAGGTGAGTGAAATGACCGTGGGAATTTCGTCTCATATTCATTCTGAACTGCACCCTCACTATATCGTTCCTATGGGTGAGGAAGACGCCAGCCAGTGGGTTAGCACAGAGTATACAGAGCTGGAGCAGACAGACGAGGAACAGGCAAACAGCCGTCAGCGTCCGTTGGAGTCTGAGGAATGGATTATAAAAATCGCTAAAATGAATGCTCGCTGGAATAAGTATCTACTCAGCTCAAAGGTTATCCATCGTTTCCCGCTGGCCCCTGCTCAGCATTATCATTTGGTGCACCCAGCTTCCTCGGGTACCGTGATCCGGCTGGATCAATACGTGGATGTGGAGCGCCTGACTACAGCAGTTCGACAGTTGATTCAACGTCATGAATTACTGAGAAGTGTGCTTGTATGTTCGGATGGAATATGGGAATGGGAAGTACGGCCAACTCCAGAGCATATTTCATTGCCTTGTGTGGATCTTTCAGTCTATCCTGTGCAGGAACAACAACAGCTTCTTCCATCCATCATGTCGAATCTGTATTTTGAACCATATGAGCAGACCCAATCTTTGCAGTACCGGATTACGCTGGTTCGCTTGAATCTGCGGGAACACTTGCTGCTGCTGCCATGTTCACACATTATTTTTGATGCTACGAGCAGTGTAGTTCTGCATAATCAGCTTCTTGAGGAATACGATCATACCCAGCAGAGTCAGACCGTTAAAACATTCCATTATCACGATTATGTCGATCTTATCCGCCAAGGTCCTCAAGGAATCAGTGATCAAGACATTGTGGAGCAATTTAAGCTCCAAGCGTTTGACAATAACAATAGCCGAATCCATGCAAGGATGCGTGAGTGTAACTATGCACAATCTACCTCATTGATTTGGGAACTGAAGCTGCATGATATTCAAAAACAGGACGTGGCTGCAAGCCTGTCGGATATTTCGTTGCAAATTGGATTTCAGTTCTTTAGCCGTTACTTTGAACAGTCCGAAGTTCCGTTATGGTTGACGCAGTATGGACGACAGTATGGGGCTAGGAACTACTTTGGGTCACTGGGAGAATATATTGACCATATTCCTGTGTTACTCCAGAAGGAAGAGGAGATATCCTACGAAAACGATATTCAGAAACCCTTGGATGTTGCTGTTAATCACCATTTGAATTTCTTCAATTTGATCTTTAACGAAGAAATGAAATCAGCTTACCCGCAATCAAGCAGCATTCTAAAAAAGAATTTTGAACAATTACCTATTGTGTTCAACTACTTGGGTGAAATGAAGGAAGACTCAAAGTTGCTCGGTGCTTTGAATAGGCCGAAAAAAGAGGCTAATGGAGGCGAAGCCATTTTCTTCGAGTCTGCGTATACAGCAAGTGTTCTGAAAATTTCTCTGTCCCTTCCGTATGAGGAAGATTGCGAGGAAATTTATCAAATTTTCCAAGCTGCAACTGAAAAGGTTCTGTCGAATCTGACCATACCGCAGTAAGGAACTGAAGATGAGGATTTTTGCAAATGCCTGATCTATAAAAATCTTATCCTTCCCCCTCTCTCGTGAAAGTAACCAAAATAACGATGCTTTCGGGTTCTTGACGATCGAGAGAGGGAATTTTTTATTTCTGAATTAAAATTGCTCCTGAGATGTATGCAAATTGTGTTGCCATATCTTTGTGGGGAGGAAAGGGGTTTGGTATGAATCGCACAGCCTTGGTTTTTCCGGGACAAGGGTCTCAGTATGTAGGGATGGGAGCGGCATGGCATAGCGGTTTTAGAGAAGCAGATCGCTTGTTCGAAGAGGCTGCTGATATTTTGGGATATGATCTGAAAGCTTTATGCATGGCAGGTCCGATTACCCAGCTATCCAGAACATTTTATACTCAGCCCGCACTTCTTACGATCAGCGTCATTGCCTTCCGGCGTTATATGCACGAAATCGGGATTATCCCTGAATTTTCAGCAGGTCATAGCCTGGGTGAATATTCAGCTCTGGTAAGTAGCGGTGTTCTATCCTTTGGCGACGCTTTACGGCTGGTTCAAGAGCGGGGACGCTTCATGGAAGAAGCCGCAGTGGCCGGACTGGGCACCATGATTGCCGTTCGCGGTGCTGAGCCAGGCGCTGTGGAAGAATTCTGTCGTTTGCACTCCACAGTAGATCAGCCTGCTGCCATTGCCTGTTACAATTCACCTAACCAGTACGTCGTTTCAGGTCATCGCACCTCTGTCGCTGTGGTAGCTGGCGAGTTAGAACAGCGGGGAGCCCAAATTACCCGCTTGCAGGTCAGCGGTCCTTTTCATAGTCCGCTTATGCAGCATGCTGCGGATAGGCTGACCGCAGAGCTGCAAAAATATACTCTAAATGAGGCGAAGTGGCCCGTGATCTCTAATGTGACCGCTCAGCCATACCCCGACGTTGACAGCATCCGTCAAGGATTGATTTTGCAAATGACTCACCCAGTTCGATGGATTCAAACCACGCAGTATATGGCGAATCATGGCGTGAAACAAGGCATCGAGTTAGGTCCACGAACGGTGCTAAAAAATTTGACGAAGGAAATAAACACTTCCATTGAATTGCTGTCCCTCGACAGAGACTTGGATCGCGTTGAAATGGAACGCCGTTTCTCAATCCGTGATTGGGTTGCTCGTTCCCTTTCACTGGCAGTGTCTACCCCCAATGCCAATTGGAATGAAGATGAGTATCGAAAGGGTGTTATTTTACCTGTTCGAAGACTGGAAGAATTACTGCGAAACTCAGAATCAGGCAGCAGTCCGCCTCCTGCTTCTGAGCAAAGACAGGAAATACTGGGGTGTATTCGCCTGGTGTTGCAAACCAAACAGGTCTCCGAAGGAGAGCAGAAAGTAATGCTAGAGCAATTAAGGAGGGATCAGGATGGAGCAGTTTCAAACTTTAATTGAAATCATTCAAGACCGCGCAAACCGGGATGAACACGGGATCACCTTTATTTCCGGTGATAAACAAGAGGAATATGTCTCCTACAGTAAACTTCTGGAGCAAGCATTACAGATACTTCATGAATTACAGGAAAAAGGGATACAACCTGGTGATGAGCTGATCATGCAGATCGACGACAATCATACTTTTGTGAATGTATTTTGGGGTTGCCTACTCGGTGGAATCGTACCTGTTCCTGTAAGCATAGGGAATAATGATGAGCATAAAATGAAATTGTTTAAAATCTGGAATACACTCTCCTGTCCTTATATGATTGCAGATGACAAGGTATTGGAGCAGTTGGAAAAATACTCGCACCAGCACCAACTGCTGGATTCCTTTGAGCCTGTTAAAAAAGCGACTTTTTCAAGTCATACATTCGATTATTCCAATCAGAGTAAAGGTGTAGTCCATATATCCAAACCGGAGGATTTAGCTTTTATCCAATTTTCCTCAGGTTCTACAGGTGATCCCAAAGGTGTCATGCTGACGCATGAAAATTTGATTTACAATATTCGGGATATCGCAAATCAAACGGGCATGAGCTCCAAGGATGCTTATTTGGGCTGGATGCCGCTTACGCATGACCTGGGATTGATCGCATTTCATTTAACCTGTGTGATCGCTAATGCCAAGCAGCTGATTATGCCGACGGCACTTTTTATCAGACGCCCGTCTTTATGGTTAAAAAAAGTATCGGAGCATAAGGTGACTCAAATATGCTCTCCCAATTTCGGATATAAATTTTTTCTCGATCAGTATAAACCTGAAACAGCATCTAACTGGGATTTGTCAAGTGTTCGTATGATCTTAAATGGAGCTGAGCCAGTATCTGTGGAGCTTTGTCATGTGTTTATGGATGCAATGAGTGTTCATGGTTTGAATAAAAATGTGATGTTCCCTGTCTACGGTTTGGCAGAAGCCAGCGTAGGTGTTTCCACTCCACCTCTGGACAAGGATACCTTTTTACCCATCCATTTGAATCGGCAGCAGTTACACGTAGGTGAACCCATCGAAGAAGTAGACAAGTCCGACAAGCGGTGTCTTACTTTTGTTGATTTGGGGTATCCAATGGCCAGTACCTCTGTCCGCATTTGCGATGATCAAAATCAGGTGCTCGAAGATGGGGTGATTGGACACACACAGATCCGCGGCAAAAATGTGACGTCCGGATATTATAACAATCCAGAGGCTACCGCGAAGGTCAAAACAGAGGATGGCTGGCTTATCACTGGAGATTTAGGGTTTATGCGGAACGGCCGCCTGACTATTACCGGTAGAGCCAAGGATATCATTTTCGTGAACGGACAGAATGTCTACCCGCATGACATCGAGAGGATTGCCGAGGAACTGGATGGCGTGGATCTCGGGAAAGTAGCTGTGTGCGGTGTACATGATGCGCAAACCAGGCAGGATCGTATTGTTGCCTTTGTGATGCACACGAAAAAGATAGAACATTTTGTACCGCTTGTCCAAAAGTTGAAAAGCCATCTGAATTACCGAGGAGGCTGGCACATTCAGGATGTGGTTCCGATCCGGCGTATCCCTAAAACAACCAGTGGGAAAGTTCAGCGCTTCAAATTAGCCCAGAGTTATGAGCAAGGTGAATTTAATGAGATACTGACAACTCTGGCCGAGGTCACTCAAACCGTGCAAGCAGCTGAGCGTAAAGTCTTGCCTCAAGGAGAGATAGAACAGAAGCTGATTGGAATCTGCCAGGATATTTTAAATGTAAAGTCGATCGGGACGAACGACAGCTACTTTGATATCGGAGTGACTTCCTTGCAACTCGTTCAGATTGTGGACCTGTTGGAGGACCAATTAGGGATTCATATTGAGGTGACGGACTTCTTTTCCTATCCGACCATCGCCAAGCTGGCTGCGTATATCTCCAGTCAGGACCTAAGTAGTGAAGCGGCTGCAACAGCACAGCCTGAGGCCAAGGAGAAAGTGAATGACCGGGATATTGCCATCATCGGCATGTCCGGCAAATTTCCTCAAGCGGAAACACTGGAGCAGTTTTGGGCGAATATGGCATCAGGGGCAGACAATATCGGACCGTACAGTGACGAAAGAAGGAAAGACGCCGAAGATTTCATTTCCCGTCTGAATACGGAAGGACGGAATATGCAAATTGCAGAAGGCGGCTATCTGGATGAAGTAGACAAGTTCGATTACTCCTTCTTTAAGCTGACTCCACGGGAAGCCTCACTCATGGACCCGAATCAACGGTTATTCCTACAAACCGCCTGGAGCACGATCGAGGATGCGGGGTATGGGGGGAAGCAACTGGTGGGTCAAAAGGTCGGCGTGTATGTCGGCTTCTCCAAAACCAGCTTCGAATACGAGCGTTTGTTGTCCGAGGTGGAACCGGGGGCACTGCCGAACTTTGCCATTGGTAATTTATCGTCCATTATTTCCAGTCGGATTGCATATTTACTCGATCTAAAGGGTCCGGCGCTAACCATTGATACAGCTTGTTCTTCCTCACTCGTGGCAGTGCATTTGGCCTGCAAGTCCATCCTTAGTGGAGACTGCGACATGGCCTTGGCAGGTGGAGTGAAGACGATTTTGCTGCCACTGAAAGCGGGTATTGGCATGGAATCCTCTGATGATCGGGCACGAGCCTTCGACGACCAGTCGGATGGAACGGGCTGGGGAGAAGGAGTTGGAGCCGTTTTCCTGAAGCCACTGCGCAAAGCGGAACAAGACGGTGATAACATTTTAGCCGTGATCAAAGGAAGTGCCATCAATCAGGACGGCAGCACGATTGGTATTTCCGCCCCGAATGCGCTGGCTCAGGCAGAAGTGATTTTGCAGGCGTGGCGTGATGCACGGATTAATCCTGAAACGATCAGCTATATCGAAGCGCATGGTACCGGAACCAAACTGGGCGATCCAGTTGAGATTGATGGCATTACCAAGGCTTTCCGCAAGCATACACAGCGTAAGCAGTTTGTCGCAATCAGCACAGTCAAAACGAATATCGGTCATTTATACGAAGCCGCCGGGATTGCGGGCTTGATCAAATCCGTACTGTCCTTGAAACATCAACAGATTGCGCCGCTCGTTCATTTTCGCGTACCAAACCAGAAAATCCATTTTGAAGAATCCCCGGTATACGCCAATACGAAGCTGAGGGAATGGAAGACGGATGGTTTCCCGAGAAGAAGTGGACTGAGCTCCTTTGGATTCAGCGGGACAAACTGCCATGTGGTGCTGGAGGAATATATAGCGAAGACGGAATCAGACCAAACTTCAACGGACAGTAACAATAGATCATCACCGCTGCTGCTGACCTTGTCAGCGCGGAGTGAATCCGCTTTGCGAGAGCTGGTCGGGCGGTACGCAGAACGGTTCAGACGCGGAGAAGAACTCGTGATACAGGATGTATGCTATACGGCTAACACAGGCAGAGGGCACCTGAATCACCGGATTGCTATGACTGCCGCAGGAGGGGATTCGCTGAAAGCGAAGGTGTTTCAGTTACACGAACAAGGCAGAGTCGTCGAAGGCGTATACACTGGGGAAGTTGATAGCACAGGTAGTGCAGAGATAGTCACTGGAAGTTTGGACACGTTGCAATCATTGGAGCAGCTGGCAGCCAAGTACGTGCAAGGAGCGCAGATCAATTGGAATGCCCTCTATGCAGGTAAGCACTATAAAAAGGTTTCGCTGCCCACGTATCCATTCGAACGTAAAAGATGCTGGATTAACGTGCCTGAACAGGTTCGAACGGAACAGAAGGCCACAGTTCAATCTGTGCAAAATCGTCCAGAAACATCCCTGAATCAGGTTGATCATGCAGCTTTCCCATTAACCCAACCGTCTCATGAATCAACCGTTCCGGCTGGCGCTTCCGTCTATGCTATGGATACGGCTGGGCAAATACGGACTCAAAGCGTCCCGAACGCTACAGCTTCTGCGGTTGTAGAGCGAATTTTGGAGCAACAGTTGCGTCTGATGTCACAGCAGCTCGATGTTCTCCGGGGTCAGTCATCTCCATCCGTAAAGGCTGTTTCCAAGAATGCAGGAAATCACTGAATTTTTTCCAGATTCTAAAGTAGGGTATCTTCTTCCCAAAACGATTTGACAGCAGGGGCCGAACCTACGAGATGGATCTACTATTCCTATTGGGGCTTCCTCCATTTCTCCTATTTTTCAGCTATAACTGATAGCGAATCATTACCTTCTCTCATGAAAGCAACCCATTCAGCGGTGTTTTCGGGTCCATAGCGACTGAGAGAGGGTCTTTTGAGTTATATACAAATTGACAGTGATACATAAAAAGAGTAACGTAACTGTATATTTATTAAAATCATATAAAATTAATCGGATTAATTAAATGTGAAGTTGTTGTGATCTGATGATATAAGGAGGAATTTTTTTGAGTAACTCGCAATTTAGCATGGCCAAACGCCGTATAACAGCCGAGGATTTATATCAACTTCGCTGGGTGAGCGATCCAGCTGTTCATCCTATTAGTGGTGAAATCGCTTACGTAGAACAATATATTAATGAAGAGCACACAGACTATAACTCGGGTATTTGGCTGTTGCCATTCCAAGGTGATGCTCCGATACCCTTTACATACGGGCCGAAAGATGAAACGCCTGTCTGGTCACCGGACGGATCACAACTTGCTTTTCTCCGTACGACAGACGGCAAGCGTCAGGTATGGATTATTCCAGCACGCGGGGGAGAGGCCCGACAGCTTACACATGTAGAGAACAACGTTCGTTCACTAGCCTGGTCGCCGGATGGGACCTGCATATCTTTTGTAGCTAAGACGGCTGAGAACCAGTCAAGCCCTACATCCGATACAGGAAATCAGGAGGCACAACTTAAGGGACGAGTCGTAAATCGAACAAAAGCTAAATCTGACGGTTATGGGCTGTGGGATGATACTCGTGATCACTTGTATGTAACTGATGTGACTTCAGGGCACACGGTTCAACTGACGTCCGGCGCTTATGATGTGGCGGAGCCTGTCTGGTCACCGAATGGCCAGCTGATTTTATTCGTCGCCAGAATAGCAGAGCATTCGAAAGAGGATACGGATTTGCGTAAACAAAATGATTTGTTTACGATAGCACCTGCGACTTCTAATGGTGATGCGACAGCACCGCGTAAGCTGACCCATTCCGAACTGCAAATCGAGAGTGCTGCTTTTTCTCCCGACGGTTCAACGATTGCCTTTTACGGTCATGATCGACATGCCAAAGATGCTACTCAGACCCGACTGTACACGGTTCCCTCCAATGGCGGGACGGCAGTATGCGTTAGTGAGACGCTTGACGCTCACCTCGGTAATGCAGGTATGAGCGACATGCGTTCACACCTTCATGTAGGTCCACCACGCTTCAGTGCGGACGGTCAATCCCTGTATTCGCTGGTAACCCTTGAAGGGAATGTGCACGTATATCAGTTTGCGCTTGATGGAACTTTTAAAATTTTAACCCAAGGAGAACGGGAAATTTACCAATTCGAGCTTACTTCGGATGAGCAGTATATCATTGCCGCTTCCACCGATGTCGCTTTACCAGGCGATTTGTTCCGGATTGCGATCCATTCTGGAGCCGAGGAACGGCTGACGCGAGTGAATGACTCTCTGCTCGGTGAGATTGAGATCAGTGTGCCTGAGAGCTTCTGGACTGAGGTCGAGGATGGTCGACGGGTGCAGGGGTGGGTGATGAAGCCTGTTGGTTTTAAGGAGGGAGTATCCTATCCTGCCATTTTGGAGATTCACGGTGGTCCCCATGCTATGTATTCTAATTCCTTTTTTCATGAATTTCAGCTGCTGGCCGCTCAGGGATACGCAGTCATTTACACGAACCCGGGAGGAAGCCGAGGGTACGGACAGTCTTTTACCAATATTGTCCTTGGAGATTACGGCGGACGCGATTACACCGATCTACTGAGCGCAGTGGACGAGGCTATACGTCAGTTCCCATTCATTCATCCGGACAGACTGGGCGTAACAGGAGGCAGCTATGGTGGATTTATGACAAACTGGATTGTCGGTCATACCGATCGTTTCCGCGCAGCTGTGACCCAGCGCTCCATATCCAGCTGGCTGTCGATGTATGGGGTGAGTGACATAGGATACTCGTTTACTGAAGATGAAGTTGGCGGGAATCCGTGGAATGATTGCGAGCTTTTATGGAGACAATCTCCGCTCGCTTATGTGCAGCAAATCAACACACCACTGCTCATTTTGCACGGGGAACAGGATCTGCGTTGCCCAATTGAACAGGGAGAGCAGCTGTTTACAGCATTACGGAGATTGGGGAAACCTACCCAATTTGTCCGTTTTCCAGCTTCAAGTCATGAGCTTTCACGAAAAGGGCACCCGCAGCTTCGTGTGGAACGACTGCAACGTATTACCAATTGGTTTGCCGAGCACGAAATATAAGTTCTAAACGATTTTATCCGTTATTGAAAAAATGTCAGGTCCTAATCATAGGACTTGGCATTTTTAGTATGCTTTGCTGCGATTCACTCAACCTCATTTAGTGCTGGTGTTGCATGACAATTTGTGGTTATCATAGATGAAGATATCATTTATAGCTTACATTCGTATACAAAAGGAGATATATAATGGCGGAGCCCTTAAAAAACATGTACACGGAGGAATTCCTTCGTCTATTCGGTGAAAAAGTACAGACTGCTTACAGCCCGTTCGACACCAACGGATTTATCCATCAAGTGATGGATGAAAAATGGAGTGAGCTGGAGCTAAAAGAAAGGATACGGCGTATTTCGTTAACATTAGGAGCATTTTTGCCAAGTCGTTATGAAGAAGCCTTGGCTGTGCTTTTTGCCATAGATGAGCATTGCAGCGGGTTTCCGTACTTATTTTTCCCCGATTTTGTGGAGGTGTACGGGCAGGAAGAAGAGCATTGGAACCTGTCCATGAAGGCACTGGAGCGCTTCACATCAAAATCCTCTGCGGAGTTCGCCGTGAGACCCTTCCTCCTGCGTGAACCGGAACGGATGATGCAGCAGATGAGGACTTGGGCGGGACACCAAAGTGAGCACGTCCGCCGTCTTGCTAGCGAAGGCTGTCGTCCACGGCTACCCTGGGGACAGGCGTTGCCTGTGTTTAAGCGCGATCCTGCTCCAGTATTGGCCGTATTGGAATTACTAAAGGCCGATCCATCAATGTATGTACGTAAAAGTGTAGCTAACAACCTGAACGATATTGCCAAGGATCATCCCTATATCGTCATTGCAACGGCTCAACGGTGGAAAGGCATACATCCCGATACCGACTGGATTGTGCGCCATGGCTGCCGGACGCTGATTCGCAAATCCATTCCCGAAGTGATGGCAATGTTCGGCTATGCGAATGAAACGGATGGGACGCCGCTGGTCACAGCAGCCTCTTTTACCGCAGACCCGGCCGTGTTAAAGCTCGGGGATAGCTGTGAGTTGAGTTACACACTTCAGCTTCGAGAAGGTGACCCGGTACGAGTCCGCATCGAGTACGGCATCGACTTTGTGAAGGCGAGAGGACAAGTCTCACGCAAACTGTTTTTGCTTTCCGACAAAACGGTCTCCGGAGGAACCCATCTTACAGGTAAACGGACACACCGTTTTGCAGACCTGACAACTCGTCGCCATTATTCGGGGGCGCACCGGATTGTGCTGCTCGTAAACGGGCAAGAAGCGGCTTCCACAGTGGTAGAACTCGAGTTGTAGATACGGTAGCAGTGAAGAGAAAGAGTCTGAAATTGGGCTCTTTCTTTTTTGTCGTTCGCTTTGCAAAATTTAATTTTTTCCAAAAAAAATTGATTCTGGTATTAGAACCTGGTACTAAGACGTGTTATACTACATTAAGGACGTGGCTCTCATCTTATGTATAAAGGGGAAGGTATAATTTGACAGATCAGCAACGATGGCTTGCGCCTGAATATTACAATATGACTTCGGAAATGGAACACCATGAGGCTGGTAAAACAGCACTTAAGTGGTTGAGTGAGACAGGAGAATACGAAGAAATCACCTATGGAGAGCTGTTGAAAAAGGCTAACCGGCTGGCTGGAGGACTTGCAAGTCTGGGATTTAACAAAGGGGATAGGGTTCTGGTCGTAGTACCACGTCGTATTATTGCGTATGTAATTTACCTGGCATGCTTAAAGCTGGGACTTGCTGTCATTCCATCTTCAGAAATGCTGCGTGCCAAGGATATTGCATATCGTCTTCGCCATTCAGAAGCGCGCGCAGTCATTGCCTGGACCGGAGTAACAAGTGAAGTGGACAAAATAAATGATGATTTGCCTGCTCTGGATTATCGTATCGTTGTCTCCGGCGACAGCACGGCAGATGCACCTGGCTGGCTCGCTCTGAATGAGCTGATGGATGGACAGGAAGATACTTTTAAAGCTGTGAAGACGCACCGTGACGACATGGCCATTCTGGCCTATACTTCGGGCACCACGGGAAATCCTAAAGGTGTTGTACATAGCCATGGCTGGGGATATGCTCATCAGCGGATAACATCACCATGGTTGGATATTCAAGCCTCAGATATCGTATGGGCTACAGCTGCACCGGGATGGCAAAAGTGGATTTGGAGTCCGTTTTTATCCGTACTGGGAAATGGAGCGACCGGATTCGTATATAATGGCTCGTTTCGTCCAGGTCGCTATTTGCAGTTCATGCAGCAGTACGGAATCCAAGTGTTGTGCTGTACGCCGACGGAATATCGGATTATGGCGAAAACGGATGGTTTGGATCAATATGATCTATCCCAATTACGCAGCGCAGTTTCTGCGGGAGAGCCTCTCAATCAGGAGGTCATTAACAAGTTTCAAGAGCAGTTCAACATTACGATTCGTGACGGCTACGGGCAAACGGAGAGCACATTAATTATTGGTAATTTAAAGGACGCGCCTCTGCGCACAGGCTCGATGGGCAAATCCATTGCACAGGGACTTGTTGAGGTCGTAGACGAGGATGGCATTCCGCTGCCTCCAGGGCAAGTGGGCGATATTGCAGTGCGTGCTGATCTGCCGGCATTATTCCATACGTATTACCAAGATCCGGAACGCAAATTAGCTAGTGTCCACGGAGATTATTTTGTTACGGGAGACCGGGCTCGCAAAGACGAGGATGGATATTTTTGGTTCGAAGGACGTGGTGATGATATCATTATCAGTTCTGGCTATACCATTGGTCCTTTTGAAGTAGAGGAAGCGCTTATGAAGCATGACTCCGTGCAGGAATGTGCTGCCGTAGCCAGCCCTGACGAAATCCGTGGACATGTCGTAAAAGCCTTCGTCGTACTTAAAGCCGGGGTAGAAGGATCACCGGCGTTAGTGAAGGAACTGCAACATCATGTGAAAGCATGGACGGCGCCTTATAAATATCCACGAGAAATAGAGTTTATTCAAGAGCTTCCTAAAACCAGCTCGGGCAAAATACGAAGAGTGGAGCTGCGTGAACTGGAGAAGCAATCCATACTGTAATGATAAGGTCATATAATATGATCAAAAACGGAACAGGAGCGTGGCAAAATGAGTACATTTGAAGCATTGTTGGAGCAATATGCAGAACTGGTTGTAAGAGTAGGGGTCAACATTCAGCCTGGACAGGTGTTTTTGGTAACTGCACCACTGGAAACCGTTGAGTTTACACGCCTGATTGTCAGCAAAGCCTATGTAGCAGGCGCTAAATATGTACAGGTAGAGTTTGAGGACGATTCCATTACGCGCAGTCGTTTTGAACATGGTGACGAAGCCAGCTTTGATTACTACCCGGCTTGGAAGGCAGAAATGATGGAGAAATTCGCCGAAGAGGGTGGAGCCACACTAACGATTAAAGTGCCGAATCCGGATTTATATCAAGGCATTGATCCGCAAAAGGTTTCTCGTGCGACAAAGGCGGCGGCTACGGCGAGAGAAGGTTTTTCCAAATATACCCGAAATCATAAAATTAGCTGGTGTTTGATTAAAGCGCCGACGAAGGCTTGGGCCGATAAAGTATTTGCCGATGTGGCAGAAGAGGACCGCATTCGTGTCATGTGGGATACGATCTTCCAAATGAATCGTGTAGACGGCTCTGATCCTATTCAGAATTGGCAGAATCATTTGAAAAATCTTGAGCAGGTGCAAGACAAGCTGAATCATAAAAAGTATAAAAGTCTACACTATCGTGGACCTGGAACAGATTTGAAAATCGAACTGGCCGATGGGCATATTTGGCGTAGCGGTGGTGGTGAAAACGAGCGTGGAGATTATTTTGTCGCGAATATGCCGACAGAAGAAGTGTTCACGATGCCTAAGCGTACAGGTGTAAATGGTCATGTCACAAGTACCATGCCACTCAATTTGAATGGACAACTGGTGGATCGCATTACGTTCACCTTTAAGGACGGTAAAGTCACCGAATATACGGCAGAATCCGGCGAGCAGCATCTGACTCATTTGCTCGCTACGGATGAAGGGGCCAGCTATTTGGGAGAAGTTGCACTCGTGCCGCACGATTCACCGATTTCCAATCTCAATCGCATCTTTTACAATACAGGTATCGACGAAAATGCCTCCTGCCACTTGGCACTAGGCAGTGCGTATCCGTTTAACATGGAAAAAGGAACACTAATGAACCGGGAGGAACTGCTCCAAAACGGTGCCAATGTCAGCCTGACTCATGTTGATTTCATGATCGGCTCAGCTGAGCTGGATATTGACGGCGAACTGCAAGATGGAAGCAAAGAAGCCGTGTTCCGCAAAGGGAATTGGGCTATTTAGGCCTTTTTTCAATCTCAACTCAATCAACCCGCAAACGATCTTATTCGTTTTGCGGGTTTTTCTATACCCTAAATCTTAAATCGTTACTTGTTTTGTGAAATATAAAGTGCTAAACTGATTTCAAACAATATTTTAAACACTGTTTTAAATATTGTTTGAAATATTATTTGCATAAAGTTGTCCGTTTCATTTATCCGTTATGACTGGACTAAACAGGAGGAGGAAAAACATGAATCACCCAGACAAAAAACAACAAACCAAAGAAAAAATCTTAGACGCTACGCTGGAATTTATTCAAAAGGAAGGTTTCGAGGCGGTTACAATCAGAAAAATTGCTGACCTGTCTACTACTAATATTTCTCTAGTTAATTATTATTTTGGCTCCAAGGAAAATCTGCTCAGTGAAGCTATTGAGGTGATATTAAACGGCTTTCAGCACACATTTTCTATTTTGGACAATACAGCGATGCCCCCCCAAGATAGACTCAAACAATTTTTACTTAACTATTTACAGGTCATTCGCCAATATCCGGAGCTTCTATCACGGATTATTGTCATGGGCAGCACGCCCTTTACATCTCAACAGGAATACGGAAAGTTTTTAAACATGATGGGATTTCCAAAGGTTCAAAGCACGATCAAGGAGCTGACAGGTGAGCAACAGCCGGAGCGGTTGTTAGCGATGATGCTGCAAATATTCGGGGCTATTTTTCTGCCTGCACTGATGAGTCCGATTCTTGAATCAGGGGCAGTTGTGGAAATGCCTTCAATAGAGGAACAATTAAACCTGCTGTTTGAAAGATATTTCGATCAAAAATAAATCACAGGGGTGACTAATATGAATTTTTTGAGAAAATATTGGCAAGATGCAGGGGCTATCATCGGTGTGGCTGTATGTATTGTTTTGCTTATGAATCGAGCTATCTTTTCGGATATAACAGGCTTGTTATGGTTGAGTTTTGTAGCTATATTGTTTCATCAATTTGAGGAGTACCGCTGGCCTGGATATTTTGCTGGTTTATTTAACAACGTTATGTTTAAAAGTGACGCACCGGATCATTACCCCTTAAACACTCAATCAGCCATGATCATCAATGTGGCAATTGCCTATGTGTTTTATCTGCTCCCCGTATGGTTCCCGCACGTAGTCTGGCTTGGACTCGCACCAGTTTTTATGGGATTCTTTCAGGTCGTCTGGCACGGCATCGTTGTCAATATCAAAGCAAAAACCTTATATAATCCCGGCTTGTTTACGGCGCTTCTCCTGCATGTTCCAGTCGGAATCTGGTATATTCATGATATAGTAAAACGAGACATCCCAACGGCAATAGACTGGATTGCAGGTACGATCTACTTTGTTTTTGCAGTATACATCTTCATCATTAAAGGGAATATATGGTTAAAGAAGAGTGACTCTCCTTACTCCTTTTCTAAACAACAGCTGGGAGCTTACGATCGTAAATAGTGTATGTTAGAAATCATCAATGTCCTTGTTTACAAGTTGGATACAAGTAGAGGTATTCTGGAAACGAGGTTCGGTTACACTTGGTTTGTACCCATGAACAAGGAAAGAGTGATCTTATAATGAAACATACACATCAATCTCATGATCGTAAAAAGTTGGCTTACAAGCTAATCACCACTAGCGCTTTATTGGCTATAGGTTTTGCTGTGATGACAGGATGCAGCAATAGCGGGGAAGCAAAATCAACTGCTCCAACTACAGCGGAAAAAGTCACACCACCTGCTAGTTCTACAGATCAAAACACGGACCTCAATACAAATGGGCAAGGCACCCACAATAACATGACGAGTACAGATGCCAGTAAGCCAAGCGCGGATACAGGAAATTCCAAGAATACTGGAAAAAAGCCTGGTCAAGGCTCAACCTCGACCCATCAAGAACCTGCCAGTAGTACAGCTTCACCTCACAGTAAACACAGCTCCGCAGCCGCTATATTCAGCGCAGCCAAGCAGGGAACCTTACCGAATTTGCCTAAAGGTCTTGGCTTGGGAACTAGCAGCGATCTTTTGTTTGAGCTGTGGGGGAAATCCGAGTCTGGTTCTACAGGTCCTATGAGAAGCTACGCTAAATATCATACAGATATCATACTGGATGGAAGTGATAAAGTTACAGAAATTACATCTTCTGATCCAGACTATAAGAAGTTGCTTATCAAACAAGTTGTTGACGAATTGGGCCAACCCACGGAAACAGTTGACACCTCTAGAGACATACCTGGCACAGCAGAAGCCAATTATACGATCAATAACACATCAGGACTTAGTTATTATTTAGTATTTTCCTATCAAACCAAAACGCAAAAGGTCAATTATATCCGATTATACTTCAACTCAATGACACCATAACTAGATGTATATAACTGAGTCGTTTCCGTCCGGATCACGGAGGCGACTTTTTTCAACCCCATTGCATTTTTAGAGTATGTCGTTTATACTGATTTGTAATTGATTAATCACTAATCAGAAAACTGTGATAAACAAAAGGATGAAAAAAACATGGCTAAAGCTACGTCAACATCAATAAATCGCCAAAAGGAGATCATATCTGCTGCCATTGAAGTGTTTGCGGAGATGGGCTACTACCGAGCTACGACAGCCAAAGTTGCGGAACGGGCCAATATTTCTCAACCCTATGTCTTTCGTTTTTTCGCTACCAAGGAAGCATTGCTTGTTGAAGCCCTGAAGGTTTCATTTGCACGTATCATAGACTCTTTTCACAGGGTCATTCATTCGGCCTCGTCTGAGCAGCTTGAGCAAGAGCTAATTGCAGCCTATTCGCAAATTATGACGGAATACCGCAATGAAACACTTTTGCAAATGCAGGCGCAGACGATCCGCGAGGATGTGGTTGTAAGCGTGATGCAGCAAGGGTTCCGTGAAATTCATACGACGGTCTATGATGCTTTCCGACGGGCAGGTATTGAACAAGCAATGGAAAGAACGATGCTTTTTCTCGCCAGAGGTATGCTGTGTAATATTTCGATGTCGCTGGATCTGCCAGAACTGATGAAAAAAGACGATTAATTTTTGTTTATGGATTAGAGTCGCGTTTTTGCGCGGCTTTTTTTGTTTTTACTTATATTTTGTTCAAGACATGATTTCGTTTGCTTCTGAGAAAAAACGGCCAAATAAGTTGACAAGAGAAGCGAGTCTCGTTATCCTAATACCCATAGGGGTATATGTATATACAAATTAATACTAAGCCCCACAAAAAACAGGCGGAGGTTATACCATGTCATCTATTAATAATATCCAAGCAGATCAGATTCTTGATTGCAAAGGGTTAGCTTGTCCTATGCCTATTGTAAAAACAAAAAAGGCTATGAATGAGCTCATTGCCGGGCAGATAATGGAGGTTCAGGCGACTGACAAAGGTTCATTAGCCGATTTTCAGAGCTGGGCCAAAAGAACCGGACATCAATATTTGGGCACTCTCCAAGAAGGAGATGTAATGCGACATTATCTACGCAAAGCAAATCCGGCTGAAGTGAAGGAGGAGCAAGCATTTCCTTCAACGATAAGTCATAAAGAGCTGCAAGCAAAATGGTCTGGAAAGGAGAACTTCATTTTGCTGGATGTTCGTGAGCCCGCAGAATTTGCACTTAAACATATCCCCGGATCTAAGCACATTCCTCTCGGAGAACTGGAGAACAGACTTACTGAGCTGAACCTGGATAAAGAAATCGTAGTGATATGCCAAGCTGGAGCACGCAGTGAAATGGCTTGCCAGTTATTAGTAGGCAAAGGCGCTACAAACGTCAAATCTGTGCTTTTAGGCATGTCCGAATGGGCAGGAGAGACTAAAGGAAGCGAATCCATATGATTACAACAACAGGAATTGATGCAAAGAATCAAGAGCATGCTCAGCCAAAAACAACGATTGTATTATTCAGCGGAGAGCTGGATAAGGCGATTGCTGCATTCATTATTGCGAATGGGGCGGCGGCATATGATCATGAAGTAACTATTTTCTTTACATTTTGGGGACTAAATACGCTGCGTAAGGATGAAATCGTGCGCACCAACAAGGGAATGCTCGAAAAAGCCTTTGGCTGGATCATGCCTCGTGGACCCAAAAAGCTTGCACTATCCAAAATGAATTTTGCCGGACTCGGTCCACAGATGATCAAGCATGTCATGAAAAAGCACAATACGCTTTCCCTTCCGCAGCTCATAGAGTTGGCACGAGAGCAGGGGATCAAGCTCGTCGCCTGTACCATGACAATGGATCTGTTAGGACTGCAACAAGAAGAGCTAATCGACGGTTTGGAATATGCCGGAGTAGCCGCCTACTTGGGGGATGCCTCGCAGGGGAAGGTAAATCTATTTATTTAGGGTATCCTATTTATTTTTTTGGTTTATAATATACCTATACGTGTATATGGTAAGTCAAAAAAGGAGTGCATTGCTTTATGGATTACAATTACAGTGATGAACTGAAAACGCGCCTGAGAAGGATTGAAGGGCAGGTGCGTGGGGTACTTCGTTTGATGGATGAAGGAAAATCGTGTAAAGACGTCGTTAGTCAGTTATCTGCCGTACGTAACGCATCGGATAAAGCGATTGCCCAAATTGTGGCAGAGAATCTGCAACGTTGTATATTGGAAGAACAAGAGGCTGGGGGAGACACGGATAAGCTGGTTAAAGAAGCGATTCAACTTCTCGTAAAAAGCCGCTAAGATCAAGGTGGTCAAGTTATTAACTGTAAGCCAACATCCTTTCACATGTTTTTAATGGGAGGATGTTGGTTTTTTGTGATGATAAAATTGCTGTTCAAAGGTGGAATCGTCCTCTGTTTATGTAGAAGTAGACAGGTGTAATAACCTTTAAGGAAAACAACTTCTTTCCGGGAGGCATCTCTATGGAGGCTTTTGTTACGATTGGTGTCAAATTGATCATCAGCTTTTTTGGCTTGTGGATCATTACTTTTATTACAGGCCGGAAAACACTCAGTCAGTTAACACCGCTCGATTTCCTAACGTCATTGGTGTTAAGCGAAATTGTGGGGAATACGTTATATGACGATAAGGTAACCATTTGGCAGCTTTTGTTTGCTTTGGCACTATGGTGCGCGCTGGCCTACTTTTTCGAGAAGGCGACAACCCATTTTGTAAAATTTGGATATATGGCAGAAGGTCGAACAGTGCTACTCGTTGATAAGGGCCAGGTCAATCAAGAAATGCTTGAGAAATATGATATAGAATTTACACAGCTGCTCTCCATGCTACGCCAGCAAAATATTTTTTCTCTTCGTGAGGTCTGGTACGCCACGTTAGAGACGAACGGTTCATTGTCGGTCATGCGCAAACCCGAATACGAGCCACCGGCCGCTCAGGATATGGGGATAGATACGCAACCGGGCCTATTTTCTGTTACGGTCATTGACAAAGGAAGACTTCTGAATGAATCTATGAGGGGGAAGAAAATCGATATAGAGCAGACTAAAGCAAAGATGCGGGAGCAGGGATATGACAGTATCGACGAGATCGCCTATGCAGAATATAGCGAGGATGGAACACTTCACATAGTGCCGATGAAAGAGAAAAAGCATCATAAAAGAGGTCGACTTACGTAGACGGATGCTATATATAGGGGCTGCCACGGAGTAAAGGCGATTGGTTGGATTTTGTTTCTCATGGAGAGGACTGTTTATTTATCTTTTTTCTTTTTCTAATAACAATAACTATGAATAGTAACAAAGGGAGAAAAAACTGAAAAACAGGAAACCAGGAATTAATCATAACCACTCGACCGATCATAATGTGATGAGTGTAATTAGGAGATAGAAATAAAAGCCCATAAATCAGAGCACCGAGGGGGATAACCCATTTTTTAAATCCAATCCCGGTTATTTTTTCAAGTCCTATCACAGCACCGTTAAAAAATGCGGCCATCTTGGTTCCTAAGCCAAGAAAGAGAAGTAAGGTGAAAAGTGCGTCCATCCGTTCAAACACTTCCGCCAAGTCAATCAACTGTACGGTTTCCAAAAGAGGTAGTGTGCTGTTTGCTGCGATCTTAGGACCCAGGACAAAAATGATCAGCTGATTAATAAATATGAGGGAAACTGCAGTAATAATATAGGTGATGGTCACTGCTCTTGTGAGATTCCGACCTCTGTGTACAAGAGGATAAAATACAAGAAATAATACAATCTGTCCGAATGGAAAGGAAACAATCTCAGGAATAGCTGCTTTAAAAATCGGCTTCCATCCTTCCTCCAAAACTGGAAAAATAAACTCGAACTTAAAGAGGCCGGTCGCCGGGATTAATATGCTGATTACAGTATATCCAACTACAAAAAATGGTAAAAGAATTAAGCAAACTAACAAGAATACCTTGTAGCCGTAACGAACTGTATTGGATATAACCATGATTGTAATCAAGGTAATGATCCACATTGGTGTTTGGTTTAGCAAAGTCAATACTGTCACTTCGCCTAAATCGCGTAAATTCCGTGAAGTCTCATATGCAAAATAGCCAACAAACAGTAGGTTGAAGAATGTACCCAGATATTTCCCCATGTAACGGCGAAACAACATGTACAAATCTAAGTCGGGGTCTTGATGGTGAATGGCAAGATGGAGCAGAAGGAGCAATAATCCTGCAAAAGCTCCTAACAACATGGCTAACCAAGCATCTTGCTTAGCCTCACCACCTATTAAAAACAAGGTGGTACTTCCAACCTCAAACAATGAAATACAAACGATCAGCTCTGATACCCGGAGTGTATCTTGACGCATTCCCGAATTTCGTAAATCAATCAGCACAGGATGCAGAGGAGCTTGGCTTATGGAATATTTGTGTCCCGGATTGAGGAGAATACCTCTTAGGTTTGAAAATTTTCCGGAAAGTGGTGATCAGATTTGAGTTTCTCGGATGATCAGCTTATCTGTCTCCGGTTTGAGGATGAACTAGGGTATTTTCCTAAGGCTGCTGCCCCTCCTATTTATGAGACTGCTCCATTTTTCTTTGATTCCTACGATGATTATGCGGAGGCGGCTAATAATGAAAAGGAGCATTATGTCTATTCGCGAGGAACCAATCCTACCGTTCAGATTGCAGAGCAAATGATTGCTGCGCTGGAAGGTGGGGCAGACTGCAAGTGCTTTGCCTCCGGAATGGCTGCCATCAGTGCCGCCTTAATGTGTAGCTTATCTGCAGGGGATCATCTGATTCTGGTCGGACATATATATGAAACCTCCGTCAGCCTAGTCAAATATTTAACGAGGTTCAATATAGACTATACCATCGTGCATTCGACTTCTACGGAAGCAGTTGCTAATGCCATAAAACCGCAGACCCGTGCTATCCTTATGGAGTCTCCCACCTCATTCACATTCGATATGGTAAATATTCAGGACGTAACCGCGCTTTCCAAAGCGAAGGGTATCCGCACAATCATAGATAATTCATGGGCTACACCCCTTTTCCAAAAACCATTGGAATGGGGCGTAGATATCGTTGTTCACTCCGCATCCAAGTATTTGGGTGGCCATAATGATTTAATTGCAGGGGCAGTGATCGCTTCTAAGGAAATAATAAACCGAATGTATGCTAAGGAATATGAGCTGATTGGCGGATCGTTGGCTCCCTTTGAAGCCTGGCTACTCATCAGAGGTCTAAGAACACTTCCGCTTCGAATGGAAGCCCACCAGAGGAATGCTCTGTTGGTTGCTCACTTCCTATCGGATCATCCGGCCATTTCTAAAGTAAATCATCCCGGACTTCCTTCTCATCCACAGCATGAGCTGGCATGCAGACAGCTCAAAGGTTATGCCGGACTATTCAGTTTTGAACTAAAGGATTCGGCTTACGAGGATATACGCAGAGTGATCAATAAATTGCGACTGTTCCGGATCGGTGTATCCTGGGGGTCCATGGAGAGCCAGGTGATCTCACCCAACTATGGCTACAATAAGCAGAGTTTGAAAAACCAACACATGCCCGAATCGCTTATCCGCTTGGCTGTAGGGCACGAGCCTGCCGAACTCCTGATACAGGATTTGGCTGCAGCTTTAAGTTAAGCGACATTTGCAGGGAAAGAAGATTCTATCGACAAAAACGAAAGCAGTAACTCTCAAATACACTAGAGAGTTGCTGCTTTTCTGGTTTATGGTGTTTATATCTGATCAACCCTGCATTATAAGGGGAGATAAAAGCTTTACGGTTGTTCCAGGTAAATCACTGTGCACTGGAGTTTTTTAATAAAAACTAACTCCCTGTAGAGTTACAAATCTAGCAACTATAATAGTAGGAGAGTAGATTGGGAAATATTACAACTTGTTTGATAGATATAAACGTGATAAATTATGTATCTGGCCAGTTGATGGCTGTTGAATTGATCTTTGAAAACTGAACAACGAGTGAGTAATGATTTTGCTTGCAAAATCAACTGCTGAAATTCTAGTACATGCCGTCAGGCTGTATAGATTGGAAGCGAACAAGAGATATTTTTATCTCGTCAGTTTCAAAATGAGCTTATCGCTCTTTCTATATTGTTTCATCTTCGGTTCTTCTCAATAGAGTGGATGAAGATGAAACAGGTTGACGTTACTTTGTAACGTCTTTAA
>NZ_JCBAIQ010000038.1:0-31821 GCF_059772165.1 Paenibacillus sp. TY11 | reverse complement strand
CGATAGCGGAGGGGTTCCACACGTACCCATCCCGAACACGACCGTTAAGCCCTCCAGCGCCGATGGTACTTGGACCGCAGGGTCCTGGGAGAGTAGGACGTTGCCAAGCAACAAGTAAAGAAGACCATGATCTCAATGAGATTATGGTTCTTTTTTTTGCATATATTATATTTTAGAAATATCCTTACAAAAGTAAGGTAACATTTTTGTTACGGAATGTAAGAGTAAACCCTGTATAATATAGGTATTGAATCCCATACACACACGCTGCATTATTGCAGAATTATGCAAACTCCATCATAGGGATTTGTATAGTCAATCAGGCTGGTAAGGAGGGAAGATCATGCGGCGAAATAAATGGCTTGCTCTATTGGTGCTATTCAGTGTCGCTGTCGCGATTCTTACCGGGTGCGTGGAAGAGGAGCCTTCTTGGACATCGTTTGAGGGTGCTGCCAATGAGAAGACGTTTCCGGTTCCCAAAGAAGCTAGTAAAACCGATCGGGCCAGCAGTAATTCGGACATGGACTATGTTCGCTATGCACTGCCAGCGTTGAAGGAAAGTGATAGTCTGCCTGCCCCTTATTTGGAGGAGATTGCAGCTTGGGGCTGGACTGAGGAACCGAATTTATCCACCTCGAATCAGAAGGTGTTTCAGAAAAATAAACATATGGTGCATTTGTCTGTGCATGATGGTTCTTTTACTGTATTGGTTCCAAAAGACAGAAAGGCTGCTGTGAAGAGCAAAAGTGTGGATCTTAATTAGGGGCACGGTTTTCAACCAAGTATTCAACATAGGATTTATTGTAGGTCATAGTTAACTCATAGCGTATTGTATGCTGTGTATAGAGATGAATGAAGAGATCGGATATGGGGAAGCACTCGAAACTGCCGTTGAGTAGGGAGTGGCTTCCTTTTATATATTTGTATGTCGGTCAAATTTTCTACATTAATAATGAGGATAAAGATGAGGGAAAGTCTACTTGATGAGAGAATAAAAAGCGATTATAGTTGCAAAAATACCAAAAAGGAACAACCGGTTGGGGTTGCTCCTTTTTTTATTGCTTCGGTCAGATCGTTGGAGATATGTTAGTTCAGATGTGAATTTTCTATTTGTACGGATAATAAGTGGTTAGATTTACTGTTGATAATATGAGGCATCTTCATCGGTGAACTTTAACATGCCGTCTTTTCTCTCGCCTGTAAGCCGGCTCAGGATGTATAGACGCGGTGCAATAAGCCATAGATGCCAGAAGAGTAAGGATACAGTAAAGGCTGGTGGAGACCAGAGAATGAATACGGCTGACAAGCAGATACCAATCCAGAGTGTATGTATGTGCACACGACGAAAGATGCTATAGCCAATGTACTGGTCTGTCATATAGCCTAGCCAAGGTAGCTTACGGTGGAATGCCCAGCGTTTGCGGAAGGCTGTCCCGCCACCTATGTATAGTACAGATCGTGAAATTACGAAGTGTACCCATAAGGTCAGGAAAAAGGCAAGAGCAAACAAAAATACGCTAGTCCAGGAAAAGGCAAGAAGCAAAAAGAGGAGCATAATAACAGGCAGTGTAATGTGACTCCATATCAGCTGACGCGGTATACTGATTTTTTTAATGAGCTTGTAGTGATAGTAGGTAGCTTTGGTTCCGGTTTCCTCTGTCATGCGAACAGTCCTTTCATTAATCTACTGCATCACAAGTGGCTTCCCGTCCACAGCCGGAAAAAGGGACGGGAATTCGCTCATGCCGCTTTTAATAAGCATCAAATCGTTTTTGCAAAAGTACAGAATGATCGACATCCAGCGTTAGCTAACCTACTCTATAATTACAGGAAAAGCTATGACTGATGAGGTGTGCAAGGGCTCCGATGAAAGGGTATCCATACATAGAAGCTTTTCTTATTATATCGGCATAGACGGCTGTTTTTTAAACATACGGGGTACAAACACCATAAGGGCCCAGCGGGAATATATATAGAGTATATCGTCGAACTGAGCTATGAAAAGGTTTAAAATAGTAGAAAGTGCCCCATACTAATAGTAAAAGAAACAAGGTGGGATGGATATGCATGATCAAGGCGGTCACCGCTGCATTATATGCGGACAACACAAGCATGAAGGCATTTTTATCGTTTCCGAGTTTATCTGCGATACGTGTGAAGCCGAAATGGTGCACACGGATGCAACTGACGCCAAATATCATTTTTTTATTGATCAACTAAAGCAAATCTGGGTACAGAAAAATGCATAATATCCTTTGCTAGCTAGTCTTTGAAGGATTGGCATTCCAAGGTCTGTCGATACGGGCCTTTTTTTCTGTGAGTAAAAGTAGGATTCCGCTTGATTTTACGATAAAATAGGGTAGATATAAAGCTTTGTTTGGAAGGATTGCAGAATGATGGGGAAAAAGACGGTACCTGCACCATTAATGGAAGCTCTAATACGTTATCGGACTCAGGGCAATGCTTCTTTTCATGTACCGGGGCATAAAAATGGACAAGTATATGAGCATGAAGATATCGCATCTCTGTTGCAAGAGGTGATGTCTATTGATGCGACGGAAATTACTGGACTGGATGATTTGCATCACCCAGAAGACGTGATTCGTGAAGGGCAGGAGCTGGCTGCAAAGTGCTTTGGTGCAGAAGAGAGCTTTTGGCTAATTGGAGGAAGCACGGTCGGTAATTTGGCTATGATTTTGACTGTATGTACGGAGCCGGGAGATTTACTGCTGGTACAGAGAAATGTACACAAATCTGTCCTGAATGGTCTTATGCTGTCTGGGGCTACTGCGGTGTTCCTGGATCCGGAAATAGATACGCTTAGCGGGCTGGCGGTTGCTCCAACAACGGATACGATAAAAGCTGCACTGAAAGCCTATCCTGCGACTAAAGGGGTGTTTCTTACGCTACCTAACTACTACGGGATGGGGCATGATCTGACGGCAACAGCTAAAGCCTGCCATGCAGCCCATGTGCCGCTATTGGTAGATGAGGCACACGGCGCTCATTATGGATTGCATCCTCGTTCGCCAGCCTCTGCTCTTTCCTGTGGGGCTGATGTAGTCGTCCAATCGACACATAAAATGCTTCCAGCTATGACCATGGGGGCCATGTTACATGTGCAGGGACAGAGAATTCATCGGGAGCTGCTTCGTCAGCGGTTGGCGATGGTGCAAAGCTCTAGCCCTTCTTATCCGTTAATGGCCTCGTTGGATTTGGCAAGATGGTATATCGAGGCTCAAGGGGCGGATGCCTTTACGGAGGGATTAGCGGCGGCAGATGCTTTTAGAAAGGGTCTGGAGCAGCTCCCACGCTTTCGCCTGCTAGAACCTACACAGCAGGTAAAAGAGGAGAATGACGCTCAGGGGATCTCTGAGGTCCTAGAAAGGGCTGAGGAGGGGACAAACGGGTATTCAACCCAGGACCCTTTTAAATTGGTGCTGTATGATTCATGGGGTGTACTGGATGGCTTTGGACTCAAGCATGAGTTGGAGACTTACGGATGTATTCCAGAGATGAGTGACGAAAAACATGTTGTTTTATTGTTTACGTTAGGGTCTACGACTAAGGATGCCAGTCACCTGTTGCAGGCTCTTGTGCATATAAATAATGATATGCGGTTTAAGGAGACAGTTGGTGATCTAGGTTCCACGGAGAAGGAGCAGCATGGACTAGAATTAGATTTTTCCACGTGGAACAATGATAGAATGAAGGCGTACTCTAGTCCGGTGCCGTTTGGGCTTCGACCGATTAACCCGGATCACATGGAGACCGTGCCGGTGGAGGAATCCGCTGGCAGGGTAGCGGCTGAAATGATTATCCCGTATCCTCCAGGTATTCCGCTGCTATATGCAGGAGAAACGATCACAGAAGCGATTGCTCTGCGGATGAGTCGTCTACGTGAACTGGGAGCCAAGTGGCAAGGGGTAGCAGATGAAAGCATGCTTACGATTCGGGTATTCCGTTTACAATAAAGATTAGATATTAGAGATTTAACAAATACAGAGGACTGGATAAAAGAAGCATACGTAGCCTGTGGGTGACTTTTATTTTTCAGGCAGGAAAGCAGGGAATAACATGAATCGCAAAGGCATTTTTATTACGCTGGAGGGGGGAGACGGCTCCGGTAAAACGACCATGATCCAACGGCTAGCGAAGTTTATGGAGGAAGAAGGCTATCCAGTCATCACGACGCGGGAGCCAGGTGGAATCGAAATTTCTGAAAAGATTCGTTCTATCATTTTGGACCCTGCTCATACCAGTATGGATGCCCGAACAGAGGCGCTTCTATATGCAGCGGCGCGGCGTCAGCATTTGGTGGAGAAGGTAAAGCCAGCTATTGAACAGGGAGCTATCGTATTATGTGATCGTTTTGTAGACAGTAGCTTGGTCTATCAAGGATTTGCAAGAGGAATCGGAATTGAAGAGGTTGCTTCAATTAATCGCTTTGCGGTGGATGATTGGGAGCCAGATGCCACATTTTATCTAGATATTGAGCCTGAACTGGGATTGGCAAGAATTAATGCATCTCGGGGAGAGGGAATGGATCGCCTCGACATGGAGAGTATATCGTTTCACCATAAGGTGCGAGAGGCATATCTGGAGCTGGCTCGCAAATTTCCAGAGCGAATTACGATTGTCGATGCATCTCCCGCACCAGAGCAGGTAGAGCAAGTATTGAAGGATTTGCTGAAAAAGCGGTTTGTTCAGAATTTTAGCATATAATTGTCGAAGGATATACGGTAAAATTGAGCTAGGGACAAGGTTGTCTCTAATATGACTTGAAGGAGGAATACAGGATGAAGCTGATTATTGCGATTGTACAGGATAAGGACAGTAATAGATTATCCAGCGGACTGGTGAAAGCTAATTTCCGTGCTACCAAATTGGCGAGCACAGGAGGATTTCTGCGTGCAGGTAATACGACATTTATGATCGGTGTCGATGACAATCAGGTAGACTCATTGATGAATGTCATTCGCAGCAGTTGCAAGGTTCGTGAACAGCTGGTCACACCCGTTACCCCTATGAGTGGGACGACGGACTCCTATCTGCCGTTGCCTGTTGAAGTGCAGGTGGGTGGAGCGACGGTATTCGTGATGCCTGTAGACCGTTTCGAGCATTTCTGAATCTACACAATAGGACCTATTCTGCCGATATGATAGGGGAAATACCTATTTCTTGCTCACATGATGGGAATGAGGAGCAGATTTACTAAAACGGCAGCGCTACAGCGCAGTCTCCGGAAAGCCGAAGAAGCCCCTGAGTTCTAGGTTGAACCGTTCATGAAGGGGAAAAGTGGAAGCATCCGGGGAGAAAGCAGGTTTATATGAAAATAAATCCGGGTTATCGCCCTTTACAAAGCACATTGTCTACAAATGAAATGAGTGCAAGGCCAATTCAGCCCAAGAGCTTCTCCGATGTTATGCAGCAAAATGGGGAGCAGGCTTCGCAGGAGGAATTGAACCGGCGCTTTAAGGAAATTCAAATGCAGGGAGATCGTCTTGCGCGCTCAATGACGATTCGTGAGTTGAAGGCCTATAAGATGCTGGTCAAACGGTTTTTGGAGGATACAGTTCGGCGAGGCGTGTCCATGAAGGACACAAAGGGCTGGGATCGCCGGGGGCGCAGCAAGCGTTATAAGCTGATTGATGAAGTGGATGAGCTATTGCTCAAAATGGCAGATGACCTGCTCGAAACCGAGCAAGGCAAGATTGAGCTTTTGCAAGGGGTCGGTGAGATCAGAGGATTGCTGATTAATCTCTCATTTTAATGCAGACTTATGTTATAAATGAATACAGACGGGCTGTCGCCACGAAGAAATAATCTGCTTGCTGATCATGCTGGCAGATTATTTTTGACTATGTGCATGTGGGCAGACGTGATATGGAGATAGCAGTACAGTTACCCTGAAGAACGACGATTTGAGGTTGGGATCATGAAAAATAGCAATAAAGTTGCCCGGAAAAACAACGATTTGCCGATGGATCACAGTTGTTTTCAGTGGAGAAAGTGAGGGAATATGTCTTTCCAACATATAATGGGCCAAGAAGTAGCCAAAAAAATGCTGCAAAGCGCGCTGCGGAATCACACGGTCAACCATGCCTATGTTTTTAGTGGGCCGCCGGGAAGCGGGCAGATGAACATGGCACAGACCTTTGCCAAGGCTTTATTTTGTGAGCAACAGATGGATGATGCATGTGGGGAGTGCTTGTCATGCCGTAAGGTAGAGCACGGGAATCACCCGGATTTGCACATTGTAGAGCCGGATGGAGCTACGATTAAAATTGACCAGATTCGTGGGCTTCAACGTATATTTTCTTACAAATCTGAAAGCTCCAATCCGAAGGTATATATCATTCGGCAGGCGGATACCATGACAGTGCAAGCTGCTAACAGCCTGCTTAAATTTCTGGAGGAGCCTCAGATCCCAGTGGTCGGTATACTCATTTCTGAAAATGGACAGGCGTTGCTGCCTACGATCCAATCACGGACGCAGCAGGTCCCTTTCCACGCTTTACAGCCGGATGTGATGATGCAGGCGCTAATTGGGGAAGGCTATACGGCAGGGCTTGTCCGGTCGGTCGTTCATATTGCTTCAGGACTGGAATCATGTAGAGAAATTCTCCAGCAGAATTGGTTTGCAGAAATTAGAAACGTAGTGTTACAATTAGTGAAGGAGTCCATGAGCCGGGGGAGCTCGTCCATTATTCTGGCTCAACAGAAGATTTTTAAAACTGGACTTTCTGAACACCTGGATATTCTGTTTCATCTGTTTCATTTGTGGTTTAAGGATATGCTTCATTTCCGTTACGGAAGGCACGAAAGCATTGTTTTCATAGATCATTTGGAGTCCGTCTCCAAATTGGCAATTACCCGCAGCACGGAACAATGGGTCTCTTATATGGATTTGGCCGCGAATTGCAGGAAGAAGCTCCGTTTTCACGTCAACGGACAATTGTGCGTGGAGCAGCTTCTGATTGGGTTGTCCGATACAAGCGGTTCTATCACCGGCTAACAGAAAGGCGCGCTTGTTCCACTCTGCACAATCCGCGACGCCAGGTTCCCGGTTTGTGCGACAGTGAGACTTCAATTGCGGCCATTCGTACAATGTCGGCTTCAAATGAGGTTTAGTGGCATACAAGGGGGTTAATTTTTGTATAGTGTAGTGGGTGTCCGTTTCAAGAAGGCGGGCAAGACTTATTATTTTGATCCGCTGGACCTTCCAGTGGAGAAAGAAAACTGCGTCATTGTAGAGACCGCACGCGGTATTGAATATGGCAAGGTTGTGGTGGGCAAAAAAGAGGTAAATGATTCGGATGTTGTCCTGCCCTTAAAAAAAGTCATTCGTATTGCCGGAGATGATGACGCTCTTGTTGTAGAAGAGAATAAACTGGCGGCCAAGGATGCATTCGGTACGTGTTTAAATAAAATTAAAGACCATGGCCTTAAAATGAAGCTGGTAGATGTGGAATTTACATTTGACCGCAATAAGATCATTTTTTATTTTACGGCAGAGGGTCGGGTGGATTTTCGAGAGCTTGTAAAGGATTTGGCCAGTATTTTTCGTACACGGATCGAGCTGCGGCAGATCGGAGTACGGGATGAGGCTAAAATGCTTGGCGGGATCGGACCTTGCGGACGTATTCTGTGCTGCTCCTCATGGCTGGGGGATTTTGAGCCGGTATCTATTAAGATGGCGAAGGATCAGAGTTTGTCGCTGAATCCGACGAAGATTTCCGGGTTGTGCGGAAGATTGATGTGCTGTCTCAAGTTTGAACATGATAACTACGAGAGCATGCGAGAAGAGCTACCTCAGGTAGGCAAGATGGTTATCACCTCTCTGGGAGAAGGTAAAGTCGTAGGCGTGAATGCAGGCCATCGCACGGTGCATGTTCAATTGTTTGAGATCAGCAAGGTCAAGGAACTTCCAATGGACGATGTAGTCGTCAAGTAAACCATTAGGTTGCTTCGGGGTGGAAACTTGGATAAATTAAATGTTTTTGCGCGTATTCACGAAATGGAAACCCAAATGGGACAGTTGCATAGCGATCTGGGTGAATTGAAACTGGCAGTAAAAGAGCTGCTGGAGGAAAATCAACGACTAACGATTGAAAACGAACAGGTGCGCAAGATGCTCAAACGTGAAACCTCTGGAGAAGAAAAGACGGCAAACAAGCCGAAGCTTCCTCCTCCGATCGTCATTAAGGATGAAGAGGAAACGGGTGAGGTCGTGGGCGAAGGCTACGACAATCTGGCAAGGCTGTATCATGAAGGATTTCATATATGCAACGTGTATTACGGACATTTGCGAACGGAAGGCGATTGCCTCTTCTGTCTGTCATTTTTGAATAAATAAAAACAAGCCGTAGGAGTAAGATGCCTACGGCTTTTTTGTAAGGAAGTATGAGTGAAAAGCGATTTTGGTTATAAAGATGGGGGAGCACTATGTACGAAAAAGAAAAGAAGTCTGAACGAATTGACGATCTGCTTTCACATAATCTGCGTATTATCCAAAGTGATGAAGTGTTCAGCTTCTCTATGGATGCGGTTTTGCTGGCACGGTTTGCCGGTATTCCACAGCGTGGAAAGATCCTGGATCTGTGTACCGGCAATGGGGTTGTTCCCCTGTTGCTAACGACACGGACCAAAGCGGCTATTGAAGGAATTGAGATTCAACCACGCTTGGCAGATATGGCTAGACGCAGTGTTAGCTTGAATGGATTAGAAGCAGCCATTCAGATTCGGGAAGGGGACCTGCGTGAGCTGGTTCAAATCACGGGACATGGTGTTTATGATGCGATTACCGTGAATCCTCCCTATATGCCGCTAAATGGTAGCGATATCAAGCTGAATCCTCACCAGGCGATTGCGCGTCATGAAGTGAATTGCACGCTGGAAGAAGTCATTCAGGCATGCACTCGGCTTGTCCGTAATGGGGGAAAAGTATCTATGGTTCATCGCCCACAGCGGCTGGGTGAGATTATATCCTTGATGCGCACTCATAGTCTGGAACCAAAACGGATTCGTTTTGTTCACCCAAGGGCTCATATGGAAGCCAACATGGTACTGATTGAAGCGTTGCGAGATGGCAAACCGGAGGTTCGTTTGTTGCCCCCGCTCATTGTATATCAAGAAGATGGGAATTATACTCAGGAAATAAGGGATATCTATGGAGAAGTAAGCAAGGGGGATTCAGTGTGAAAGCAGCTGTACAAAAAAGCTTTAGTACCAGCGAAGAAGAACGGGGAAAGTTGTATCTCGTTGCAACACCGATTGGTAATCTGGACGATATGACCTTTAGGGCGATTAACACCTTAAAATCGTGCAGTATTATCGCTGCTGAGGATACGCGGCAGACACGCAAACTGCTCACACATTTCGACATCACGCCGGAAATGCTCTTCAGTTATCATGAACATAATAAGGCTGCCAGTGGGCCTGAACTGATACGTTATATAATAGAAGGAAAAAATTTGGCACTGGTTAGCGATGCAGGTCTACCGGCCATTTCTGACCCTGGTTCGGATCTGGTCAAACTGGCACTGGAAGCGGAAATTAGCGTCATTCCTATCCCAGGGGCGAATGCAGCACTATCAGCTTTAATTGCCTCAGGACTGGATACAGAAAGGTTCACCTTCGCTGGCTTTCCACCACGGGAGAAAAAGGACCTGGAGAAGTTGTTGCAATCATTCCAGGTATCTCACGGTACGATTCTTTTTTATGAATCGCCTCATCGTATTGTGAAGACATTGACGATATTGAAGGAAACATTAGGGTCACGCAAAGTGGTGCTTGCGCGTGAGCTGACCAAGCTGCATGAGGAATGGGTGCGGGGAACGGTGGAGCAATGCCTTGCTAAACTAGAGGAGAATCCGCCGATTGGTGAATATTGCCTGGTGGTTGAGGGAAAAAACGAAGAGGAAGAGGAACAGGAACGTCAGGCATGGTGGCAGTCCTTATCTTTGGAGTCCCACGTTGCTCATTACGAGTCAGAGGGGCTTACACGCAAGGATGCAATGAAGCGTACAGCCACAGATCGTTCAATCTCCAAGAGGGATGTTTACAACGCACTCTTATGAATAACTGTCTAAACAAAAAAGGGCCTTCCAACGGTTGGGTTCAAACCGTGGAAGGCAACAAGGAGTATATATGAAAAAGGTTAGAATTAACAATCCCTGATGAGTCTATTATATACTAAAATTCTCAGTTTGTCACAGGTGTTGGGATCTCAGAAATGCAATCTTGGCAAACAATTTTCCCTTTGAAGTAAATTACGTTCTCAGCATTGCCGCAGAAGATACAAGCAGGCTCGTATTTTTTAAGCATGATGCGCTCGCCATCAACATAAATTTCCAAAGCGTCTTTCTCTCCGATTCCCAGGGTGCGACGCAATTCGATTGGAATAACAACACGTCCGAGCTCGTCAACTTTTCTTACAATACCAGTGGATTTCATCATAATAAATCAGGCTCCTCTCGCCGTTTAAAATAATATAAGTGTCATTATTCGACAAAATTTTCTCTTTTCTGATATTTACTATACCAACGATTCCCAAAACAGTCAACCTTAAAAATGTAGTAACAGCCTAATTATGCAAAAGTATTTAGATCAAAGAGCTTTATTCATGTGCATTACCTTAATTTACTGATGATTTATCCTGTTTGTCGATTTGGAAATGTCGAAAAACTATAATTCGACATATTACGACAAATAATGTCGAATGAGGGGGATCGTTTAGGATTTTATTGTATTTTAATCCATTATTCCGAATATTAAAGGAGCTGATATCTTGCACCAGCCACTCAGTGAAGAAAAAGTTTTTAAAGACCCGGTACATAATTACATCCATGTTCAGGATACTGCGATATGGCGGTTGATCAACACACCGGAGTTCCAACGTTTACGGCGCATCCGGCAGTTAGGTACATCTTATCTTACGTTTCATGGAGCGGAGCATAGCCGTTTTTCACATTCACTGGGCGTATATGAGATTACGAGACGTATTATTTCTCAATTTGAACGTGGAGATTTTCCTGATTGGCCAAAGGAGGAAAGGCTGGTTGCTCTGTGTGCCGCTCTGTTGCATGATGTGGGGCACGGTCCATTTTCTCATTCTATTGAAGAAGCCTTTCATATGAACCATGAGGATTGGACATGCCGCATTGTACTGGGGGACACGAAGATCAACGCCGTGCTACGGCAAGTCGATGAGAAGCTTCCACAAAAGGTCGCCGCGGTTATAGCCAAAACATATGATAAGCCGATCGTTGTCAACCTGGTAACAAGTCCGCTAGATGCCGACCGTATGGATTATTTGTTACGGGATGCTCATTCGACAGGTGTCAATTACGGCACGATTGATTTGGATCGTATTTTACGACTGCTGCGTCCTCATAATGGGAGAATTGTTGTGAAGGAGTCAGGCATGCATGCAGTAGAGGATTATCTAATGTCACGCTATCAGATGTATTGGCAAATTTATTTTCATCCTGTAACACGCAGCTCGGAAATCCTTTTACGTAAAATTTTCAAGCGAGCGAAGGAATTATTTAGAAACGGATATGAGTTTGGTTTTCTGCTGGACCCGCTACCGGATCTTTTAAAAGGAGAACTTTCAGTAGAGCAGTATCTGATGCTCGACGAGTCTTTGATTCAGACGGTGTTTAGCCAGTGGAAACGAGAAAAGGACGAGATTTTAAGTGATTTGAGCAGCCGTTTTATGGACCGTAGATTGTATAAATATGTAGAAATAGAAAATATGGATACAGATACCATTGACAGTATTCGAGAGGCTTTGGAAAAGGTTGGTTTGCACCCTGAATATGATCTTGAAATTGATTTTCCGACAGATCTTCCTTATGATGTGTTTCGGCAGGGTGGTTCGACGGACAACCAGATTTTACTGCTTGGACGTCAGGGCGAGGTGAGAGAAATATCCGAAGTTTCGGAAATTGTGCGCTCAATAAGTGGCATTCACCGAGGGAAATATCATATGTATTATCCCCAGAATAAATTGAACGGGGTAAAAGACAGGCTTCCCTCCAAAATAAGGAATTATTTTGTCAAACAATAGACAACTTTATAGAAATGTAAGTAAAAAAAGGAGATGATAACCTTGGATTTATTCGACACTCATACTCACTTGGATGCGCCACAATTTGACGAAGATCGTGAAGAAGTTATAGCACGTGCTGTCGAATCAGGAGTAACCCGGATGATCAATATCGGATTTAATCGTGAGACCATTCCATCCACCATGAAATTGGCCGAGACGTATGATTTTATTTATGCGGCAGTTGGATGGCATCCGCAGGATGCCATTACAATGCAGGAGGGCGATTTAGAATGGATTGCATCGTTATGCAGTCATAAGAAGGTTGTAGCCATCGGAGAGATCGGTCTGGATTATTATTGGGATACATCACCGAAGGATGTGCAACATCGGGTGCTTCGAAATCAAATTGGTCTGGCTCGTGAGCTCAATATGCCCATTGTTATCCATAACCGGGATGCACATGAAGATATTGTTAAGATTTTGCGTGAGGAAAAAGCGAGTGAGATTGGCGGAGTCATGCACTCCTTTTCCGGGAGCTGGGAGACAGCTAAAATGGTGCTGGATATGGGTTTTCACCTTTCCTTCGGTGGTCCAATAACGTTCAAAAATGCCAAGCAGCCAAAAGAAGTACTCGCACAGGTGCCGCTGGACCGTCTGCTCATTGAAACCGACGCTCCCTATCTGACGCCTCACCCGTTTCGCGGGAAGCGAAATGAGTCAGCACATGTGAGACTGGTGGCAGAGGCTGCTGCCCAAATCAAGGGTATTACGGTGGAGGAATTGGTAGCCATAACGACCCAAAATGCCTTGGAACGATTTGACATTCAATGAAAAAGCGAAGAAATCGATCAAAATAAAGAGATAGACGGAGCTAATCATAATTTTGTTGCAGGAAACTCGAGAATATTACAAACTTTTAACCGAATATTTTAAAAAATGTACTTGAAACCTGCTTTACAACATGCATAGAAACAGGATATCATCTTTTCAGTGAATTGTTGTTTGAATGTAAACCTCAACAAGTCATTTCATGAACCAGTCTCGCTGAGTCCCTTAACAGGGAACGGGGGAACCGGTATGGCTTTCTGCAAGTCCGGCGCGTAGGTACGAAGAGTAAACTCTTCTGCCAGTCGGCTCGACCGAAATTCTTTCCCCAGATGGGATTGAACAGGTGGAGGAGCCATATTTCGATTTCTTTCTGGGTCTTTGGGGTGAATGTGAAGGCGACCGCCATGAGCGGTTGACCCAAACTAGGGCGTCTCTCTACGTCCGAACCCGACAGCTAACCCCGTAAGCGTAACAAGAGAGAAGCCATCTCGTGCATGAGTTTTCCCGCATATTCACACATGCCGGAAGCCACGAAAGAGCTCTCTAGTCTCTTTCTCTGGCTTTTTTTGTTGTGAATAAAAGAAAATCTGTCATCATACTGTGGTTAAACAGGGGAGGACAGCATGCCGCGAAGACGGGTACATGGTGCAGGACAGTCGCAGTACGGGCTTGTCTTGTAGAAAATCTGTTATAGTCACGTCAAATCTCAACTATGTCTTACTCCAGACGGCGGGCTATGTAAGGAGGACGGAGGAAATGGGCATTTTCCAAAAAGAGGAGACCCATGAGTCACGCTCATCCAGCATGTCTTACGTATTGCGTTGGAAGCAAGAGAATGTGCGCCAGGCTGCTTTGGTTGCTATTTTTCTAATCGCGCTAACGATTATGATTTCAATTCTGATGTACACGCAATCTAAAAAACAAGTTTTTTTTGTCATCGATGGTAAGGCATCTGCGGTAGAAACCCGGGAATCCAAGCTCCAAGATTTGCTCAAC
Organism: Paenibacillus sp. TY11; assembly: GCF_059772165.1. Lineage (NCBI taxonomy): Bacteria > Bacillati > Bacillota > Bacilli > Caryophanales > Paenibacillaceae > Paenibacillus > Paenibacillus sp. TY11. Next base: position 17,939 of record NZ_JCBAIQ010000038.1, on the reverse strand, counting down.
GAGCATTCCATTTCACTTCAGCCGCATGATACAGTTTCCATGCCGCTAAACGGAGCAGTACAGGATGGGGATCGCGTAGTCATTAAACGTGCCAATCAAGTTAAAGTATCCTCAGGCAATGAGACGAAAAAGCTGTACACAACAGAAAATACAGTAGAGGGTGCCATTCGCACCTCGGGCTATAAATTATCGTCAACGGATAAAGTTTACCCTGCGTTGGATGCCTCTGTTTCGTCTAACATGGACATAAAAATCGTCCGTGTGAAGAAACAGCAGGTCGAACAGAAAAAACAGGTGCCTTATCAGGTCATCAAAACGGCCGATCCGAGTCTCTATAAAGGCGATAATCGGGTCATCCAAAGTGGTAAGTCGGGCGTGGTAGTTCAGCACGTTCAAAAGGTATATCATGATGGAAAGTTGGTATCCAAACAGCTGGTCAATAAGGAAGTTGCACAGACGCGTGTGGATAAGGTAATTGCGGTAGGAACGAAGAAAAAACCGGTCGTTCTAGCTGCTTCCGTCGGTCCCAAAGATGCTGTTAAGGTAACAACGCTTAGTTCGGGCAGTGCTGTCCGTAAAGCAGGTGTCAATTTTAAATATAGCAAAGTTTTACAAAATGTCTCCATGACGGCGTATTCCTCACAGGAGCCAGGTATCGGTACACGTACCGCATCCGGCACGCGTGTCACGGAAGGACGCACCATCGCTGTCGATCCGAGTGTAATTCCAATCGGCTGGTGGGTGTATATCGAAGGGGTGGGCTTCCGCCGTGCGGAGGATACCGGTGGCGCGATTAAAGGCCACAAAATCGATGTGTATTATGAGAGTTTGAGCCGAGCCAACCAATTTGGTCGTAAGCACGGTAAAACCGTATATGTTATTGGACCCGTAAAGCCTGAAATCAATTAAAACGGGTTGTGTATGTTGAGGACAATGCGATAGTATTAACAACATAGTTATGCCATGCTAAGAAGAGGATATCCTCTTCTTATTTTGTTTTCAAAAGCAGGGAAAGATAAATATAGTTTGCTGTGTAGCAGTGGAGGGAAACGCAAATGATCAAGGAAGTGATCGTGGTAGAGGGCCGGGATGATACGGTGGCCATTCGCCGTGCTGTTGAAGCGGATACGATAGAAACTGGCGGCTCAGCCATTAATAAAATGACGCTGCGCAAAATTGCATTGGCGCAGGAGCGGCGGGGGGTCATTATTTTGACCGATCCCGATCATGCAGGGGAGCGTATCCGTAAAATTATCGCCTCCAAGGTACCCGGATGCAAGCAGGCTTTTATACCCGAGGCAGAAGCGACGCGCAAAGGGGATATTGGCGTGGAGAATGCCTCACCGGAGGCAATCAGACACGCACTCGCACGGGTACATACGACAGTGGAAGGCGCCGACCCGCTGATTGAGTGGGCGGACCTGATTGACGCTGGACTCATCACCCACCCCAATGCTGCTGCACGCCGTATGGCCTTGGGTAATGTGCTGGGTATTGGGTATTGTAACGGAAAGCAACTACATAAACGGCTCTCTGTATTTCAGATCAGCCGTGAGGAATTTGCCGGTGCGCTGGCACAAATTGAAAGTGAAGGATTGTGATATCCGTATGACAGGGATTCAAGATATAGCAACACCGCGGCGTACAAAGGAAATTATTCAACGGCACGGTTTTTCGTTCAAAAAGAGTTTGGGACAAAATTTCCTGATTGATCAAAATATTCTCAATAAGATTGTGAATGCTGCCGGATTGGATGATACAAAGGGAGCGCTTGAGATCGGTCCTGGGATTGGCGCTTTGACCGAGAAGCTGGCGCAATCGGCTAAGGTAGTTACCGCTGTCGAGATTGACCAGCGGCTGCTGCCAATTCTCGAAGAAGTGTTGGCCCCTTACGAGCATGTGAAGGTACGTCATGGGGACGTGTTGAAGCTGGATTTGCGCGAGGTGTTTGCTGCTGATTTTGCAGACGTCAGTAAAGTAAGTGTCGTGGCTAATCTGCCGTACTACGTTACTACACCGATTCTGATGAGGCTGCTGGAGGACAAGCTCCCTCTGGAGAATATCGTCGTCATGATCCAAAAGGAAGTGGCTGAGCGCATGGCTGCGTCTCCTGGCACGAAGGATTACGGCAGCCTGAGCATTGCGGTGCAATATTACAGCGAACCTGAATTAGTCTGCACTGTTCCGAATACAGTATTTATTCCCCAGCCGAATGTGGAATCCGCAGTCATTCGACTGCGTGTACGGGAAGCCCCTCCGGTGGACGTGGTGGATGAGAAACACTTCTTTGAAGTGGTTCATGCCGCTTTTGCCCAGCGTCGTAAAACAATTTCCAATAACTTAAAAAGCCACTTCTTCACCAAAGAGAACAGGGACACGCTGGAGCCGCTGTTGCAACAAGCTGATATTGAGCCTTCCCGTCGAGGGGAAACGCTAAGTATCGAGGAATTTGCGCGTCTCAGCGCTGTGCTGTTGGAGGCCGGTATATCCTAAGCTGGAACCAAACTGTGCATTCACCCATACGATATAAGAGGGGTGATACAGTGTGATGAGTTTAGGAGACTTGGTCGTTCGGAAATCGTACGGCGGAGATGTCACGTTTCGTGTTGAGGACATCCAGCGGGATAAAGCGATCATTAAGGGGACGGAATTTCGGCTGCTGGCCGATTCCCCTGTGAACGATCTGGTCAGAGTGCCTGCAGACCAGATTAGCGGTAAGACTCAACAGGCCCACATTAAGGCTGGTGAGTCTCTTAATCTGTTGCAACGGGCACGCCAGCAGCAAGCTGCCCGCAGTCAGGCAGCTCTGATTGGGGAGTGGAGTGATCCAGTGGAGTCGACGTATTTTGAAATGCCGGGAAAGGTTCTTCACCTGGATGGAGACCCTGGCTATTTGAAAAAATGTCTCAGTTTATATGAACAGCTCCGTGTTCCCGCAGAGGGGCATCACGTTCACGAATCGGCAATGGCGGATACGTTGTATCGCCTGCTTCCCCGGATCCGTCCGGATATCGTAGTCATTACCGGACATGACGGTGTGCTGAAGCAGCCGCAGCCTTACGATTTGTACAGCTTGAAAAGCTATAAAAATTCGCAAAATTTTGTGGCAGCGATTCAGGTAGCAAGACAATATGAACGTCATCTGGATTCGCTGACGATTGTAGCGGGGGCATGCCAGTCCCATTTTGAGGCGCTGCTACGTGCGGGAGCGAACTTTGCCAGCTCACCAGGGCGTATCCTGATTCACGCGCTGGACCCCGTTTACGTGGCTGCCAAGGCGGCCTTTACTTCGATCCGTGATACGGTCAATATGGGCGACCTGTTTCACCAGACAATCAGTGGCAGTCGCGGAGTGGGTGGAATTGAAACTAGGGGAAGCTATCGCATCGGCCTGCCGAAGCTTGAAAATTTGTCGACGCTTAAAGTAACGCCTTCCGCAATCTAGGATTCAAATGTGCCAAATTGGATTAACCTGAACAAAGAGCCTCTGCTTCCAGAGGCTTTTTGCCATTTTTTATATAGATTATTCCTGTTCGCAAAAAATTAAATTGACAACTTATTTTTTGTGTTGTTATAATATTTAGCTCGATTTGACAATCCCTCTAAAATTCGTTATAATGGACAAGGAAAGAGGTGGTCGTTAGGCAATGGCTAAAAATACGCTGTTGGAAATCAAACGCAGTCTCGACGCACATGTAGGGCAAAAAATTTTGCTGCGGGCTAACGGCGGACGCCGTAAGACCGTCGAACGAACTGGTGTCTTGGAAGAAACGTACCCTTCTGTTTTTATCGTCAAGCTGGATCAGGAGCAACAGACGTTTAAACGTGTCTCCTACAGCTATGCTGACATTCTTACCGAGTCGGTGGAAGTCAGCGTATATGATCCCGACTCCCATACAAGTGTAGTCGAATATTTTGAAACACCTTAATTGATTTTACGTGATTTATACCAGCTTTGCAGGTTTAACGGCGGCTTCGTCATTTTAAATGACGAAGCCGTTTTGTATATACAGAGCAGGATGAAGCATGGCACTTCTGCACATACTAAGGCGGGAATGATCTTCCTTATTCCATTGCCGAAGGAGGCGTATGTATGAGCCGAAGAAGACGGAGTGTCATGTCGGAGGAGCTAAAGTACGAGCTGGCCAAAGATCTTGGGTTTTACGACACGGTCAAAGAAGAAGGCTGGGGAGGCATTAAAGCCAAGGATGCGGGCAACATGGTCAAGCGGGCCATTCAGCTTGCGGAGCAGGCAGCTTCTCGTAAATCGTAGCTATCGGTGGTGCTGATGAAAAGCGGGGATATCCGGGGTCATACCGGGGCATCTCCGCTTTTTTGAACCTCATGACTTGACACGCTGAGTCTGATATAATATGTTAAGCTGTCTTGAGGGAAAAGTTGAAGGTGGGTGAACGCCTTGAAAATATATGAAAAAGCACCGGCGAAAATCAATTTAATGCTTGATGTTCTACGTAAGCGAGATGATGGTTATCACGAGGTCGAAATGATTATGACCATGGTCGATCTGTCTGATCGATTGACGATGTCCGAGTTACCGCGTGATACCATTATTATTTCAAGTCAAGCCGGGTACATACCGTTGGATGAAAAAAACTTGGCTTTTCAGGCTGCGCGTCTGATCAAGGAACGTTATAACGTGTCTACGGGCGTCCATATCCATCTGGATAAGCATATCCCGGTGGCGGCAGGCTTGGCGGGCGGAAGCAGTGATGCCGCCGCAGCGCTGCGTGGACTGAACAAGCTGTGGAAGCTTGGCATCTCGGATGCAGAATTAAGGGTGCTGGGTGCGGAGCTGGGCTCAGACGTACCTTTCTGTATTACAGGGGGTACAGCTTTAGCGAGCGGACGCGGAGAACTGCTCAAGCCACTTCCAAATCCGCCACAATGCTGGGTGATCCTTGCGAAGCCGCCGATTAATGTATCGACGGCTGAAGTGTATGGTCGTGTCAAAGCGGATCAGATTACACACCATCCGTCTGCCCGACAGATGGAGCATGCGATCCGTAACGCTTCTTTTACCGATGTATGCAACGCGCTGGGGAATGTATTGGAGGATGTAACACTAAAGCTGTATCCGGAAGTAGAGCATCTTAAAAACTCCATGATCCGGTTAGGAGCAGATGGCGTACTGATGTCAGGCAGTGGACCTACGGTGTTCGGACTGGTATCGAAGGAAGCCAAAGTGCCACGGATCTACAACGGACTAAGAGGATTTTGTAAAGATGTGTACGCAGTACGACTTTTGACCTGATTTTAGATATTTTTTTCTGATTATAGTGGTAATTGTTGTACAAATACGTACGAAGATGATATATTTACTATTAAATATTCGGATTTTACTATATCACTTACATTCCGCCAGCAACCGGCCAGTCCGCCGGTGCTTTACTGTACGAAGCGGGCGGCAGGAAAATAGATCGCGAGGAATTGTTGTGAAAAAACTTAAAAGAAGCTCACGATTGGTGGAAATGACGCAATTTTTGTTGTCACGGCCGCATACGTTGGTGCCTCTTACTCATTTTGCGGATCGCTACGGGGCAGCTAAGTCGTCTATAAGCGAGGATCTGGCCATCATCAAGGAAGTATTTGAGGATGAGGGCACTGGCGAGCTTCTGACGCTGGCGGGAGCGGCAGGGGGCGTCAAATTGATCCCAAGGCTTTCCAAGCAGCATGCGCTTGCGTTTGCGAACGACCTGTGCGCGCAACTGGAGCAGCCTGATCGCATATTACCGGGAGGGTACCTGTATCTGTCCGATTTGCTGGGTCAGCCTGCGATGATGAACGAAGCTGGTAAAATATTTGCGACCGCTTTTGCCAATCGCCAGATTGACGTGGTTATGACGGTGGAGACCAAGGGCATTCCGCTCGCCTATGCAACCGGAGCACAGCTGAATTTGCCAGTCGTTCTCGTACGGCGTGACCATCAGGTGACAGAAGGCTCGGCTGTAAGTATTAATTATGTTTCAGGATCACAAAAGAGCCTGCATACGATGTCTTTATCCAGACGTGCGATGCGTGAGAAATCGCGTGTGCTCATCGTAGATGATTTTATGAAGGCCGGCGGCACGATTCAAGGGATGGTCGACTTGCTGGCTGAGTTTGATGCTGAGGTAGCCGGTGTAGGTGTGCTGGTAGAATCAGGCGAGGTGGAGAACGAAGAGCGCCTGCTGCACGATTATATTTCACTGGCGAACCTGACCGCAGTCGATTCTCGCAGCAAGCAAATTACAGTCAAGCTGGGTAATTATTTTGATGAGTGAACAGGGCAGTAAATTGTCACAATCCATCATAAAATACCTAAATATGTCGAAAAGAAATCTTTTCAAAAAAATTACCTGAATTTAGGATACAAATTCTCCAAAAAAAGAAGGAATTCGAACTGCTGTGTGGAATTATACACCAAGTCCTATTTGGAAAAAGGTGGTGAAACACACATGCAGATTACGGATGTTAGACTCCGCCGAGTGAACTCAGAAGGAAGAATGAAGGCGATTGCATCCATTACGATTGATAACGAATTTGTTGTTCATGACATCCGAGTTATCGACGGTAATAACGGGATGTTCGTAGCTATGCCAAGCAAACGAACCCCAGACGGAGAGTTTCGCGATATCGCTCACCCGATATCTTCAGGAACCCGTGAGAAGATCCAAGCTGCTGTATTGACTGAGTACGAACGTGCGGCTGTGGATGAAGAAGTTGCTATTGAAGAAGGCGCTTAATTCGCCTAAAGCAGGATTGGGGTATAAAAGAAAAAGAGAGCCACTAACTGTGGCTCTCTTTTCTTTTTGTCCGGAATGAGATATATTCTTTAGTGAGTTAACAGTCAGTTTTAAGGCAACTTGGAGTCATCCGGGCTGCCGAAGCGGCTTTTTCATAAGACAGGGACTAGGCAGCGATGCGTCCCGGGGATGAATGTCCAGCACAAGCTGGCCTGAAAAAATAGCCATTAACCAAAGGTTCGCCGTTATTTTTCAGGAGGATTGTGAAAAGTTAAGCAAAATCTGATCTGGGAATTAACGTTTTAGCCAAGGGGTAACTGTTATTTTCAGGATAGGAGGTTGGACTTGTTGGAAAGGTTGGCAGTCATTCTTGCCGCAGGGCAGGGAAAACGTATGAAATCCAAATTATATAAAGTTCTGCATCCGGTGTGCGGAAAACCGATGGTCGGGCATGTGCTCGACACGGTTCGTGAAATCGGTGTGTCCCGAAGTGTAGTCGTCGTGGGTCACGGAGCAGAGGCGGTACAGTCTTATTTGGGACCGTCGGCAGAATATGCGCTTCAGGCAGAGCAGTTGGGAACGGGCCATGCTGTCAAGCAAGCCAAGGACTTACTCGGTCAGGAAAAAGGTACGACCATCATCATTTGCGGGGATACTCCGTTGATCACAGCGGAAACGCTGGAGGGCTTGGTGCAACTGCACGAGAGCCGTGGGGCGGCTGCGACGATTCTGACCGCTGAGCTGGACGATCCGAAAGGATATGGACGAGTTATCCGTGATGCTTCCGGGGCCGTGCTCAAGATCGTGGAGCAGAAAGATTGTTCACCTGAGGAAGATGCTGTCCGGGAGATCAACACGGGAACGTACTGCTTTGACAATGCCAAGCTGTTTGCAGCACTGGACAAGGTAACGAACACCAATGCACAGCAGGAATACTACCTGACAGATGTCATTGGTATTTTGCATGGCGAAGGTGAGCAGGTCGAGGCGTATTTGACAGATGATGTGTCTGAATCCATCGGTGTAAACGACAGAGTCGCTTTGTCGGTGGCTGAGGGCTACATGCGTGAGCGCATTGTTCGCAAGCACATGCTGAATGGTGTCACCGTCATTGATCCGTCTTCTACCTATATCGGGAGCGAAGTTGTTATTGGTTCCGATACCGTGTTGTACCCGAACACATGGCTGCATGGCCGAACACAAATCGGAGAAGATTGTGTGATTGGTCCACAGGCAGAGATTCAGAATACGATTATCCATTCAGGCGCAACGGTAAAACATTCGGTGTTGAACGAAGCGGAAGTGGGAAGCAGTACATCTGTAGGGCCGTTTGCTTATCTGCGTCCAGGCGCGAAGCTTGGCGAACATGTGAAGATCGGTGATTTTGTTGAGGTGAAAAATGCGACCATTGGAGATCATTCCAAGGTGTCTCATTTGAGCTATGTCGGTGATGCCAAGGTGGGGACAAACGTAAATATTGGCTGCGGGGCAATAACGGTCAATTATGATGGATATAATAAATCCATTACAGAAATTGAAGACGATGCCTTTATTGGCAGCAATGTGAATTTGATCGCCCCGATTAAGATTGGAAAAGGTGCTTATGTCGTAGCAGGCTCCACTGTAACACATGCTGTCCCTGATAACGATCTGGCCATTGCCAGACCACGTCAAGAGAACAAAGCCGGATATGCGGACAAAATCCGCGCGCGTGCCAAAGCGAAGAAGAAAAGATCGGAATGACCTTTAATCAGCAAGCTGTTGAATCTGTAATGAATGAACCAGCACGGAGGGTTTCTATTAATGACTTATTGCGATTCCAAACTCAAAATATTTACTTGTAACTCCAATCCGAAGTTAGCCCACCAGATTGCGGACTACATCGGAATCCCAATGGGGGAATCCCATACCACATCGTTTAGTGACGGTGAAATCCAGGTTAAGCTGTCGGAAAGCGTACGCGGCTGCCATGTGTATATTGTGCAGTCGACTTGTCTACCGGTTAACGACAACTTGATGGAGTTATTGGTTATGATTGATGCACTTAAACGCGCTTCTGCCAAAAGTATCAATGTCGTTATGCCATATTACGGTTATGCTCGTCAGGATCGTAAGGCTCGTTCACGCGATCCGATCACAGCGAAACTTGTCGCCAACCTGATTGAAAAGGCGGGGGCTCACCGCGTAATCAGTATGGATTTGCATGCGATGCAGATTCAGGGATTCTTTGATATTCCAGTGGATCATATGCTGGGAGCACCAATTCTGGCCCAATATTTCCGTTCCAAGCAAATTGAGAACCCGATTGTAGTTTCACCCGATCATGGCGGGGTTGTTCGTGCGCGCAAGCTGGCGGACTTCCTGAGTGCGCCGCTCGCTATTATTGATAAGCGTCGTCCAGAGCCAAATGTCAGTGAAGTGATGAACATCATCGGGAACATCGAGGGTAAAACGGCTATTTTAATTGATGATATCATTGATACAGCCGGAACGATTGTATTGGGTGCAAATGCGCTTAAAGAAGGCGGCGTAAAAGATGTGTATGCGTGTTGTACACATGCCGTGCTGTCCGGTCCTGCTATGGAAAGGCTGGAGAATTCGCCATTAAAAGAGGTAGTTGTGACGGATACGATCCCGATCATTCACCCGAATCCGACAAGCAAGCTGAAGGTACTGTCTGTGGCTCCGTTAATGGGAGAAGCCATCATCCGTGTGCATGAAGAATTGTCGATCAGCAAACTGTTTGAAATCGAATAAGCGCTGGATCATTAAAAAAGGGGTTGCTTTTTCCATGTGGAAAAGGTAACCCCTATCAGCATGTCAGGCTAAAAGCCTGGCCGAGATATGAATGTGAAGCGTTGACGATTGTATAGCGTGTCCTCTATTTCGACAAAATGCTCATTAAAACGCGCAACGATGCCGATCTGAATATGTACATTCCCGTCATATATCTGGACAGGAACGGAATGTTTTAAATGATATAGAAAATGGCTGTCATATAAGAGGATATCACCTTGATTGAGCATACCGGCACGCACCTTCCTGTTCAATACAACTATTTTACCAAAAAATCAAGACTTCGAAAGAGGGTGTCAAGGTTAATGAAGTGGATTGTAGGATTGGGCAACCCCGGTCCCCAATACGAGAAAACGAGACATAATGTCGGATTTATGGCATTGGATGCTCTTGCCTCACGTCATAACATCCAGATTAACCAAAGCAAATGCAAAGCGTTGATTGGAGAGGGTCACATTGGTGGCGTGAAAACCGTACTGATTAAGCCAATGACCTATATGAATCTCTCAGGTGAGTCGCTACGTGCTTATATGGATTACTATAAGGCGGATATGAAAGATCTGATTGTCGTGTACGATGATCTGGATACAGAGGTCGGTAAAATAAGACTCCGTTATCAAGGTAGCGCAGGCGGTCATAACGGCATTAAATCGATCATTCAGCACACAGGAACGCAGTCCTTCAACCGGATTCGTATGGGCATTTCCCGCCCAGAGCCTGGACATGCTATTGTCGATTACGTTCTGGGTACCTTTCCAAAGAAGGAAAAGGAATTACTGGCCGGAATGATAGAGGACACGTGCAACGCCTTAGAATACAGCTTGAGTCATCCGTTTGAACGGACGATGGCTGAATTCAACAAGTAAGTTCAGACGCAGGTAGACGGGCTTAAATGGAAGATTGTTGGACATACTGAAAGGTATAGAAAACTTTCAGGAGGCATATACATTACATGATTGTTAATTATGTATGCAGACATTGTCGAACTTTCTTGGGGCGAATTGATTCCGCAGCAATAACCGAAGAAAGGTTGGGCTTCCATTCCTTGACCCCTGCCGAACGTAGAGATATAATAGCGTATAATTCGGGTGGTGAAGTGACTGTCAAAGTCATTTGCGAGCATTGCAGTCAGGCGCTGGAGAATAATCCAGAGCTGAGTCTGCTCGTAAATCCACTCCAATAACAGGTATTCAACTGGTCCGATGTACCAGCTTGAGAGGTGAAGCGGCATTTCCGCTTATGGAGCCTTGGCAGCATTGCTGAGGCTTCTTTTTCGGTTTACATGTAACTATTTATAAGCATAAAGGGGTGCCTTTTTTGTTACAAGCACTTATTCAGGCTTTTACGAAGGATGCTGATTATGCATCCATTGCAGCAGGTATATCATCAGGCATGAAGGAACAGCTGATATCAGGTTTGTCAGGCTCTTCCCGACAGGTACTGATGGCCGCGCTTGCCGAAGATACCGGACGACCGTTAATGGTCATGACGCACAATATGTTTGCCGCTCAAAAAATAGCAGATGATTTGCAGGAAGCGCTTTCTCCTGATCAGGTTTTATTGTATCCTGCTAACGAGCTGGTAGCTGCTGAGGCAGCAATATCCAGTCCAGAGACATTATCCCAACGAATTGATGTATTGATACGATGCGCCCAGGGTTTTCGTGGGATTGTTGTCGTGCCGTTTTCTGGTGTCCGGCGTTTACTGCCACTCCCGGAAACATGGCGTGAGGCTCGTATTGAGCTAAAAGAAGGCGAAACGATTCAGCTGGAAACGTTTTTGCTGCATATGGTCGAGATGGGATACCAGCGTGTAGAGCGTGTGGAATCACGTGGAGAGATGAGCGTACGCGGGGGAATTATTGATTTCTATCCAATGACAACTCATTGGGGTTATCGTGTGGAGCTGTTTGACGATGAAATTGACTCGATCCGTATGTTTGATCCGCAAGATCAGCGTTCGGTGGAAAAGGTACAGGGCGTTACCGTAACGCCATGCAAGGAAGTTATTGCGAATAACCATCGTATGGATCAGGCGGCGGATGCCGCTGCTATTTTGTTGGAGGAGCAGCTGGGCAAAATGACGGATCGTCAAGCTAAGCAGCATCTGAAAGAAGAGATCCATCGTGAAATTGAGCTGCTACGGGAGCATGTGTATTTTGACGAAATCTATAAATATATCTCCCTGCTATATCCTGAACGTAAAACCTTGGCAGATTACATGCCGGAAGATACGATTCTAATCATTGACGAACCAGCGCGGATGCTGGAAACAGCCAAGCAACTGGAACGGGATGAGTCGGAATGGAACCTGCATTTGCTTCAAAACGGTAAAACGTTACCGCAGCTAGAACTGTCAGATAACGCGGACAATCTGCTGTACAACCGGAGATTTCAGACGTTGTTCCTGTCGATTTTCCTCCGTCAGGTTCCTCATACGCAGCCACAAAATATTTTGAATTTCATCTGCCGAGGAATGCAGGATTTCCATGGTCAAATGAATGTGCTCAAGGCGGAGATGGATCGTTGGCGCAAGGCGGGCACACAGGTTATGATGCTGGCGAGTGGAGATGAACGTCTGGATCGGATGCGCCGAGTACTTGAAGATTACGGTATTGATGAGCCGACAATGGCTATCGGCAATCTGCAAAGCGGTTTTGAGATGCCATCTATTCATCTGGCGGTCATTACCGAGGGTGAGATGTTTTCCCAGAAGCAGCGGAAAGCACGTAAGCAGGGCCGTCATGTGGACAATGCAGAGCGGATTAAGAGCTATAGCGAGCTGAAGGTCGGCGACTATGTCGTACACCAAAATCACGGGATCGGCAAGTACATGGGAATCGGCACGCTGGAGGTTGGCGGTATCCATAAGGATTACATGCATATTCTCTACGCGGGCGGAGATAAGCTGTCTGTGCCGATTGAACAAATTGATCTGATTCAGAAGTATGTCGGCTCAGAGGACAAGGAACCCAAGATTTATAAACTGGGCGGCAATGAGTGGACGCGGGTTAAAAGTAAGGTGCGCAGCTCGGTTCAAGACATTGCAGATGACTTGATCAAGCTATATGCAGAACGACAGTCGGCACCAGGGTTTGCTTTTGAAAAGGATTCACCAGAGCAACAGGAATTTGAGGATATGTTTCCGTATGATGAGACACGTGACCAGATTCGGGCCATTGAAGAAATTAAGAAGGATATGGAGCAGAGTCGCCCGATGGATCGTTTGCTGTGCGGTGACGTAGGTTACGGCAAGACGGAGGTTGCTATTCGTGCTGCTTTTAAGTCTGCTATTGAGGGCAAACAAGTGGCGGTGCTGGTACCGACGACGATTTTGGCACAGCAGCACTATGAGACATTCCGCGAACGTTTTTCCGGGTATCCGTTCAATATTCAGGTATTGAGCCGTTTCCGCTCGCGCAAAGAGCAGAATGAGACGATTAAAGGGGTTCGCCAAGGCACGGTCGATATTGTCATTGGTACCCATCGTTTGTTGTCGCAGGATCTGGTGTTTAAGGATCTGGGGATGCTGATTGTTGATGAGGAACAGCGATTTGGCGTGACCCACAAGGAAAAGCTGAAGAAGCTGAAAACGAACGTAGACGTATTGACGTTAACGGCAACACCTATTCCGCGTACGTTGCATATGTCCATGCTGGGTGTACGTGACTTGTCAGTCATTGAGACGCCACCGGAAAACCGTTTTCCAGTGCAAACCTATGTGGTTGAGCACAGCCAGACGCTAGTTCGTGAGGCGATTGAACGCGAGATGGCACGCGGAGGGCAGGTGTACTACCTGTATAATCGCGTGCAGGGCATTCAGGAGATGGCTGCAGAGATCAATGCGCTCGTACCAGAGGCCAAGGTGGGCGTGGGCCACGGACAGATGTCCGAAACCGAACTGGAGAAAACCATTCTGGACTTCCTGGATGGCGAATATGATGTGTTGGTCAGCACGAGCATTATCGAAACCGGAGTAGATATCCCAAATGTGAATACACTCATTGTGCATGATGCCGATAAAATGGGGCTTTCCCAGCTTTACCAGCTGCGTGGGCGTGTAGGTCGTTCCAATCGGATTGCCTATGCTTATTTCACGTACCAGCGGGATAAGGTGCTCACGGAAGTAGCGGAGAAGCGCCTTCAGTCCATCAAAGAATTTACGGAGCTGGGCTCGGGGTTCAAGATTGCAATGCGTGATTTGTCCATCCGCGGAGCGGGTAACTTACTTGGCGCCGAGCAGCATGGATTCATCGCATCCGTCGGTTTTGATCTTTACTCGCAAATGCTGGCTGAGGAAATTAATAAACGTAAAGTCAGCGTACTTGGAGAAGAGGATCAGTCCAACCGGAATTGGAGTACGTCGATTGATTTGGGCGTCGATGCTTACCTGCCGGGAGACTATATTTATGATAGCATCCAGAAGATTGAGATTTATAAAAAGGTTGCGGCAGTCAGTACCTTTGACGAGGCTTCCGAACTGGAAGATGAACTGGTCGACCGATTTGGCGATCTGCCAGAGGCTGTGCGTCATTTGCTAGCCGTGGCCCGTCTCAAGGTATATGGACGTATGTATGGCATCGAGTCCATTGTGCAACGGGATGACAATATAGTGTTGAAATTCCATGAAGGGCGTCAGCAGGCGGTACAGACCTCCAAACTTGCCGAGATTGGCAATCGCTTTGAAAGACGTGTACAATTTGAACAGGGCACTTCTATGAGCGCACGCATAAAGGGTAAAGGTCTAGATGATCCACAGTTGCTAGAACTGCTGGAGCAATTTTTGAGTGCATTGAAAGAAGCATTCACATTGAAGGAGGAACTGCAAAATGCCACAACTAAATAAAAGAAAACCTTGGAGAATGCTCTCCTTGGGAATGGCAGCGCTGCTGGCTATATCCGTGCTGGCAGCATGTACGAAGCAAGCGGATGAGAATAAGGTCAAGGATGAACCGAAGGACAACAGCAAGGTTGTCGTGACCTATAAGGGTGGAACCATTACCGAAAATGAGTTCAACCAAGAAATCAGCATGATGAAATTTCTGTACCCGGAATATGAGGCTGCGCTAGCTTCGGATCAGGTACGGGAGCAAATTGCCAAGCAGGAAGTGGTGTACAAGCTTCTGGCGGCCAAAGCGGACGACAAAGCCAAGGAGCAGGGTGCCAAAGAAGGGAACGAACAGCTGGAGCAGTATAAAAAGTCGGTCGGAGAAGATAAGTTCAAGACATTTCTGAGTGATAAAAAACTGACCGAACAAGGTGTGAAAGATTACTTTACGCGTGTAATGACCGTAATTAACAGTGAAACGAACAAAGTAACGGACGAGCAGCTAAAGCAGGAATTTGAGAAGAATAAAGATCAATTCACGACAGCAAGCGTGCGCCATGTGTTGATTAATTTCGAAGATCCAAAAACGAAGAAACAGCGTAAAAAAGAAGATACCCTCAAGCTGGCCAAAGAAGTGAAGGCGAAGCTGGACGGAGGAGCGGATTTTGCGACCATTGCCAAGAAATATTCAGAAGACCCAGGTTCTGCGTCTAATGGGGGTCTGTATGAGAATGCATCCGTAGCGCAATGGGTACCTGCTTTTAAAAAGGCAGCCGAAACTCAACCGATTAACAAAATCGGTGAGCCAGTGGAAACGGAATACGGATATCACGTGATCAAAGTGGAGTCCCGCAATGAGCCAACGTTTGATAAATTGAAAGACAACGAAAAGGCTGCCCTGAAAAATAAATTGGCCGGGGAAAGTATCCAAAACTTTACCGAAAATGATTTGGCGAAGCTTGATTTGAAAATCAATCTGCCGAAGGTACCAGCTACGCAAGAGAAAAGCGGTGCAACTTCCGGTGCCGGTAGCACAACTACACCAGGCGCAACAACAAACGGTACGGGCGATACCAACGCAGGAACAGCCAAAGATGGAGCTACAAACGAAGGTAAATAACTGAACATGCATAAGGAATTGGGAACAGATGAATACTATGGTCAGATATCACCATAAACACCATGACCGTGACGTTCTTCGTGACCGCTTCCGGGGGAGTGGAAGCGTCTTTCGATACCGTCAGTAGTTTACTAAATTCTTCTTGAGAAAGTGGGGCAACATGTGAAATGAAAGCTACTGGTATAGTTCGCCGTATTGATGACCTTGGGCGGGTAGTAATTCCAAAGGAAATTCGCCGCACCTTGAGAATTCGTGAAGGAGATCCGCTTGAGATTTTTGTGGATCGTGACGGAGAAGTCATTTTGAAAAAGTATTCACCTATTGGTGAACTTGGTGATTTCGCCAAAGAATATGCTGAGTCCCTGTTTGAAAGCACGGGCCATATTACGATGATTACCGATCGGGACACCATTATTACGGTGGCTGGAGGCTCCAAAAAAGAGTTTCTGGACAAGCCAATCGGTAGCATTATCGAAGGTAGCATGGATAATCGCAAAACTGTGCTGGAGACAGCCAGCGGCTCCTATGAGCTAACGCGAGACCACGAAGAAACACTCTCGTCTTTTGTGGCGGCTCCCATTGTTTCCGGTGGTGATCCCATTGGTTCCGTTGTATTGTTGAACAAGGACGAAAATGTAAAAATGTCTGAGATGGAGATCAAAATGGCTGAAACAGCTGCTGGTTTCCTGGGCAAACAAATGGAACAGTAACATCCTGTTTCACCCCTGTATGACGCACAGAATGGCGAAAGCCGTCCTGCGTTGTACAGGGTTTTTTTCTTTCCGGGGGAAGAGGCGGTATAATAGGACTCGTGAAAGATGCATATTTCAGGTGGGAGTGGAGACGGAGGATGCAAGAAAATCGCGCCGCTTCGCGGCTACTACAGGGTGCTGTCATTTTGACACTGGCAGCGGTAGCGAGCAAGCTGATCGGCACATTGCAAAAAATCCCGCTGCAGAATATTGGCGGCGACGGCGTGTTTGGCATTTATAATACGGTTTATCCTTTCTATACGCTGTTAATTACCATTGCAGCTGCTGGATTTCCGGCAGCAATATCCAAATTTGTAGCTGAGTATGAGGCAGTGGGAAACCGGGCAGCGGGGCAACGTGTTGCTCGGCTATCTTCGCTTGTATTGGGCATTTTTGGATTGATTCTGGGTGTGCTGATGTATACGTGTGCGCCGCTAATCGGTCAGTGGATCGACAATGCTCACGTCATTCCATCGGTGAGGGCTGCGGCGTTTGCCTTTTTGTTCGTGCCGGTTATGGCAGGGCTCAGAGGATATTTTCAAGGTTTACAAAATATGATCCCGACTGCTGTCTCCCAAGTGACGGAGCAGGCGATACGAGTAGGCGTAATGATCATTCTGTTGCTGCTCATGCTGTCGCAAGGAGCGGGGGCGGATATGATTGCCGCCGGAGCAGTGTTTGGTTCAGCAGCTGGCGGAGCAGCGGGCCTGGTCGTCATGTTGCTGTATTGGCGAAATCACAGGAAGAGGCTTAGAAGGCAAGGGAGGCCATCTGAGCAGGCTTTGCAGCCCGCTGGGAAGATCGAACAAATGGGGATACAGGAGACTGCGTCCGGACGTTATGATGTCATAGGGAAGACGGCGGACGGTTTGGTGAGTGGCAGTCGTGCTGTCGTATCAGGTGTGCTTGAGAGTGCAGCCGGGATAGGAGAAGCCCACCGGACGGAAAGCTATGGCACTTTGCTAAAGGCACTGCTGCGTTATGCCTTGCCTGTTTGCCTTGGAGCGCTAGCCGTTCCACTAATTAGCTTAGTAGACACGTTTACCGTACCTCGCTTGTTAAAGCAGGAGGGTTTGGACGATACTGCGGTTATGGTGGCCTTCGGCGTGTATAACCGGGGTCTGCCGCTGGTACAGCTGGTCATGATGTTTGCCACCACACTGTCGGCATTGTTCATCCCATCGCTGGCTGAGGCTAGGGTGACCGGCGGTACGGAGCTGGCGCGTCGCCAGTGCGAGCAATCGCTGCGCTGGTTTTGGCTGCTGGGACTAGCCGCTGCGACAGGCTTGATCGTGCTGGCCGTGCCCGTCAATGTGATGCTGTACGCGGACGACACCGGCAGCGGGGTCATGCGCTGGATGGCGCTGACCGCCGTAGGCGGCACGCTCAGCATCATCTCAGCTGCGCTGCTGCAAGGGCTTGGCGCGGTTCGCGCGCCAGCTCTGGCGATGCTCGCCGCAGCAGCAGCCAAGGCGCTGCTAAACTGGCTGCTCGTGCCGCAGCTAGGCACGGCTGGAGCCGCCATTGCGGGAGCTGTCGCCTATCTGCTGGCGGCTGTGATCAACATCGCGCTGCTGGCCCGCTTGGTGGGGCTGCGCGGAAGCTGGTCCGCCAGTGTGTTCAAGCCGGCGGCACTGCTTGTCGCCCTGGCTGGTGCAGCCGGGGCGGCGATGTGGGGCACCAGCGCTGTGCTGGGTGCCT